>JANORB010000236.1:0-3001 GCA_031415135.1 Methylibium sp.
GCTGCCTACGGCGCATTCAACTTCTCGGACGAAAGTGCCGGCGCCAGCAAGCTCAGCTCGCAGGCCGAAGTGTTCCCCGAGCCGCGCTCGGCATCGAGCAGCGTGTTCGGTCCGGTGGCGGGCTACACCAACAACCGCTTCACGCCGTGGCAGATGAATGAAGACGGCACCGAAGAGGAAACGCTCAACCACGTGGGCGTTCAGGAAATGGGCTTCGGTTTCCTGCCACGGTCGTTCACGAGCGACACCGCGCTGTCGGACTTTACCGACGACACCCTGCACGCCAACAAGAAGACGCTGCGCGGCGACGGCGGCCTGTACCACATCAAGGAAGACCCGGCCCGGCCCGGCACCTACTACGCCACGTTTGCGCGCGAGTTCGGCTCGCTGTCGACCGACCAGCTCGTCAGGTTCAACGGCGGCATTGGCACCAACCCCGAGCAGATGGTGTTCTCCGACTTGACCGATCCCGACAACACGGGCGGACGCTTCCGCAACCCTTTGCCCTTGTCGGACGGCAAATTCGTCGCCACCCACACGCCGACGACCGCAGCCGACCCGGACCAGATGCTGGATTTCCGCATCAAGCAGCTGACCCCCGACAGTTCGGGGCGTTATGTGCCCGGTCCGTCGTTGACCGGCGGCATCAACAAGACTCTGTCGTACTGGAGCCCGGACGCGAAGGTCAATTTCAGCGGCCTGCTGTGGGAGCTTGAAGCGGTGGAAGTCGTCTCTCGCACACGGCCGACCCGCGCGGCCGTGGCCATGGAAGCGGCCGAGCGCTCGGTGTTCACCGAAGAAGCCGTCGACGAAGGGGCATTGCGGGCCTGGCTCAAGACCAACGACCTGGCCATGATCGTCACCCGCAACCAGACCAGCCGCGACCGTGGCGATGTGCAGCAGCCGTTCAACCTGCAGGTGCCGGGTGGGGTCAAGACCGTGTCTCCAAAGGGCGGCAAGGTGTACGACATCTCGCACTTCCAGATCGTGCAGGCCGATCAGGTTCGGGGTTACAGCATCTACGACGGGCGCCGCGCCATTGCCCAGCCGATGCACGACGCCAAAGGCAAGAACCCGGCCAACCCAACGGGCCCGGCGGGGAGCGTAAAGATCGCCGCCGACGGCTCGACAGCGGCTTTTGTGCCGGCGCGTCGCGCGTTGTCGTGGCAAACCACTGATGCAGCGGGCAACGCCGTGGTGCGAGAGCGCGTTTGGGTCACCCTGCAACCTGGCGAAGTGCGCGTCTGCGCCTCCTGCCACGGCGTGAATTCCAGGAATCAGGCTGACCAGGCCGCGCCCGCCAACGCGCCGGAGGCGCTGCGCACCTTGTTGCGGGCCTGGAAAAGCCTTCCGAAATAGCGGTCTCCTCCGATGAGAGCGGGACGGCGGGCACAGAGTTGCTGACACATAGGAGAAGTCGCCGCGTACGACGGCTCTGCCGATCGAACTGGAATCGGGGATCGATTGCCTCCTCAAGCCTCAAGGCATGCGTGATTTCAGAGCTGCACGCACGGCCGCACCGCAGGCTGGGTCAGCTCGGTCGAAATGCGCCGACGGCCGCTGCTGGATTTCTCCGCTGAACTGGCCTAGCGGTCCGGAGAGTTTCAAAACGCCATCACTTCTTCATGCCGTCAGCCGATGCACGCCGGGCAGCTCGCAGGCATAAATGGCGTTGCGTAGCGCGGCGATGGCCTCGTAACGCGTGAATGTGCGCCGCCACACCAACACCACACGCCGCGTTGGCACCGGCGCGCTGAAGCGGATGTATTTGATGTGCGGTTGAGCCTCCTTGGGAACACTGAGTCGCGGCACCACCGTGACGCCCATGCCGGAGGCCACCATGTACTTGATGGTCTCCAGCGACGAGCCTTCGAAGCTCTTGCGAATGCCCTCGGCATCGCTCGAAAAGCGGGCGTACTCCGGGCAGACCTCCAGCACGTGATCGCGAAAACAATGGCCGGTACCGAGCAACAGCATGGTTTCGCGTTGGAGCTCGTCGGTGCTGACGCTTTTGCGCCGCGCCAACGCATGGGCCTTGGGCACCGCGGCCATGAAGGGCTCGTCGTAGAGCGGCGCCACCGCCAGCCCGGTATCAGGAAAGGGTTCGGCCATGATGGCGCAGACCAGGTCGCCGGTGCGCAACATCTCCAGCAGCTTGACAGTGAAGTTCTCCTGCAGGATCAACGGCATCTGCGGCATTCGTTCGATGGCAAGCCTCACCAAGTCCGGAAGCAGGTAGGGGCCGATGGTGTAGATCACGCCCAGTCGCAGCGGGCCGGTCGCCGGATCCTTGCCGCGTTTGGCAATTTCCCTGATCGCCGCCGCCTGTTCGATGACGGATTGCGCCTGGCGCACGATCTCGTCGCCCAGCGGCGTCACACTGATCTCGCTGGTACCGCGCTCGAAGATCCGAACGTCAAGTTCTTCCTCCAGCTTCTTGATCGACACGCTCAGCGTGGGTTGCGACACAAAACAAGCCTCGGCGGCACGCCCGAAATGTTTCTCGCGTGCCACCGCAACGATGTAACGAAGTTCAGTGAGGGTCATGCGGAACCTTGTGCACGTGCGCCACAGAATAGCTCAGCCCAGATCGGGTGATCGCAACCGGAGCCGGGCTGCGTTTCATCGGGCTGACGAGATAGCGCGTGTCATTGGCGATCGGTTGCAACGCACAAGGCTGTCGTTGCAGATGAACGCGATGGGCCCATGATCGTGGACTGTGACACGCGTGCGAAAACCGTCCCCCACGATCATGGGATGGCGAACCATGGTTACACCCCGACAATGGTTCTCACCAGCGGTTGCAGCCGACCCTGGCGGCGGGGCGGCCCAAACGGGCCGCAGCGGTGTTTGCAAGGCACGGAACGGGACCCAACATGTTCATGGTATTTCGGCACCACGTATCGGTAGCGGCGTTTACCGCGATGGTGGCCGACATGGTGCTGTGTTTTGTGGCGGTGGTGCTGGCGGCCAGCACGCTGGCGGGGGCGCGCAGCAACTA
>JANORB010000237.1:0-6855 GCA_031415135.1 Methylibium sp.
TCGGCTTGATCAAGAAGGTCACGCATACCTATCGCTACTACTTGACGCGCCTGGGCCGTGCCGCCATCGCCGCAGCGTGCTCGCTCACACGATTCAACATCGTTCCTGCCATGGCTGCCGCGCATTGAAGTCTTCGCCTGACCTGATTGGCGACCATGTTCAGCTACGCCGCGCGCCGCCCCCTCACCCCAACCCTCTCCCCCGAGTACAGGGGCGAGGGAGCCCGGGTTGGCTCCCTCGCCCGCTTGCGGGAGAGGGCTGGGGTGAGGGAGGAGCCCTGGCTGAACATGGTCGCTAATCAGGTCGCCTGAAATGTCAAAACTCATCCGTCTAGAGACTAATGTCAAGCCGATTGCGCTACAACACCGTTCGAGTTGCAAGGGTGCCGCAGGTCTGCTTGCCGGTGCCACCAGCGTCGCAAGGCCGAACCTCCCTGCTCCAACAAGCCAAGGAACACCGATGCTCGAATTCGTCATCCCCACCATGACCTGCGGCCATTGCGTCAGCGTCGTCACCCAAGCCATCCAGCAGGTCGGCCCGCTCGCGAAGGTCGAGATCGACCTGGACAGTCACCAGGTTCGCATCGACACCACCGAAGACCGCCGAACCATCGAGTCGGTGCTTGGCGGCGCGGGCTACGCGCCGGCCTGATCTCGGCCGGGCGGTGGGGCCTGCGGCCGGCCGGTGGCCCTCGATTCACGCAGATGCCGCGTTGCCACGCCGTTGATCTGGGTCAAACCCCGCGGCGCGGCGCCCGCAAGACTCCAGCTTCCGCACTCCGCACTCCGCACTCCGCACTCCGCTCCATTCAATCAAGGCATCGCCATGTACACCCGCATCCTCGTTCCCGTCGACGGCAGCCCCACCTCCGACCGCGGGCTGGCGGAGGCCGTCAAACTGGCGCGGTTGACCGGTGCCCGCGTGCGGCTGGTCCATGTGGTGGACCAGCTTCTCTACGCTGCGGGCATGGAAGGCATGGGTGCGATGACCGCCGACCTGCTGCCGCTTTTGCGCGAAGCCGGCGAGACCCTCCTCAAGACCGCCAAGGCACGCGTCGAAGCCAGCGGCGTGCCGGTCGACACGGCCTTGTTCGACAGTCTGGGCGGGCGCGTCTGCGACCTGGTGGTCGCCGAAGCGACGAACTGGCACGCCGACCTGATCGTGCTCGGCACCCACGGACGGCGTGGCGTGGGGCGCGTCTTCATGGGCAGCGACGCCGAACAAATCGTTCGGCTGGCGCCCACGCCGGTGCTGTAGGTGCGGGCCGTGGACGCAGCGCCGGTGCTCTGACAAGCCGCCCGATGGCTCGCAGCACCCACCCTGAACGCCACCGCACCGATCGCATCGGCTGGCTGCGCGCAGCCGTGCTCGGCGCCAACGACGGCATCGTGTCGACCGCCAGCCTGGTGGTCGGTGTCGCCGCCGCCGGCGCCACCCAGCACAACATTCTGGTGACCGGTGTGGCCGGCCTGGTGGCGGGGGCCATGTCGATGGCCGCCGGCGAGTACGTGTCCGTGCATTCGCAGTCCGACACCGAGAACGCCGACCTGTCGCGCGAGCGGGCCGAACTTCAAAAGGAGCCGGCCGCCGAACAGCGCGAACTGGCCGCCATCTACGTCGCCCGCGGGCTTCAACCGGGCCTGGCCCAGCAGGTGGCCGGGCAACTGATGGCGCACGACGCCCTGGGTGCGCATGCGCGCGACGAGCTCGGCATCTCCGCGCTCACCAGCGCGCGGCCGGTGCAGGCGGCGTTGGCGTCGGCCGCCAGCTTCGCGATCGGGGCCGCATTGCCGCTGGCTGTGACGGCGCTGGCGCCCCGTCAAGGCCTGCTTGTTTCGGTCTCGGCGACCTCGCTGGTGTTCTTGGCCGTGCTGGGCTTCATCTCCGCGCGCGCCGGCGGTGCCAGTGTCCTGAAGGGGGCTTGGCGGGTCACGTTCTGGGGTGCGCTGGCCATGGCGATCACCGCTGGCGCCGGGGCGCTGTTCGGCGCGGTCGCCTGAGGCGCCGACTTGCGCCCCAGGATTTGCCTTGCGCTGACTCTGCCGAATCGCGCCGGCCGCGAGGTGCGCGAGGCCAGCAGCTCACACATGTCGCGCACTGCTGGCTCGGCCGTCATTTGGGCGGGACCACGCCTTTTTCTCGCGCCTCCTGAATCGGCTGCCACGGGCCGAACTTGTGCTGCTCCGCCGAGAAGCCCGGCGTGTAGGGCGCAAACGCCGCATCCACCGGCTTGTTCTTGCGCGCCGGGAAGTCCGCCTGGAGCTTGCTCTTGGCCGGTCGCGGCTGGCTGTTGACATACGCCGCCACGTCGAACGCCTGTTCATCGGTCAGCACCGCAGTGGTGTGGGTGATGCCGCTGGGCATGTTCCCCTTGATGAATCCCGCAGCCAAGGTGATGCGCGCCATGCCGGCGCCGTTGTTGTAGCTGTCGGGCCCCCACAGCGGCGGAAACTGGTAGCCGTTCGCATCGCCCGCCTTGCCGCGCCGCATGCCCTGGCCCTTGTCGCCATGGCAGGCCACGCAGGTCGCCGCATAGACTTTTGCGCCCGCCACAGGGTCGGCGGCGCGCGCCAGCGCTTTGAGCTTGAGCGTGCCGCCACCTTCGAGTTTCGCGCCGACAGCAATGCCGGTCGAAAGAAACTTCAAGTACGACATCATCGACTTCATTTCATCGCTGTCCAGTGGCAGCTTGCGGCCGTTCATGCTGCGCTCCATGCAGCCGTTGATGCGCTCCTCGGTGGTGGAGATCGCGTCTTCGCGCCCGCGGTACTGCGGGAAGCTCACGAACGTGCCGACCCACGGGTTGCCGAATTTGCGGCCGCCCGCGTCGATATGGCAGGAGGTACAGGCCAGGTTGTTGCCGGCGTAGCGCTTGTTCACGGCCTTGGCCTCAGGTCCGATGTGCTTGTAGGTTTCCTCCATCAGGGCCTTGCCCCTGCGCACCATCTGGCCGTATTTGTCGTCGGGCAGCTTGCTGATGTCGGGCGCTTGCCAGTCCTTCGGGCTTGCCGCGGCAGCCGATGCAGCGATTGCGGCTGGACTTTGAGCCACAGCGCTCGCAGCCCATCCGGTTCCGATGAGCAATCCAATAATCAACCCATTGCATCGCGGCATTTCGATTCTCCTGAACAAGAGTTGGCATCTTCATGCGCGTCGACTCACGGGAAACCGCCGATGCGCAACGCCATCCTGGTTGAGCCCATGTCGGTCTCCCATGGTCGCGAGCAACAGCCCGGGAGCCGATCGCGCATCGGCATCAAGAACTCACAACATCAACGCCACCCGCGTTCCCACTGCGCGGCGGGCGCGATGATGATTGCCCCAGGCCTCGTCGTGAGGCTTGATGGGCCTGAAGGGAAGCTTGCGAGCACTTGAGGTTTTCGTCTGTGTGCTGGCAGACACAGGGCTACCGGCCACCGCGCACAGTCGGCGTCAGCTTCAACCTTGTCTCTCGTTCCAGGTGGCCGAGTTTCATGGCATCAGAGGTGCAGCCACGCCAACGCGCCCAAACCCAGGCCGAGTGCGCTGAGGCCGACCACGCCATAGGCAAAGCGCCGGCTCTTGGTCAGCAGCGCGATGGCCGCCATCGCGATGGCGATCTGCAATGCGGTCGTCGCTTGCGCCCAGCGGTGGTGCTGGTGCAGTTGTTCATCGCTTTTCCTGTCCCAGTCTTTCGATTCGGCTTCAAACTTTTCAGCGACCGCCTTGATGTCTTTCTTTTCGGCGCTGTAGCGTTTCACTTCGTCGGCGTAGAAGCCACGGCGCGCTTCCGGCGCCAACTCGACCGCGAGTTCGGCCAGATTCTGCTTGCCGCTCTTGGCCTGGTAGAAGTTCCACTGGTTCGACGCCTCGGTCTTCTTGATCGCCGCGTCGTTCTTGTAGAGGCCCGCGTTGGCCTGGGTCGCGCCGCCCATGTAGGCGAACAGCGCGCCCACGGTGGCGATGATGGCCGTCATCACCGCGAGCTTGCCGGCAAATCCTTCAGGCTCGTGCTGCGCTGCGTGTTCGAGTTCGTGGTCGTGCGGACCATGCACGTGAAAACCGGCTCCGGACATGTCATTTCTCTTTTCTGTGGGTGTAGGTGGCGAAACTGTAGTGCAGGCCATCGGGGCGGGTCAGGTCCTGCCGCGAGGTCTGGTTGAAGTCGGCGCGATTCCACGCCGGAAAGAACGCATCGGCCACGAAGTCCGCATCGATTTCGGTCAGCAGCAACTCGTCGGCCAGGGGCAGCGCCAGCGCGTAGATTTGCGCGCCGCCGATCACGAAGACCTTGGGCGCCGACGCTGCAAGCGCCAGGGCCGCGTCGAGCGAGGTCGCCGTTTCGGCGCCGGCGGCGCGCCAGTGCGGATCTCGGGTGACGACGATGCTGCGCCGCCCTGGCAAAGGCCGACCGATCGAGTCCCAGGTCTTGCGCCCCATGATGATGGGTGCGCCCATCGTCAGGCGCTTGAGGCGCGGCAAGTCGTCGGGCAGATGCACCAGCAGCGCGTTGTCCTTGCCGATCGCGCCGTGGTGGGCCACGGCGGCAATCAGGCTGAGCGTGGGGCGGTTCATCGACACGATTGTCGCAGTGGGCGGCAGTTCGGCGGCGCTGAAGCCGCGGTCAAGCGGCGGTCAAACCGCGGTCATGCGGCGGTCATGCCAGCGCCGCCGCTTCTTCACCGTTGGCCATGTGTTCGCGCATCAGTTGCTGGGCCCGCTCGGGGTTGCGCTGCCGCAGCGCCGCCATCAAGGCGCGGTGTTCGGCCAGCGACGCTTCGAGCCGGCCCTGCTTGAACAGCGAGTGGTGGCGGTTGAGTTTCATGACCTTGCGCAGGTCGACCACCATCTGCACCTGCCAGCGGTTGTCGGCGAGCGCCAGCAAGCGCATGTGGAAGGCTTCATTGGCCGCAAAGAACCGGTCTCGATCGCCGGCAGCGGCTTCGAGTTGCGCGTGCAAGGCCTCCAGCTCGGTGATTTGTTCGACCGTGGCGCGTTGTGCCACCGCGGCGGCGGCGTCGCTTTCCAGCAAGGCCAGCAGGTGAAAGACCTCTGACAGGTCACGCTGCGAGACTTCGGTGACGTAGGCGCCGCGGCGCATCTTCATCGTCACCAGGCCTTCGGCGGCCAACACCTTCAAGGCCTCGCGCAGCGGCGTGCGGCTGATGCCGAATTCAGCTGCCAGGGCCTGTTCGTCGATCCAGCTGCCGGCGCCCAGCCCATGGCTCAGAATGCGCGCGCGCAGTTTCTCGGCGACCTGTACATAGAGCGCGGTTTGAGGCAGGCGGCGTGGCGCCGCGCGCGTGCTGCGACCGGCGGCGTTCTTGGCGCGCATTGATGCGGCGGCCGACATCAGCGGGGCCTTGTGGTGGGACGGCGAGAGTTCCGCATGTGATTCAGGGTTCGAGGAGCGCAAGCAACGTTATAATTCAGTTTTGAATTATTGCTCAACGACGAACCCGCGTCCACCATGGCTGACGAACCGCTGGCAGATTCATCTTCGCTTGACGCTTGGCGCCGCGCCGCTGCGAAATCGGCGCCGGGCGGCAGCCTGGAGGGGTTGAACTGGGTCACACCCGAAGGCATTCAAGTCAAGCCCTTGTACACCGCCGCCGACCTGCGGGGGCTGGCCTACGCCGACACCTTACCGGGCTTCGAGCCGTTCCTGCGCGGCCCGCAGGCCACCATGTACGCGGTGCGGCCGTGGACGATTCGCCAGTACGCCGGGTTCTCCACAGCCGAGGCGTCGAACGCCTTTTATCGCAACGCGCTGGCCAGCGGAGGCCAGGGCATCAGCGTGGCGTTCGACCTGCCCACCCACCGCGGCTACGACAGCGACCACCCGCGCGTGAGCGGCGACGTCGGCAAGGCCGGCGTGGCCATCGACAGCGTCGAGGACATGAAGATACTGTTCGACGGCATTGCGCTGGACCAGGTGTCGGTGTCGATGACGATGAACGGCGCCGTGCTGCCGGTGCTGGCGGGCTACATCGTCGCGGCAGAAGAGCAGGGCGTGCCGCTTGCGCAGTTGAGCGGGACGATCCAGAACGACATCCTCAAGGAGTTCATGGTCCGCAACACCTACATCTACCCGCCGGAGCCGAGCATGCGGGTGGTGGCGGACATCATTGCCTACACGGCAGAGAAGATGCCGAAGTTCAACTCGATCAGCATCTCCGGCTACCACATGCAGGAGGCCGGCGCGAATCAGGCGCTCGAACTCGCGTTCACGCTGGCCGACGGCAAGCAGTATGTGAAGACCGCCATCGACAAGGGCTTGAACGTCGATGACTTCGCGCCGCGGCTGTCGTTCTTCTGGGCCATCGGGATGAACTTCTATCTCGAGATTGCCAAGATGCGCGCCGCGCGCCTGTTGTGGTGCCGGATCATGCAGGGCTTCGATGCCAAGAGCCCGAAGAGCCTGATGCTGCGCACGCATTGCCAGACCAGCGGCTGGAGCCTGACGGAGCAGGACCCGTACAACAACATCGTGCGCACCACAGTCGAGGCTATGGCGGCGGTCTTCGGCGGTACTCAAAGCCTGCATACCAACAGCTTCGACGAAGCCATCGCGCTGCCGACTGAGTTCTCTTCGCGGATCGCGCGCAACACGCAGTTGATCCTGCAAGAGGAGACGCACATCACCAATGTGGTCGATCCCTGGGCCGGCAGCTACCTGATGGAAAGGCTGACGCAGGAGATGGCCGACGCGGCGTGGACGATCATCGAAGAAGTCGATGCCCTGGGCGGCATGACCAAGGCAGTCGATAGCGGCTGGGCCAAGCTGAAGATCGAGGCCAGCGCGGCCGAAAAGCAGGCCCGCATCGACGCCGGGCGCGACGTGATCGTCGGCGTCAACAAATATCGCAGCGACAA
>JANORB010000238.1:0-17946 GCA_031415135.1 Methylibium sp.
GAGCACCTGCGTCAGGCGCGCCGGCACTTCGGCAGGCGCGGCCTTCAAGGCGCCGGCGAGTTGCGCGACCGTGCCTTCGAGCGACTGCAGGTAAGCCAATGCGTTTTCGCCGGTGACCGCCTCGACACGCCGCACCCCGGCAGCCACGCCGCTTTCGGCGACGATCTTGAACAGGCCGATGTCGCCGGTGCGCTGCACGTGCGTGCCGCCGCACAGCTCGCGGCTGCTGCCGATGTCGAGCACTCGAACCTCGTCGCCGTACTTCTCGCCGAACAGCATCAGCGCGCCGGTTTTCTGCGCCGCTTCGATCGGCATCACGCGCGCTTGGGTCGCGGCGTTGGCGAGGATTTCGGCGTTCACGATCGCTTCGACCTGCGCGATCTGCCCGATCGTCATCGGCGTGTTGTGCGCGAAGTCGAAGCGGGTGCGCTCAAACGTCACGAGCGAGCCCTTCTGCTGCACATGCTCGCCCAGCACTTCGCGCAAGGCCTTGTGCATCAGGTGCGTGGCCGAGTGGTTGCGCACGGTCTTGATGCGGCGCTCGGCGTCGACGCGCGCGTTCAGCACGTCACCGACCTTGATCTCGCCTTCGACCACGCGCCCGTGGTGGCCGAACACCGCCGCCTGCACCTTGATCGTGTCTTCGACGAGCAAGCGCGAAGTCGCGTTGCGCAGCTCGCCGGTGTCGCCGGCCTGGCCACCGGACTCGGCGTAAAAAGGCGTGTGGTCGAGCACGATCACGGCGTCGTCGCCGGCTTTCGCGCTGCTCGCCGGCGTACCGTCGATGTAGACGGCCGTGACCTTGGCACCTTCGTGCACGAGCTGGTCGTAGCCGTGGAACGCGGTGGCGGCACCGCCGTATTCGAGGCCGGCAGCCATCTTGAACTTGCCTGCGGCGCGGGCCTGGTCGCGCTGGCGGGTCATCGCGGCGTCGAAGCCGGCGCTGTCGACGCTCACGCCCCGCTCGCGGCACACGTCGGCCGTCAGGTCGAGCGGGAAACCATAGGTGTCGTGCAGCTTGAAGGCGGTTTCGCCGTCGATGGTCTTGGCACCCCCGGCGAGCGCGGCTTCGAGAATTTCCATGCCGTTGGCGATGGTGCGAAAGAAACCTTCCTCTTCCTGCTTCAACACCTCGGTCGCACGCTTCTCGTTTTGCCGCAGCTCGGGGTAGGCATCGCCCATATCGGCCACGAGCGCGGCCACCAGCGTGTGGAAGAACGGCTTGCGTGCGCCGAGCTTGTAGCCGTGGCGGATCGCGCGGCGGGTGATGCGGCGCAGCACGTAGCCGCGGCCGGCGTTGTTGGGAATCACGCCGTCGACCACCGTGAAGGTGCAGGCGCGGATGTGGTCGGCAATCACCTTCAGCGAAGGCGAGTCCTTGTCGCAGTCGCCGGCGCCGCTGGCGTCGACCGCCTTCTTCGCTGCGGCCAGCAGGTTCGCGAAGGTGTCGATCTCGTAGTTGCTGTGCACGTGCTGCAGCACCGCAGTCAAACGCTCCAGCCCCATGCCGGTGTCCACGCTCGGCTTCGGCAGCTTGTGCATCACGCCCGCTTCGTCGCGGTTGAACTGCATGAACACGTTGTTCCAGATCTCGATGTAGCGGTCACCGTCTTCGTCCTTTGATCCCGGCGGGCCGCCGGCCACCTCGGGCCCGTGGTCGTAGAAGATCTCGGTGCACGGGCCGCACGGGCCGGTGTCGCCCATCATCCAGAAGTTGTCGGACGCGTAGCGCGCGCCCTTGTTGTCGCCGATGCGCACGATGCGCTCGGCCGGCACGCCGATCTGCTGGTTCCAGATGTCGTAAGCCTCGTCGTCCTCGGCATACACCGTGACCCACAATTTTTCCGCGGGCAGCTTGTAGACCTCGGTCAGCAGCTCCCACGCGTAGGCGATCGCCTCCTTCTTGAAATAGTCGCCGAAGCTGAAATTGCCGAGCATCTCGAAGAACGTGTGGTGGCGCGCGGTGTAGCCCACGTTCTCCAGGTCGTTGTGCTTGCCGCCGGCGCGTATGCACTTTTGCGACGTGGTGGCGCGGTTGTAGGGCCGCTTGTCGAAGCCCAGGAACACGTCCTTGAACTGGTTCATGCCGGCGTTGGTGAACAACAGCGTCGGGTCGTCGCCCGGCACCACCGGGCTGCTGGCAACGATGGTGTGGCCCTTGGATTCAAAAAAGCTGAGGAACTGCGAACGGATTTCTGAGGCTTTCATCCAGGGGCTTTCAGGTGTCGCGCAAGCTCGGTTGTGTGGGCGCGGATCGGCGATTTTACCGGGGCCGGTTCAGCGCGCGCCGGCAAGCCTGTGCGGCGGCCGGGCGGCCTGCAACGCAGTACAGTCATGCCCTGCAGCAGCATGGCCCCTCGGGCCGGAAACCTCGCCATGGACATGAAAACATCTCCGCTTTCCACCCTCAACGACCCCAGCCTGCTGAAGACCGATGCGCTGGTCGGCGGCGAATGGCTGCGCGGCGACGCGCGCTTTGACGTGACCGACCCGGCCACCGGGCTGAAGCTGGCCGACGTGGCCAACCTGGGTGCTGCGCAGGCGCAAGCGGCCATCACCGCGGCACACCAGGCCTGGCCGGCCTGGCGCAACAAGACGGCCAAAGAGCGCGGCGGCATCCTGATGAAATGGTTCCACCTGCTGCACCAGCATGCCGACGACCTGGCCCGCATCATGACCGCCGAACAAGGCAAGCCGCTGGCCGAAGCCAAAGGCGAGGTGGGCTACGGCGCCAGCTTCCTGGAGTGGTTTGCCGAAGAGGCGCGGCGCGTCTACGGCGAAACCATCCCGACCACCGACAACAACAAGCGCTACCTCGTCATCAAACAAGCGATCGGCGTGTGCGCGGCCATCACACCGTGGAACTTTCCGATCGCGATGATCACGCGCAAGGTGGCGCCGGCGCTGGCGGCGGGCTGCACCGTGATCATCAAGCCGGCCGAGCAGACGCCGCTGTCGGCGCTTGCCCTGGGCGAACTGGCGCAGCGCGCGGGCATGCCGCCGGGCGTGCTGAACATCCTCAGCGCCGACGCCGAGCGCTCGATTGCCATCGGCAAGGTGTTGTGCGACAGCGATGTGGTGCGCCACCTGTCGTTCACCGGCTCCACCGAGGTCGGCCGCATCCTGGCGCGGCAGTGCGCGCCGACGATCAAGAAGCTCTCGCTCGAACTCGGCGGCAACGCGCCCTTCATCGTGTTCGACGACGCCGACATCGACAGCGCCATCGAAGGCGCGATGGTGAGCAAATACCGCAACGCCGGCCAGACCTGCGTGTGCGCCAACCGGCTGTATGTGCAGGACGGCGTGTACGACAGCTTCGTCGCCAAGCTGGCGGCCAAGGCCGGCGCGATCAAGGTCGGCAACGGCTTCGAGGCCGGCGTCAGCCAGGGGCCGATGATCGACGCGCAGGCGATTGCCAAGGTCGAAAGCCACGTCAGCGACGCGCTGGCCAAGGGCGCCAGGGTGGTGGTTGGCGGCCAGCGCATCGGCGAGCGGTTTTATGCGCCGACGGTGTTGTCTGAAGTCACGTCCGAGATGCTCTGCGCGCGCGAGGAAACCTTCGGCCCGGTGGCGCCGGTGTTTCGCTTCAAGACCGAGGCCGAGGTCATCGCGCTGGCCAACAACACCGAGTTCGGGCTGGCCAGCTACTTCTTCAGCCGCGACATCGGGCGCGTCTTCCGGGTCGGCGAAGCGCTGGAATACGGCATGGTGGGCGTCAACACCGGCCTGATCTCCACCACCGAAGTGCCGTTCGGTGGCGTCAAGCAGTCCGGCCTGGGGCGAGAGGGCTCGCACCACGGCATGGCCGACTATGTCGAGATCAAGTACCTGTGCCTGGGTGACATCCTGAAATGAATTGGGTGGCGCGCTCGGTGGCCGCGGGCGCGATGGCCTGCGGCGCGGCGCTGGCGGTGGCCGCCGGCTGGAGCCTCAGGCTGGCCGATGGGCGCCAGATCGCCATCGTTGCCGACGGCACGGCCGGCGACAACGCCCAGTGGCTGGAGCGGCGCAACCCGGACGGCAGCCTGGACCGGCAGTTCGGCAACGCGGGCCGGGTGGTGTTCAGCCTGGGCGCCGACAGTCCGGGGCCACGCTCGGTCCGGCTCGACAACAGCGGGCGCGTGCTGGTGGTGGGCGCGGCCATCGGCATGGAAGGCCACTCGGTGCCCGCATCGTTGCGCTTCCTGCCCGACGGGCGCATCGACCTGAGCTGGGGCCTGCAGGGCCGCAGCCTGATCCCGTCGCCCGATGCGCAGGCCTATGGCGCCGACGTGCTGGCGCTCCCCGATGGCTCGGCGCTGGTGCTCGGGCAGATTGAAGGCGAGGCGGTCGAGCGCGCCGCCTTGTGGCGGCTGGGCGGCGACGGCGCGGCCGACAGCGGGTTCGGTGCCGCGGGCGTCATGCGCGCCAACGGCCTCGAAACCTCGGAAGCGCTGGCGCTGCAGCTCGACGACGACGGCGCCGCGCTGATCGCGGTGCAGACCTTTCAGCAAGGCCTGCCATGGCTGGAGGTTCACCGCTGGCAAATCGGCCAGGACCAACCCCAGCGCGTGGCGCATCAACCGATGCCGCCCGACTGGCAGGGCCCGGCCACGCTGGCGCGGCGCGGCGGCACATGGCAATGGTTCGATGCGTCCCAAGCTGCCGGCAGCGGCGGGGTTCCTCTGGCAGCCGTCGCGGCGACCGCTGTCTGGACCAAAGGGACCGGGCCGGGGGCGGGGGCGAACGCCGCCGCCCAGGCCAACCCGACCGAAGGCAGCGCCGCGTGGAACCCGTTCTCCACCGAAGCCGGCGCGGTGCCCGCAGCCCCCGCCATCAGCCCGTCGCTGCCCGAGTTGGGGTGGCTGGCGCTGGCCTTGGCTATCCTCGCCGCGCTGGCGGGATGGGGCTGGTGGCGCTGGCGCCACCGGTAGCGCGGGCGCCGTTCAGGCCTCGCGCGCAGTCAGCGCAGTCAGCGCGGTGAGCGCCCGGGACGGCTCGGGCGGCTGAACCGGCGCGGCGGTGGCCTGCTCGAGCGCGCGCCGCAGCAGCACGTCGGCCACCTTCCCGTGCATCGGAAACTGGCTCACCCCCAGCGTGACCGAAAGCGACAGCTCGTGCCCGGCCACCTGAAACGGCCGCTGTGCGGCCAGGGCCAGCTTGGCCGCCACCCGGTGGCCATCGTCCGGTGCTTCCAGCCAGGCCAGCAACACCGCGAAGACATCGCCGTCGAGTGCTGCCACCACGTCGCTGGCGCGCAGGCCGGCGCGCAAGCGCTGGGCCAGCTGGCGCCGCAGCACGTTGGCCGATTCGGTGCCGAGCCGGCTCTCCACCGCCGCCACACCCTCGACGCGCAGCGCCAGCAAGGCCATCGGCGCCGGCTCGCGCTCGCGCAGCGCCAGCAGGTGGGTGATGTGCTCCAGCAGCTGCGGCAAGTTCGGCAGGCCGGTGGCCAGGTCGTTCGCGAACGCCTGGCGTGCCGACACCTCGAGCCGCTTGCGTTCGATGGCCAGCCGCAGCACGCGCGCCAGCGCATCGCCGCTCGATTCGCGCACCGGCACCACGTCTTGCGCGCCACGCTGGATCAGCCGGGTCGCCAGCAGCGGGTGCGGTTCGGGCGCCACCACCACCACCGCGCTGTCCATCACCGCATGCGACCACGCCGGCCACTGCAGCAGCCGCTCGGCGGGCCAGCGCGGATCGGCCGAGACCAGCACCGCGTCATACGGCTGCTCGCGCAAGCGGTCCGACAGTTGATCCAGCGATGCACAGGCGTGCAACACGAATGGCCCGTACGCCGACGTCGACAAGTCGGGCGGCGCCGCGCTGAGACAAACCACTTGAAGGACCGAGGCCATGGTGCGAGGGTGGACAACTGGCGTCCATCATGCGCACGAAGCGAGGCGCTGACCATCCGTTGGAACGCGCACAAGAGCGGCCAAGCGCGAGGTTCCGCACAAAGGCCGCGACCCAGACAAGCCAAAGGGCCCGCTGCGGGCCCTTGGTGGTTGGAGCGGGTGAGGGGAATCGAACCCCTGTATGAAGCTTGGGAAGCTGCCGTTCTGCCATTGAACTACACCCGCTTGACGGGCGCCATTCTACTGCGCGGCATTGACGGCAACGATGCGCGCGCGCCCGCTCAACCGTGCCGCGCCAGCCACTCGATCAGCGCGTCCAGCGCCGGCGTGGCACGGGCGGCGTCCGGGTGGTTCACCATCGCGGCCACCGCGTAGACCTTGCCGCTGCGCGCCCGCACATAGCCCGCGAGCGCGCGGGTGTCGAGCAGCGAGCCGGTTTTCAGGAACGCGTGGCCGGTGGCCTGGCCGCGCCGCATGCGGTGGGCCAGGGTGCCGTCGACGCCGGCGATCGGCAGCGAATCGACAAAGCTCTGCGCGTTGCGGCCGTCCCAGGCATTGCACAGCAGTTGCACCATCGCGCGCGGCTTGCCGCGTTCGGTGCGCGACAGCCCGGCGCCGTTGTCGATCTCGATGTCGCCCAGGGCCAGTCCCTGGGCCCGCAGCCACAGATGCACGCGCAACTGCGCGCCGGCCAGCGTGGCGGCCTTCACCGGGAAGCCCTGCGACAGGCTCAACAACAGATTGCGGGCGCCCAGGTTGTTGCTGGTCTTGTTGATGTCGTGCACCACCTGCGCCAGCATGTCGGAGCGGTGGGTCGACCAGGGCTGCACCAGGTCGCCCTGCGCGTCGCGCTGCAGCGTGCCGGAGCCGCTGGCACTGGCCCGGTCGATCACCGTTCCGCCCAGCGTGCCGCCCGCCTCAAGCCACAACCCGGCCAATGCGCGGGTGCTGAATTCGGCGTGCGACAAGGGCACGAACTGGATGCGCCGCTCGCCGCAGGCCTGCGACCACGATCCGCTCACCAGCAAGCGCATCTGGCCGTCCGCCTGGCTCAGGCTGGCATGGGCCGCGCAACCACTGCCCATGCGCACGGCGTTGATCACGGCAACCCCCTGCAACGGCGGTGTCACGCTCAGCGCGGCGCGCGCGGTGCGCGTGGGTGTGACGTCGATGCGCAGCACACCTTCGTCGAGCGGCAGGGCATCGGGCCAGCTGTGGTGCGGCCGGTCTTGCCCGGGCACGGGCGTGTTGGCGTGGTCGCCGTCGCTGAGTTGAAACGCAAACCGGTCGAGCACGATGTTGCCGCTGATCTCGCGCAGGCCACGCGCACGGATCTCGGCGAACCACTGGCGCAGGTCGTCGGTGCTGAGCCGCGCATCGCCACCGCCGACGATCAACAGGTCGCCGATCAGGCGCCCGCCGACCACCTCGCCTTTGGCGTAGGCGTAGGTGCGCCAGCGAAAGTTCTGCCCCAGCAGGTCCAGCGCCGCCAGCGAGGTCACCACCTTGGTGGTGGAGGCCAGCACGAACGGCAGCTCTTCGTTGAGCGCGGTCAGCGGCAAAACCGAATCGACCGGCCTGGCATAGAACCCGAGGCTGCTGGGCGGCAGCCCGGCATGGCGCAACGCGGCCATCACGCTGGCCGGCTGGGCGCCGCTGCCCAGCACCGCCGGCAGCGAGTCGGGCCGCAACGGCGCGGCCTCCGCCCCGTTCAGGGTCATGATCGCCACGCCGCAGAGCAGCTTCGAAAGCAGGGGTCGCCACAGGGGTCGCCACAGGGGTAGAGCGGGGTCGCGTCGGGCACAATTCGTCATCCTGCGAGCCTATGGACGCGCCCCGTTCGCCGATCGCCGGAACAGCGTGGCCCCAGCCGCCTATTTCTGCCGACCTGCCCACCCACTGGCCATGCCCATCCCCATCGATTCAGCCGCCGACCTTCGGCAGCGCGGCATCCGCAGCTACGTGCTGCGCGCCGGGCGCATGGGGCCAGGCCAGGTGCGCGCGCTCGCCGACCTGGGCCCGCAGTTCGTGTTGCCCTTTGTCGCGGCGCCGCATGACTTTGGCGCCAGCTTCGGGCGCGTCGCGCCCCAGGTGCTCGAAATCGGCTTCGGCATGGGCGACGCGACCGCGCAGATCGCGCAGGCGCTGCCGGCCACCGATTTCATCGGCATCGAGGTGCACACGCCCGGCGTGGGCGCGCTGCTCAAGCGCATCGGCGAACTCGGGTTGCACAACCTGCGGCTGATCCAGCACGACGCCGTCGAGGTGCTGGAGCGCATGGTGGCGCCGGCCTCACTGGCCGGTGTGCAGGTGTTTTTCCCCGACCCCTGGCACAAGAAGAAGCACAACAAGCGCCGGCTGATCCAGCCGCCGTTCGTCAAGTTGCTGGCCAGCCGCATGGCCGCCGGCGCCAGGCTGCATTGCGCCACCGACTGGCAGCCCTATGCGCAGCAAATGCTGGAGGTGCTGGGCGCCGAGCCGGCCTTGCGCAACACGGCCGAGGCCTTCGCGGCCCGGCCCGCGTACCGGCCGTTGACCAAATTCGAGAACCGGGGAATGCAGCTGGGGCATGGCGTCTGGGACCTGGTGTTCGAGAAGGTCTGACACCGCTGCGCCGCTCAACCCGACCAGTTGACCCAGCCGGCGTACGACGACACCAGCACCAGGATGCCGAACCCGATGCGGTACCAGGCAAACGGCACGAAGTTGTGCGTGGTGATGTAGCGCAGCAGCCAGCGCACGCAGGCCCAGGCCGACAGGAACGAGAACACCAGCCCGATGCCGAACAGCGGGATGTCGGCCGCCGACAGCAGCGCGCGCTCCTTGAACAGGCTGTACGCACCGGCGCCGATCAGCGTCGGGATCGCCAGAAAGAAGCTGAAGTCGGTCGCCGCCTTCCGGCTCATGCCCAGCAACATGCCGCCGATGATGGTGGCACCCGACCGGCTGGTGCCGGGAATCATCGCGAAACACTGCACCAGGCCGACCTTGAGCGCATCGAGCCGCGTCATCTCGTCGACCGAATGGATGCGCGCCGCGGTGGTGCGCCGCTCGGCCCACAGGATGATGAAGCCGCCGATGATGAAGGTGCTGGCCACCACCAGCGGCGTGAACAGGTTCGCCTTGATGGCCTTGCCGAACAGCAGCCCGAGCACCACCGCCGGCACGAAGGCGATGCCCACGTTGATCGCGAAGCGCTGCGCTTTCGCGTCGTTGCCCAGGCCCAGCATCGTTTCGCGCAGGCGTTGCCAGTAAACGATCATCACCGCGAAAATCGCACCGGTCTGGATGGCGATGTCGAAGACCTTGCTCTTCTCGTCGTCGAAGCCGAGCAGCGCGCCGGCCAGGATCAGGTGGCCGGTGCTGGAGATGGGGAGGAATTCCGTCAGCCCCTCCACGATGCCCATGATGGCGGCCTTGACCCACAGTGTGATGTCCAAACAGAGCCCCCGGTTTTCAAACAGCGGCGGATGATACCGGGGGCGCTCCGCCGTTCAGCGCAGGCCGGGCCTGGCGAGCCGGCCGCGCCGCGGCAAGCCGCGCAGCAATCCTCACTTCAGCGGGTTCAGCGTCAGCGAAATGCCACGCGTGGTGACCCTCAGATCGCCGGGCTGGTAACCCCGGCCCTGCGCGCTTTGCATGTCCTCGGGCTTGAGGGTGTGCACGACCTGGCCGTCCAGCATCTCCTCGGCGAGCAGCCGGCCGATGCGATTGACCTGGTTCTGCAGCGGGCCGGGTGCGGCGCCGATCAGAAAGCTTTCGACCCGCACGTCGGCCAGCCGGACCGTGTTGTCGGCCGGCTCGAAGCGCAACCCGTAGTTCAGGTCCATCGTGCCTTTGAGCGGGGTTCGCAGCAGCCGGTCGCTGGCGCTCACGTCAAGCTGGGTCGCGATCCGGTTGGTGTTGGGCAGCAGGCTCAGGCGCGGCGAGCTGACCGTCACGTCGAGCAACTCCAGGTAGCGCTTGCTGACCGGGAAGCGCTGGGCCACGAGCTGTCGCAGCCGCTCTTGCGACACCTCGATGTTGCGCGGCCCGAACACGCCGGCGCAGGCGCCGAGCAGCAGCGTCGACGCGGCCAGGACGATCAACGGACGGCGACCCTTCACGGCAAGCTCCCGGTTGGATGTCACTCGTAGCGCAACGCTTGAATCGGCAGCAGCGCCGACGCGCGCCGCGCCGGGTAAAACCCGAAGAACACGCCCACCGCGGCCGAAAACCCGACCGCCAGCGCCACCGCCTGGCCGCTGAGCGCCACCTGCCAGCCGGCGAATTCGGCCACGCCCCAGGTGGCGAAGGCGCCCAGCACCACACCGATGGCGCCGCCCATCAGGCTCAGGGTCACGGCTTCGATCAGGAACTGCGACAGGATGTCTCGCGCGCGCGCGCCCACCGCCATGCGCAGGCCGATCTCACGCGTGCGCTCGGTCACGCTGACCAGCATGATGTTCATGATGCCGATGCCGCCGACGAGCAGGCTGACCCCGGCCACCGCAGCGAGCAGCAGCGTCATCACCCGGCTCGATTCTTCCTGCGCGGCCAGCATTTCGGTCAGGTTGCGCACGCTGAAATCGTCGTCCTGGCTCGCCTGCAGGCGGTGGCGCTGGCGCAGCAGTTCGCGGATGTTGGCCTCGGCCGCCTTCATGCTTTGGCCTTCGAGCACCTTCACGCTGATCGAGCCGACGCGCTTGAGCCGGCCGCTGGTGTTGCCCTGGATCCGGTTGCGGTAGGTCGACAGCGGCACAACGACCACGTCGTCCTGGTCCTGCCCCATCGAGTTCTGCCCTTTGCGCGCCAGCAGGCCGATGACCGTGAGCGGCACCTTGCGCACGCGGATGGTCTGGTCGATCGGGTCGGTGTCGCCGAACAGCTGCTGCGCCACGGTCTGGCCGATGATGGCCACCTTGCCCGAGCCGGCAACTTCGGAGGCTTCGAAGCCGCGGCCGGCTTCGAGCGGCCAGTCGCGCACTTCCAGGTAGTCGGGCGTGGTGCCGAACACCGAGGTGCTCCAGTTCGTGTTGCCCGCCACCACCTGCGTGCCGGTGCGCATCGACGGTGCGGCCACCTGGACTTCGGGCACGTCCCTGGCAATGGCCAGCGCGTCTTCTTCGGTCAGCGTCTGGCCGGTCTGCGCGCCCAGCCGCACACCACCCGCGGTCTGCGCGCCCGGCAGCACCAGCATGATGTTCGAGCCCAGGCCCTTGATCTGCTCTTCGACCCGCTTTTGCGCACCGCTGCCCACCGCGATCATCGTGATCACCGCCGCCACGCCGATGATGATGCCCAGCATCGTGAGCATGCTGCGCATCAGGTTGGTGGTCAGCGCGCGCCACGCAGACCGCAGGGCTGCAAAGGTGTTCATTCCGACCGCAGGGCTGCAAAGGTGTTCATCCCGACCGCAGGGCTGCAAAGGTGTTCATCCCGACCGCAGGGCTGCAAGCGTGTTCATCCCGACCGCAGGGCTGCAAGCGTGTTCATCCCGCCACCGCCTCGGGCCGGTGCGGCTGCTGGGCCTGGTCTTCGATCAGCCGGCCATCCTTGAACACGATGCGCCGCCGGGCCCATGCCGCCACATCGTTTTCATGCGTGACGATGATGACCGTCATGCCCTGCTGGTTCAGCCCGGCCAGCAGCCGCATGATGTCGTCGGCGGTTTGCGAATCGAGCGCGCCGGTCGGCTCGTCGGCAAGAATCAGTTGCGGCCGATTGACCAGCGCGCGCGCAATGGCCACACGCTGCTGCTGCCCGCCCGACAGCTCGGCGGGCGTGTGGTCGGCACGTTCTTCCAGCCCCACGCGCTTGAGGCTGTCGAGCGCACGCGCGCGCCGCTCGGCCACCCTGACGTTGGCATACACCATCGGCAGCTCGACGTTTTCGCGCGCGCTGGTGCGCGGCAGCAGGTTGAATTGCTGGAACACGAAGCCGATGCGGCGGTTGCGAATCGACGCCAACTGGTCGCCGCCCATCGCCTCGACCGCCTCACCGGCCAGGTGGTAGCTGCCCGCATTGGGCTGGTCCAGGCAACCCAGGATGTTCATCAGCGTGCTCTTGCCCGAACCCGAGGCGCCCATGATCGCGACGAATTCGCCGGCCTCGACGTCGAGCGACACACCGCGCAACGCGTGCACGGTCTGCTCGCCCATGCTGTAGGTCTTGACCAGCGCGCGGGCCTGGATCAGCGGCATGTGGCGGCCCGGTTAAAGGCGGCCATCAGAACGGCGGCCATCAGAACGGCGGCCGCGGCCCGCCCGGCGTGGCCGGCCGGGCCGGTGTGGCGGCATTGGTGTTGATCACGCCGGTGATGACCGTGGCCCCTTCGACCAGCGCATCGGCCCCGGGCGCGCCCGGCGCCACGAGCAACTCGGTGGCCACCCCATCGGTGATGCCCAGCCGCACGTTGTAGGCCACCGGCTTGTTGTCGCTGCCCAGCAGGTGGATGCGGCCGCGTGTGCCCTGGCGGCCGCCGATCTCGGCCAGCAGTTGCTGGTACCTGGGCTTTTGCTCGGGGGTCAGTTGCTCGGCCACCCGCGCGCGCAAGTCGACCATGATGCGGTCGCGCGCCTTGGGCCGCTCGTCTTCGGAGAGGCTGCGCAGTTCGCCGAAACGCGGTCTCACCTCGGCGAGCAGCGCGTCGACTTTTTCGATCTGCGCCGGCGCCAGTTGCAGCTCACTCACCAGGCGGTCGCGGAAATCGCGCAACGGGCCGGCAGCGCCCACAGCGCCCGCAGCGCCCGTGCTTGCGGGCCGCGCGGCCCCCGGCGCGCCGCTCGCGGCCGCCGTGGCGCCAGTCGCTGCCGAGCCGGCCGGTTGTGCTTGGGCTGCACCGATCCAGGACCACGCATTGGTTTTGCCGGTGCGCGCCGCCGACGCCGCCGACGCGGGGCCGGCTGGCGGCGACGCCGGTTCGACCCCTGCGATGCGCACCCGCAGCGCCGCGTTCGGCACCTTCAGCACGTTGTCGCGCGTCTCGGTGATGATGCGCACGTTGGCCGTCATGCCCGGCAACAGGCTGGCGCCCGGGTTGGCAAACGCCACCACCACCGTGTAGGTGGTTACGTTCTGCGCCGACACCGCGGCCTTGCGCACCTGCTTCACCGCGCCGTCGAAGCTGCGGCCAGGAAAGGCGTCGATCGTGAAGCTGACCTTCTGCGCGTTGCGCACACGCGCGATGTCGGCCTCGTCGATCGAGGTTTCGACCTGCATGTCGTTCAGGTTCGCGGCAATCACGAACAGCTCGGGCGCCTGCAGGCTGGCCGCCACGGTCTGCCCCACTTCCACGCTGCGCTTGATGACGATGCCGGTGACCGGCGAGCGAATCTGCGTGTGCTCCACATCCACGCGCGCCTGCGCCAGCTGCGCCTCGCGCTGCTTGACGATGGCCTGCGCGTTTTGCGCCTGCGCCCTGGCCACGGCGACCTGGGCGTCGGTCGCCTTCAGGCTTTCAGCCAGGCTGCGAACCAGCGCCGACGCCCTCTCGGCTTCCACCGTGGAGATGAAATTCTTGGCCACCAGGTCCTGCTTGCGCTCCAGGTCGCGCTGCGCTTCCTGCACGTCCACCCTGGCCTTGCCCACCTGCGCCAGCGCCTGCAGCACATTGGCCTGCGCCGTCAGCACCGAGGCCCGCGCGGCCTCGACATCGGCGTTCGACTGGCGCAGCCGGTACTCGAAAGTCTCCGGGTCCAGCCGGGCGATCAACTGGCCCTGCGTGACCTCGCTGTTGAAGTCGACGAACAACTCCTTGATCTGCCCCGACACCTGCGAGCTGACCTGCACCTGCGTCACCGGCGTGACCGTTCCGGACGCCGACACCGCCGCGTGCAGTGAACCGCGTTCGATCTTCGCGCTGCGGTAGCTGACCCCGGCGTCGCGGTCGCGCGCAAGCCACCAGGCGGCGCCGCCCGCGACAGCAAGCGCGAGCGCGCCGGTGCTGAGCCAGAGTCTGTTTTTCATTGCCGAAGATTCTAGGCAGCTTGTGCAAAGGCACGGTGTCGGAGGCGTTCACGGTTCTTTACGCGCAAGCCTCAACACTCGATCACGTTCACCGCCAGGCCGCCGCGGCTGGTTTCTTTGTATTTGCTCATCATGTCGCGGCCGGTGTCGCGCATGGTCTTGATGACCTTGTCGAGCGACACATAGTGCGTGCCGTCGCCGCGCAAGGCCATGCGCGCGGCGTTGAGCGCCTTCACCGAGCCCATCGCGTTGCGTTCGATGCACGGGATCTGCACCAGCCCGCCGACCGGGTCGCAGGTCAACCCCAGGTTGTGCTCCATGCCGATCTCGGCGGCGTTCTCGACCTGCGCCGGCGTGCCGCCCATCACCGCGCACAACGCGCCGGCCGCCATCGAGCAGGCCACACCCACCTCGCCCTGGCAGCCGACCTCGGCGCCGCTGATCGAGGCGTTTTGTTTGTAGAGCATGCCGATGGCGCCGGCCGTCAACAGAAAGTCGCGCACCCCGTGGAGGTTTGCGCCCGGCACAAAACGCTCGTAGTACAGCAGCACCGCCGGAATGATGCCGGCCGCGCCATTCGTCGGCGCCGTGACCACCCGTCCGCCGGCCGCGTTTTCCTCGTTCACCGCCATCGCGTACAAGTTGACCCAGTCGATGATGGTCAATGGATCTTTCAACGCCTGTTCGGGCCGCTGCGTCAATGAGCGGAACAACTCGGCCGCGCGGCGCTTGACCTTCATGCCACCGGGCAAGAACCCCTCGGTGCGGCAGCCGCGCTCAACGCAGGCCTTCATCGTGTCCCACAGGCGGTCGATGCCCGCATCGATCTCCGCGTCTCTGCGCCACGCCTGCTCGTTGCGGCGCACCACGGCGGCGATCGACAAGCCGCTGCGCAGTGCCGCGGCCAGCAACTCGTCGCCACTTGAAAACGGATGTGGCAACGGCGTCGTGTCTTCGACGATGCGCGCCTGCCCCGGCGGCGCGTCGGCTTCTTCCTGCGACACCACGAAGCCGCCACCGACCGAAAAATAGCGGCGCTCGTCGAGCACCGCGCCGTCGCCGCCGAAGGCGCTGAACCGCACACCGTTCGGATGGAACGGCAGCGACTCGCGGCGCAAAAAGACCAGGTCGGTGCGTTCGTTGAAGACCACCGCGTGCACCCCATCGAGCAACAGCGTGCCGCGCTCGCGCAGGGCGGCCAGGCGCTGCGCGATGCTGTCGGGATCGATCCTGTCGGGCTGCGCGCCTTCCAGCCCCAGCAGCACGGCCTTGTCGGTGCCATGCCCCTTGCCGGTGGCACCCAGCGAGCCGTACAGGCGCGCTTCGATGCGCACCGTTCCCGGCAACAAGCCGGCGTCGTTCAAACGGCGCGCGAACAGGGCGGCTGCCTTCATCGGGCCGACCGTGTGCGACGACGAGGGACCGATACCGATCTTGAACAAATCAAAGATGCTGATCGACATGAACTGGGACATGGTGTTGTGTTGACCTCGGGTTGACTTGACCGCCATCTTGACGCCGACTACATTACTGACCAATCAGTCAGTATCTTTGATGTCTCCGCCCACCACGAATCGCCAGCGCCGCAAGCAAGCCCGCCCGCAAGAGCTGCTCGACGCCGCGCTCGACCTGTTTGTCGAAAAAGGCTTTGCCGCCACCCGCTCCGAAGAGGTGGCGGTGCGCGCCGGCGTCTCCAAGGGCACGCTCTATCTGTACTACCCCAGCAAGGAAGAACTGCTGAAGGAGGTGATCCGCCACAACATGGTGAACCAGATCGCCGAGGGCGTGGGCATCGTCAGCGAGTTCCAGGGCAGCACGTCCGATCTGCTGGCGCTGGTGTTCGGCCTGTGGTGGGAACGAATCGGCGAGACCCGCGCTTCGGGCATCATGAAGCTGATGATGTCGGAGGTGCGCAACTTCCCCGAGATTGCGCAGTTTTATGCCGATGAAGTGATCCGCCCGGCCGAGCACATGGTCTCGCAACTGGTGCAGCGCGGGATCGACCGGCACGAATTCCGGCAGGTCAACGTGCCCGAGGTCGTGCATGCGCTGATGGCGCCGATGCTGTTCCTGGTGATGCACAAACATTCGATCGGCGCGTGCGGCGTGGGCCACACGATCGAGCCCAAGCTCTTCATTGCCACCCACATCGACCTGGTGCTGCACGGCCTGGTGGCGCCGGCAAAGATCGCTCCCGTCCGACCCCCGGCAGCCCGTCGACCCGCCGCCAAAAAAGGAAAACCCCGCTCATGAAACGCTGGCTGAAGTGGGCGATCCCGGTGCTGGCGATCGCGCTGCTGGGCGCCTTTGTCGCGCGCGCGCTGCAGGCGCGCAAGGCGGAGCAGGCGCCGCTCGCGGCCAAGCCCAGCCTGTCGCTGGACCTGGCGCCGTCCGACCTTGTCACCGCGCGCCGGCTCGAACTGACCCGGACCCTGGAGGTCTCGGGTGGCCTGAAGGCCGTGAACACCGCGATCGTCAAGGCCAAGGTCGCCGCCGAAGTCAAGTCGCTGACGGTGCGCGAAGGCGACAGCGTCAAGCGCGGCCAGTTGCTGGGGCGGCTCGACACCACCGAACTGGACTGGAAGCTGCGCCAGGCCGAACAGTCCGCCGCGTCCAGCCGCGCGCAAGCCGACATCGCCAGGCGCGCGCTCGACAACAACCGCGCGCTGGTGGCCCAGGGCTTCATCTCGCCGACCGGCCTGGAGACCTCGGTGTCCAACGACGTGGCGGCGCAAGCCAACCTGCAGGCCGCCCTGGCCGCGGTCGAGCTGGCACGCAAGGCGCGCAGTGATGCGGCCCTGGTCGCACCGATCGACGGCCTGGTGTCGCAGCGCCTGGTGCAACCCGGTGAGCGGGTGTCGGTGGATGCGCGGCTGGTCGAGATCGTCGACCTGTCCAGGCTCGAACTCGAAGCTGCGATCGCGCCCGAGGACGTGTCGGCGCTGACCATCGGCCGCAGCGCCAGCCTGCGGGTGGACGGCATCGCAGCACCGGTCGGCGCCCGCGTGGCGCGCATCAACCCGAGCGCGCAGCTGGGCAGCCGCTCGGTGATGGTGTACCTGGCGGTGGACCCGCAGCCCGCGTTGCGCCAGGGCCTGTTCGCCAGGGGTGTGATCGCGTCGACCGCCAAACAGGTGCTCGCGCTGCCGCTGTCTTCCGTGCGCACCGACCAGTCGCTGCCGTATGTGCTGCAGGTGCTGGGCGACAAGGCGCAGCTCAAGGCCGTGCAGCTGGGCCTGCGCGGCGAGGTCGACGGCCAGCCCTGGGTCGAGATCGCCTCCGGCCTGCCGGAGGGCGCCCAGGTGCTGGCCGGCTCGGCCGGCCTGGTGCGCGACGGCACGCCGGTGCGGATTGCCGCGCTGCCCACGCCATTGGCCTCGCCCGCACTGCCGGCGTCTGCGTCTGCGTCTGCGTCTGCGTCGGCGTCGGCGTCGGCGTCGGCGGCAGCGGCGCGCTGAAGGGTCGCGCGCCGCCATGTGGTTCACCCGCGTTTCGATCAACAACCCGGTCATGGCCACGATGGTCATGCTGGCCTTCGTCGTGCTCGGGCTGTTCAGCTACCAGCGCCTGTCGGTCGACCAGTTCCCCAACATCGACTTCCCCACCGTCGTGGTGGCGATGGACTACCCCGGCGCGTCGCCCGAGATCGTCGAAAGTGAAGTGACGAAGAAGATCGAGGCGGCGGTCAACACGGTGGCCGGCATCAGCTCGCTGTACTCGCGTTCGTACGAGGGCACGTCGGTCGTGATCGTCGAGTTCAACCTCGATGTCGATGGCCGCAAGGCGGCCGAAGACGTGCGCGAGAAAGTGGCGCTGATTCGCCCGCTGCTGCGCGATGAGGTCAAGGACCCGCGCATCTCGCGCTTCGACCCCGCCAGCCAGCCGGTCTACAACGTCGCCATCCTGTCGACCGACGGCAAGCGCTCGCCCCAGGAGCTGACGACCTGGGCCTCGCAGGTGCTGCAAAAGCGGTTTGAAAATGTGCGCGGCGTGGGCTCGGTGTCGGTCGTCGGCGGCATCTCGCGGCAGGTCAACCTGTACCTCAAGCCGGCGGCGCTCGAAGCGCTGGGCATCAGCGTCGACCAGGTCGTGGCCGCGGTGCGGAGCGAGAACCAGGAGCTGCCGATGGGCGCGATCCGCTCGCGCGAGCAGGAGCGTGTGG
>JANORB010000239.1:0-1773 GCA_031415135.1 Methylibium sp.
CATGAACCGGATTCAGTCGAACGTCATGCAAGGTGGGCAGCCGGGCCGCAGCGTCCAGGGCCGGCGGCTGCACACCCGGCCGGTGGGCAGCATCGACCGCACGGTGTCGCTCAACCGCGCGCTGTGGGTGCTGGCCGAGGAGATGCGCAAGCTCAAGGCCTGATCGTTACAGCCTGATCCCGAGGCGATGGATTTCCACTGAAATCCATCGCGCCTGGCACCACGCGCCGCACCGAAGATCGAGGCGGCGCGTGCGTGCGCGCAAAAACAGCGCTCGCCGGCGTGGCCGGCTCGCGGCGCCCAGTCGTCGGCCATCGAGGCCTTCCGACCGGGTACAAGGTCCCCTGCATGCGACGCCGTGTCATCCGATCAATACCGGTGCGCACAGTTCGTCGTCGCGGCAGGAGGCCCCCATCATGAAGACTCTCGTTCTCGCCAACCAGAAGGGCGGCGTCGGCAAGTCGGCCGTGGCCACGCTGCTGGCGCACTACTTCGCCCAGCATGGCCAACGCACGCTGGCGATCGACCTCGATCACCAGGGCAACTTCAGCAAGCCGTTGCGCTTGTCCGACCGCCCGGAGTTGTCAGCGATCGGTGCCGACGCGTTGATGACATCGACGCCGGCGGTGGTGCCCGCCATGCCGTTCGTGTTGGTGCCCAGCGGTGCCGGGCTGCTCGGCCTGGAGCGGCAGCCGACGCTGCACAACACCTTCGGCCGCAACTTCCGCAGCTTCATCGCCGGCGTGGACTCGCAGTTCGATGTCTGCGTGATCGACACGAATCCAAACCCCGACATCCGCCTGATCGCGGCCCTGGCCTCCGCCGACTTCGTCTTGTCGCCGATTCAGCTCAACCAGGAAGCGCTGGACGGTGTGGCGGCGCTGCTCAACCACGAACGCGTCGGACTGCGCAAGATCAAGGCGGTGATGAACCCAAAGCTCAGCCTGATCGGCTTGCTGCCGACGATGGTCGAGTCGACGCCGTTTCAACGCGAGAACTTCACCGGCCTGGTGGCGCGGTACCTGTCGCTGCTGATTGCGGTGGGCAGCGGCGCCGGCCAGTTCGGCCTGATCCCCAAACGCTCCGCCATTGCTGAGGCGCAGGCTGCCGGTGAGGTGCTGTGGGAAATGAAGAAGACCGCCGCGCGCGATGCCTGGAAAGAGATCGAGCCGACGCTGGCCCGCATCACCACCATCGTGACCGGGCTCGGGGGCGACCATGGCGCTCGACTTTGACGCGTTGGCGCTGGACCAGCCAATGGCAGCAGCGAGCGGTACGCCCCTGTTGCTGCCCATCGAAGCCATCGACGAAGACCCTGCACAGCCACGCCGAGAGTTCGACCCGGAAGCGCTGCAGCAGCTGGCCGACACTATCGCCGCGCGTGGCGTGCGACAGCCGGTCTCGGTGCGGACGCATCCCGATCAGCCAGGCCGCTGGATGCTGAACTTCGGCGCCCGGCGTCTGCGGGCATCAAAGCTGGCCGGCAAGACGCTGATCCCCACGTTCATCGATGAGGCGGCCGACAGCTACGACCAGGTGATCGAGAACGAGCAGCGCGAGGGGCTCAAGCCGCTGGAGCTGGCGCTGTTCGTGCAGCGGCGTTTGGAAGCCGGTGAGAGCCAGGCCGACATTGCGCGCCGCCTCGGCAAGAGCCGAACCTTTGTCATGTATGCCACCGCGTTGATTGATGCGCCGGATTGGCTGATGAACGCCTACCGCCAAGGTCGGTGCCGAGGCGCGCGTGAGCTTCACGAACTGCGTGGCCTGCATGCC
>JANORB010000240.1:0-3024 GCA_031415135.1 Methylibium sp.
CGGCGCGCACGCCCAATCCACCCCGCCGATCAAGCCCGGCCTGTGGCAAGTGCAAAGCGAACGCGAGGTCGACGGCCAGAAGGCGCCCGACCCGATGGAGCGCATGAAAGACCTGCCGCCCGAAGCGCGCAAGCAGATGGAAGCGATGATGAAAAAACGCGGCGTCGACATGGGGCAAGGCGGCGGCCACAAAATTTGCCACAGCCGCGAGTCGCTCGACCAGGGCCAATGGAAAGGCGACAGCGAGAAGTGCAAGACCGACATCACCAGCCGCAGCACCAGTGCGTGGAAATGGCATTCGAGCTGCACCCAGCCCGAGCTCGAATCGGACGGCGAAGCGCTCTTTTCCAGCCCCGAGGCCTACACCGTCAAGACCCTGATGACGATGAAGCACGACGGCAAGTTGCAGACCATGCGCATGACGCTCAACGCCAAGTGGCTCGGGGCGGACTGCGGTGAGTTGAAGCCGATGCAGCCGCCCGCCACAACGAAATGACCTGCTGCGACAATCGCGGCCCGCTTCCATCCGCGCCGCGCGGCGCCCTCGCCCCACCCATGCACCGCGGAATCGCCTACGCCGCCCTGGCCTACATCATCTGGGGCCTGTTCCCGCTCTACTTCATGCAGCTCGCCTCCATCCCCGCGGTGGAGGTGGTGGCGCACCGGGTGTTGTGGTCGCTGGTCTTCCTGCTCGCGCTGCTCGGCCTGCGCCAGCAGTGGGCGTGGTTCGGGCCGGTGTGGCGCCAGCCCCGGGTGTTGCTTGCATTCACGCTGAGCGCGCTGCTGCTGGCCGGCAACTGGGGCGTGTACATCTGGGCGGTGACGAACGGCCACGTGCTGGACGCCAGCCTGGGCTACTTCATCACGCCGCTGGTCAACGTGCTGCTCGGCACCACGGTGTTGCACGAACGCCCGCGGCCTGCGCAGTGGGCCGCGTTGTCGCTGGCCGCTGCGGGCGTGTTGTGGCTCACGCTGCAGAGCGGGCAGCTGCCGTGGATCGCGTTGGTGCTGGCGGCCTCGTTCGGAACCTACGGCCTGCTGCGCAAGATCGCCCCGCTCGGCGCGCTCGACGGCCTGACGCTGGAGACGCTGCTGCTGGCGCCGGTCGCGTTGATCGCGCTGGCGCTGTGGTGGGCCCAGGGCACGGCGAGTTTTCCGGCCGCCGACTGGCCCGGCAACCTGTGGCTGATCGGCGTCGGCCCGGTGACGGCCATTCCGCTGCTGCTGTTTGCCGCCGGCGCGCGCCGCATCCCGCTGACCACGCTGGGCTTGCTGCAGTACCTGGGGCCGACGATCCAGTTCGGGCTGGGGGTGTGGCTGTTCCGCGAACCGCTGACCGCGCAGCGCCTGCTGGGCTTTGCCTTGATCTGGGGCGCGCTGCTGCTGTACAGCGCCGACGGCTGGCGTGCGTCGAGGCTCGCCGCGCCGCCCTGAGCTTCACCGCGCCGCATGGGCCGCCACCGGCAGCCGATCGGCGGCCACGCCGGCCTCGTCCCCGAGCCGGTTGCCGAACGATCGCAAGCCGTGCCTGGCGCCCTCGGCCACGCCATGCCCACCGTTGTGCCGGGTCACCGAGTTGACGAACCACGCGCCGCGGCAGTCCACGCCGGTGCCGCCGTTGGCCGCAAAGGTCGAACGCTCGATGTGCATCAGCTCGCACACGATGCCCGGCCCGCCGTTGTGCACGACCCGCACCGCGCGCACCACGCCGGCCGTGGCGTGGCCGGCGCCGCCAGCGATGCCCACGCCGGCGTTGGAGCGCACCTGCAAGCGGTCCAGCACCGCGCCTTCGCCGTGGTGCACACCCAGGCCGGCAAAGCCCTGGACCACCCCGTTGCGAATGACCGCGCCGGCCGCGCCCACGCTGCGGATGCCCACAACGGCAGAGAAGCGGCTGGCGGCGTCGCAGGCCACCGAGCGGGTTTCTTCCCTGTGCCTGCAGGTCACCGGGCCGCTGACGCTGTGGCCGCCCAGGTCGAGCGTCACGTTCGGTGCGCTGATGACGATGCCGCTGGTGTCGGCCGGCACACGCAGGTCGCTGCTCAGCCTGTAGTGGCCGCTGCGGCTGAGCGTGACCGGGAACCCCGGCGGATCGCCCGGCGACACGCTGCCGGCCAGCGCGCTGAGCTGGTCGATGACGACGATCGGTTCGCCGGCCTGGGCGCCAGCGGGTGTCGAAAGCGACAGCGATGCGAACAATGCAATGAGGAAGTGACGCATGGTGATCTCCGGTGAAGGCGAACTCGGCACGCTGCGGGCAGGCCAGGAGCTTCAGCAACTGCTGTAGCGGCGCACCCACGCCATGCGGCCGGGCAGCGGGTCGGGCACACCGAGCTGGCGCAGGTAGATGCCACCCAGCCGATAGGCGTCGAATTCGCCCTGGGCCGGGCAGTCGAAGCGCGCATAGGCGCCGGTCGCGTGCTGGGCGAAGTGCACCAGCTCGTGCAGCAGGCGTTCGCGGAACAGCGGGTTGTCAGCCGGGTCGGCATGCTGGGCGGCGCCGGGGGTGTCTTGCGGATGCACCAGGTAGATCACGCCGGGCGGCGCGTCGGCCCAGCTAAAGTAGCCCTGGATGCGGCGGTCGATCTTGGGCGCGCCGGCCGGTGCGCCCGACTCGGTCTGCGCGTAGTACAGCGCCGTCATCGCTTCAGGGCTGAGCAGGCGCACCGGCGGTGGGCTGAGGTGGGCCACGTCGTAGTCGGAATGGGCACAGAGCCACAGCAGCAGGGACAGCGTGATCGTTTCCATTGCAAGCCTCGCGGTCGTTCTTCGAGGCCACCAGCGTGCCGCCGAGCGCCCAGCCAGGTCACGAACCAGGGGCGAGGTTTGACGAAACTTTCCGATGGATCGCCGAAATCGAGCGTCAGGATTCACGATTGCCATTCCAAGGCGGCGGGCGTACCGTTCCAATGGCGGACGACTCGAAGAAGAAGGGGACGGCCATGCAGACCTCGGACGACACGATCGCTTTGCCAGGCTTCAACCTCGACCTGGCGCAGTCGCTGCTGCGCGACGCGGCCGGCT
>JANORB010000241.1:0-46551 GCA_031415135.1 Methylibium sp.
GGCATGTTGCGGAGCGAGGTAAAGGGGGAGGGCCGGGTCTATTCCGGCCCGGAGGACACTCGCGCAGCAGCATGCCCCAGCGGCCCGATCTCGCGCCAATGCCATTCGCAGAGCGGCCGCTCAACGGCAGCAGCGGGCCGAAAGCACGCATTGACTCCGGCTGGCCGGCCAGTGCATCGCGGGTCGCGCGAAGCGCGGTGGAGCAACTGACATGGTCGAGCGCGACAAAGTCGGCCGGGCCCTGGCGCATGTGGTGCTGCTGCTGGGCGTGTTGATCGTGGCCTTCCCGGTCTACGTGACCTTGATCGCGTCGACCCAGACCTCGCAGCAGATCGTGCAGACCGTGCCGATGTCGATGGCGCCCGGCGGGCACATGCTGGAAACCTACCGCGTCGCGCTGTTCGGCGGCGAAACGAGTTACGGGGCGAAGGTGGCGCCGGTGGCGCCGATGCTGTGGGTCAGCTTGGTCAGCGCGATGGTCATCGCCATCGGCAAGATCGCGATCTCGCTGCTGTCGGCGTTTGCGTTTGTGTACTTCCGCTTCCCCGGCCGCGGGCTGTGCTTCTGGATGGTGTTCATCACGCTCATGTTGCCGGTGGAGGTGCGCATCCTGCCCACCTACCAGGTGATCTCCAACCTGGCCATGCTCAACAGCTACGCCGGGCTGACGGTGCCGCTGATCGCATCGGCCACCGCCACATTTCTGTTCCGCCATTTCTTCCTGACCATTCCCGATGAGTTGGTAGAGGCGGCCCGCATCGACGGCGCCGGGCCGATTCGCTTCTTCAAGGACGTGCTGGTGCCGCTGTCGATGACCAGTGTGGCCGCCTTGTTCGTCATCCAGTTTATCTACGGCTGGAACCAGTACCTGTGGCCGCTGCTGGTGACCACCGACGAGAGCATGTACCCCATCGTGATGGGCATCAAGCGCATGTTCGCCGGTGGTGATGCGGCGAACGAATGGAACGTGATCATGGCCACCGCCATCCTGGCGATGATCCCGCCCGCGCTGGTGGTGCTGCTGATGCAGCGCTGGTTCGTCAAGGGCCTGGTGGACACCGAGAAATGACGACCCCCCCGAAGCGCCTTCGGCGCTCCCCCCGAGGGGGCGCCGCTGGCGGACCGGCAGAGCCGGATCCGCGGCGTCTGCTCGATGAGCGCGGGGCTTTGCCCGCTTGAATCCATTCGATCGACCTTCTTCTTCGCGCATCCCTTATGGCTTCCATCTCGATTCGAAACGTGATCAAGCGCTACGGCGCCGGCCCGAAAGCCAACCAGGTGATCCACGGTGTGAGCGCCGAAATCGCCGACCGCGAATTCATCGTCATCGTCGGCCCGTCGGGCTGCGGCAAGAGCACCTTGCTGCGCATGGTGGCGGGGCTGGAAGAAATCTCCGAAGGCGAAATCTCCATCGGCGAGCGTGTGGTGAACGACGTGGAACCGTCCGAACGCGACATCGCGATGGTGTTCCAGAACTACGCGCTGTACCCGCACATGAGCGTGTTCGAGAACATGGCCTATGGCCTGAAGATCGCCAAGGTGCCGCTGGACGAGATCAAGACCCGGGTCGACAAGGCGGCCAAGATTTTGGAGATCGGCCCGTTCCTGCAGCGCAAGCCGCGCGAGCTGTCGGGCGGGCAACGCCAGCGCGTGGCGATGGGCCGCGCCATCGTGCGCCAGCCCAAGGTGTTTTTGTTCGACGAGCCCTTGTCCAACCTCGACGCCAAGCTGCGCGCGCAGACGCGGCTGGAGATCCAGAAGCTGCACGCCGAACTGGGCATCACCTCGCTGTTCGTCACCCACGACCAGGTCGAGGCGATGACCTTGGCGCAGCGCATGATCGTGATGAACGCTGGCCGCATGGAGCAGATCGGCACGCCCGAAGAGGTGTATCAGCGCCCTGCCACCACCTTCGTGGCCGGCTTCATCGGCTCGCCGCCGATGAACCTGATCGAGGGCCACGCCGAGGGTTCGGAGTTCAGTGTCGGCGGGCAGGTGCTGGCATTGCCGGTGCCGGTGCCGCGTGGCGGTGAACTGATCCTGGGGCTGCGGCCGGAACATGCTCAGATCAGCCCGATCAGCCCGATCGGCGCGAATGGCGCCAGCGGCACCGGCTGGCCGCTGAAGGTGGAGGTGATCGAAATGCTGGGCGCCGAACGGCTGGTGTACGGCCGTCTCGGCGACACCTTGTTCACGCTGCGCATGGACGCCACGCTGACACCGCCGCAGGTGGGCCAGACGGTGTTGCTGCATGCGCCGGCGCAGCAGCTGCACTGGTTCGACGCCTCGACGCGGCAACGTGTGCATCGATGACGCCCTGGCCCTATCCGCTGTGGCTGGCGCACCGGGGGGCGGGCAAGCTGGCGCCCGAAAACACGCTGGCGGCGTTTAGAGTCGGTGCCGGCTTCGGCTACTGCGGCTTCGAGTGCGATGTGAAGTTGAGCGCCGACGGCGTGCCGTTCCTGCTGCACGACGACACGCTGGAGCGCACCACGGCGTCAGCCGGCGTCGCGGGTGAACGCCGCTGGGACCAGTTGTCGCGCCTGGACGCCGGAGGCTGGCACAGCCGTGCCTTCGCCGGCGAGCCGCTGCCAAGCCTGGACAGCATCGCCGCCTTCTGCCTGCGCAACGGCTTTGCGCTCAACATCGAGATCAAGCCCACGCCGGGGCAGGAAGCCGAGACCGGGCAGGTCGTGGCGCGCCAGGCCGGGCAGCTTTGGGCGGGCCAGGCCGTGCCACCCTTGCTCAGCTCGTTCCGCCCCGATGCGCTGCAAGCCGCACTTGCAAGTGCCCCGAACCTGCCACGCGCGTTGTTGCTCGACACGCTGTGGGCCGGCTGGTTCGAGACGGCCCAGGCGCTGGGCTGCGTGGCGGTGGTGACGAACCACAGGTTGATGGACGCCGCGCTGATCACACGCCTGCGCGCCGCAGGCTGGCGCGCCATGGTCTACACGGTGAACGACGCAGCCGACGCGCGGCGGCTGCTGGCGTTGGGCATCGACGGGATCATCACCGACGCGGTGGACCGCTTCTCGCCCTGCGCCTCAGTGCTGGCGTGAACCCGGCGGCTCCTCCACTCCGCGCACGCGCGAGTACACGCGCGTATCCCGCGGCACGCCGGCCGCAGTCAGCGTGTCTTGCCGCAGCAGGCCTTCGAACGTGAAACCCGCGCGCTCGGCCACCTTGCGGCTGGGCAGGTTGCTGTCGTCCATGCGCACCTCGACGCGCCGCGCGTCCAGGCAGTCGAATGCCATGCGGCTGAGGGCCCGCACCGCCTCGGTCGCAATGCCGTGGCCCGGCAGGCCCGCGCGACGCCAATAACCGATCTCGAAACGGCGCACCGTCCAGTCGATGCGGTGCAGGCCGGCCGAGCCGACCAGCACGCCCTCGCTGCCGTCGGGCTCGCGTTCGAAGATGAAATATGGCAGGTCTTCACGCAGCTGGAATCGGGCCTGGTGGCGCCGACAATAAATCTCCGACTCGTCCAGCAATGGCGCTGCTTGCGCCCACGGCAGCCACGGGCGCAGGTCGTCCAGCGTGGCGCAGATGGCGGCATTGATCGCCGCGCCGTCACCACGCCGCGGGCAGCGAAGAATGAACCGCTCGGTCTGCAGCCGTTCGGGCACGTCGATCAGCAACAAGTCCATCGGGCTGGCTCCTCTATGGCGCATCTGGCAGCGGCGCCGCGCGCACGGCCGCCTCGGCGCCGACCCAATCGTCGGCGCTTTCGGGCCTGGGCAACTGGCGCACGTTGCGAATCACCGGCGCACGCCACGCGACCAAGGCCAGCACCAGCGCGCTGCCACCGGCGAAGGCCAGTGAAGCGCGCAGGCCCACGTGCTCACCCAGCCAGCCGCCGAGCAACGCGCCCGGCCCGGCCGGGATCAGGATCAGCCAGCGCATCGTGCTGGTCATGCGGCCCAGCAGCGGCTCGGGCGTGACCGCCTGGCGCAAGGCCAGGAAGTTGATGAAGACCAGCACCGCGCCGGCCGAAAACAGCAGCAGCATCAGCGCGAACACCGCCACGCCCCAGGCGTTGGCCGGCGCGAACGACAACAACATCCAGCCCGCGCCGCAGATTGCAAAGCCCAGCACCAGGCACGGCCCCGGCCCGATGCGCCGGCTGACCGACGAGCCCAGCACGCTGGCGATGATGGTGCCCACGCCCATGCCCATGTAGCTCAACCCCACGGCCTGTTCGCTCAAGCCCAGCGTGCGGGTGGCAAACAGGATTTGCACGACGATCGCCGCGTGGTGGCACATCTGCCACACGCCGACGGCCATCGCCAGCGCAACGAGCAGCCGATTGCCGGCGACGAAGCGCACGCCCACCCGCAGGTCGCGCCAGAACCGGGCATCGGGCTGGGGCGCGCGTTCTTCGTTGATGACGATGCCGCGCAGGATGGCGGCCGAAGCGAGCAGCAGCAGCGCGTCCACCAGCAGCGCCAGCGGCGCGCCCACCAGTTTGATCAGCGCCCCGGCCAGCCCCGGGCCCGCGACCTCGGCGCCTGAACTGGCCAGCGCGTTCTTGGCGTGCGCTTCGACCAGGCGGTCTCGCGCCACCACCTGCGTCAGCACAATTTGCGCCGCCGTGCCTGCGGTCGTGTAGACCGTGCCGATGACGAAGCCGGCAACGTACAGCCACATCATCGACAGCCAACCCATCCACCAGGCGAACGGCACACTGGCCACCACCAGGGCCAGCGCCGATTCACCGAAGATGTAGACCGGCAGCTTGCGCACCCGGTCCAGCCACACGCCCGAGGGCAGCGAGAACAGCACAAAGGGCAGGATCTCCATCGCCGTCAGCAAGCCCATCTGCGTCGGGCTGGCATGCAGCAGCACGGCGGCGGTGAGCGGCAGCGCCAGCATCGTCACCTGGCCGCCGAACGAGCTGATCAGGATCGACGTCCACAGGCGCCGATACGTGGCGTCGCGCAGCAGATCGCCAGGCGGCAGGCGCAAGCGCAACATCCATCTCTTCTTCAGTTCGAGAAGCCCCGTTTTCATGCTGGCTGACCTCTTCTCTTTTCTCTCTGCGGGTGCCTTGTGGACACCCTGGCGAGTCGTTCGACTGAATCCAGCGGGAGAATGAAAACTGACATTCCTTCGGCTGATCTCTCAGCGGAACTTCGGGTCGAAGTGAATGCCGAGAGGGCCAGCCCACAGCGCAAGATCGCTTGCCCCGACGGCGTCGCGGCGCGTCCACTGAATTGATGAGCCGGCAGGCGGTGCCCGGCGTCAGCTTCTGTAGTCGGCGTTGATCTTGACGTAGTCGTAGCTCAGGTCGCAGGTCCACACGGTGGCGTGGGCCGGGCCGCGGTGCAGGTCGACGCGCACGGTGATCTCGCTTTGTTTCATCACGCGCTGGCCGTCTTCTTCCCGGTACGCCGGGTGGCGCCCACCGTTCCTGGCCACATGCACATCGTCGAGAAAGAGGTCGATCGTGGTCTGGTCCAGGTCGGTGATGCCGGCGTAGCCGACCGCCGCGAGGATGCGGCCAAGGTTGGGATCGCTGGCGAAGAACGCCGTCTTGACCAGCGGAGAGTGGGCGATGGCGTAAGCCACCTGGCGGCACTCGTCCTTGACCTTGCCGCCGTCGACCCGAACGGTGATGAACTTGGTGGCGCCCTCGCCGTCGCGAACGATGGCCTGCGCGAGTTGCTGCGCGACCTCGATCACGGCGTGGCGCAGCGTGGCGCCGTCGCTGGATTCAAGCTGGGTGATCTGCGCATGGCCGGCCTGGTGGGTGGCCATCAGCAGCAACGAGTCGTTGGTCGAGGTGTCGCCGTCGATGGTGATGCGATTGAACGAACGGTCGGCCGCTTCACGCACGAGTTCGGGCATCAGGTGCGCCGCGATCACCGCATCGGTGGCGATGAAGCCCAGCATGGTCGCCATGTTCGGCCGGATCATGCCGGCACCCTTGGCGATGCCGGTGACCGTGACCGTCCTGCCACCGATCTGCACCTGCCGTGAAGCCGCCTTGGGCAGCGTGTCGGTGGTCATGATGGCTTCGGCCGCCTGGCCCCAGTGGTTTTCGCGCAGGTCGGCCAGCGCCGCGGGCAGGCCAGCTTCGATGCGCTCGTGGGGCAGGCTTTCCATGATGACGCCGGTCGAAAACGGCAGCACCTGTTCGGACGTCAGGCCAAGGTGGCCGGCCAGCGCAACGCAGGTCGAGCGTGCCCGCCTCAGCCCGTCTTCTCCGGTGCCGGCATTGGCATTGCCGGTGTTGATCAGGATGGCGCGGGTGTTCCCGGTCGCCGCGAGGTGCAGCCGACACAGCTGCACCGGCGCGGCGCAAAAACGATTGGAAGTGAACACCCCCGCCACCGACGCAGCTTCCACGAGTGTCAAGAGCGTCAGGTCGCGCCGCTGTGCCTTGCGCACGCCGGCCATCGCGATGCCGAGTTTGACGCCAGGGACGGGGTGCAGATCGGCGGGCAGCGGTGCGGACAGATTGACGGGCATGCGGAGAGTCTCGCTTCAAGGGGCGTCACTGGCAGCGAACCGGGTTCGGCCATCGACGACGCAGTTGGAATTTTAGGCGCGCCGGTTGTCATTCCCGGACCGCAGAGCAGGGTCGGCATGCCTCTCAAAAATCTCGTGGCGAGTATCCAACCTCGTAACAATCAATTCTGTACATCCCCCGTTCAGGGGGTCATAGGTCACGAAGTTCACCAGTTCGTGACTTTGTTCATCACTTTTGACCAAAGTGGCCAAGGATTCCCCAGCACAATTTCTTTCACAGGTCGTGCGATTGCCTCCAATCGGCCCGGATCATGCCAACGATGGCCCACCGGCTGGCGGTCAACGGCAATCCAAGCGGAAGGCGGCGAAAGCCGGCTTTGCAGCATCGATTCACAACCCTCTTCTCCCTGGAATTGCCGAATGTTGCCTTTTTTCGCAGATCTGGTGTCTCGCACCGACGAGGCGCGACGCGCTTTCGAATCCAATAGCAAAGTGCTCGACATCGTTGCCAATGGCTTGCCGCTGGAGCGCTATCGAAAGCTGCTGCTGGAGCTGTACCACGTGGTCTGGCACTTCAACCCCGTCTGCGCTGCCGCGGCCAGCCGGGTGGGCGATGCACACAAACAAGTTCGGTACTTCCTGTACGACCACATGAACGACGAAAAAGGGCATGAGGAATGGGTGGTCAATGACCTGGACGCAATGGGCGTGCGGGTCGGGCAGGTGCTCGACTACCGGCCCACGGACATGATGCTGGCGCTCAACGGCTACAACTACTGGGCCGCCGACCGGCGCCATCCGTGTTCGGTGCTGGGCATGCTGTATGCGTTGGAAGTGATCGCCTCGGTCTACGGCGGGCCGATGACGGCGGCCATCACCGAGTCATTGTTGTTGCAGGGTGACCGTGGAATCTCGTTCATCAGCGCTCACGCCACGCTGGACGCCGAGCACCTGGCGGACCTGCGCGTGATCCTGAGCACCTTGCAGGACGATGCCTCCAAGGAGGCGATCATCGAATCGACGATTTTCAATTTCCACCAATTCGGCCGGGTTCTTGAAGCGGTATGACCCCATGAACATGAACAACGCGCTCAGCACCACCCTTCCGGCCGCCCTGTACCGGCCCTACAAGTACGTCCGCCTCGAGTGGAACCCCGAGTTCGCGATGCTGACGATGCGCCTGGCCGTCAAGCCCATCCAGTGTTACAGCCTTGCCGCGCTGGGCGAGTTGCAGCAGGTCTTCAGCGACATCGGCGCCAACCCCGGCCTGGTCCGGCACTTCGTCATGGCGTCGGACGTGCCGGGTGTTTTCAACTTCGGCGGCGACTTGTCCTTGTTCGTCCTTCTGGTGCGAGCGCGCGATCTGGAATCGTTGCGGCTGTACGCCCGCCGCTGCATCGAATTGGTCTGGTGGCTCGAAAACGCGGCGCACCTGGGCGTTCACACCACGGCGCTGGTGCAGGGCGACACGCTGGGTGGTGGCCTGGAGTCGGCGCTGTTGCACCATTCGGTGATCTTCGAGCGCAGCGCCCAGGCCGGCTTCCCGGAGGTTCTGTTCAACCTGTTTCCGGGAATGGGCGCATGGAACCTGACGATTCGAAAGGCCGGCTTCAACGTGGCCAATGACATGGTGCTGTCGGGCAAGATCTACTCTGCCGAACAACTGCAGCGGCGCGGCCTCGTCGACCTCGTTGTCGAAGACGGCCAGGGCGAGGTGGCCCTCGAACAATCGGTGCGTTCCCTCGCACCTCGCCTGCGCGGCACCATCGCGGCGCTGCAAGCGCGGCGCGTCTGCGCGCCCATCACGTTCGAATCGCTGCAAACCGTCGTCGACCATTGGGCCGTGACGGCCATGGCATTGACCAACCGGGACCTGCGGCTCATGGAGCGTCTGGCCCGCGCGCAGGTCCGCAAGGTCGGCGGCGCGGACGAGGGCGCGGTGGAGGAAATCAAGCGGATGGAACTCGACACGGCCTGGGGCGTGGAGCGCACCGGCGTCAGCGAGTGGGCCACGCTGACCTGATCGGTGCCAGCCTCGCGCCGCCTGGCGCTGCCGTCATAGCCAGGGGCTGATCAACTTCTGGAGCTGGTCCCGCGTATAGGGTTTGGCCAGGTGGCCGTCCATGCCAACGGCCCGCACGCGGGCAATGTCTTCGTGGAAAGCGTCTGCCGTCATCGCCAGGATCGGAACCCGGGATTGGTGGTGAAGCTGCTCCAGCCGGCGTATCTCCTGCGTCGCCGCGTAGCCGTCCAGCACGGGCATGTGGCAATCCATCAGCACCAGATCGACCGCGTGCTCTGACAGCCGCTCCAGCGCCTGCGCGCCGTCGTTGGCCTCGATCACCCGCAAGCCCAGCGAGACCAGCATCTCGTGCGCGATCATGCGGTTGACCTCGTTGTCCTCGACCACCAGCACAGTGCCGTGCAACAGGGCAGGCTCGTCCAACCCGACGAAGCCGGAATCGATGCTCGCCACGTGCGCCTCGGTCGGATCGCATTCAAGCTGCAACTCGAAGCGGAAGCACGACCCGGTCCCGGCCACGCTTTCGACTTCGATGCGCCCGCCCATGGCCTCGACAATGCGCTGGCTGATGGCCAAGCCCAACCCGGTCCCACCCAGGCGCTGGTTGCGCTGGGCCTCGAGTTGATGAAATGGCTGGAACAGGCTTTCCAGTTCCGCGCTGGGCATGCCGACGCCGGAGTCGTGAACCTCGAACAGCAGGCCCGCCCAACCCGGCGGCGCGTCGCGCGCGCCCACGCGCAGGCTGACCGTGCCGCGTTCGGTGAACTTGATGGCATTGCCGACGAGGTTGAGCAGGACCTGCTTGAGGCGTTGGGCGTCGCCCACCACCCAGTCGATGGTTTCGGGATCGATGTCCAACGCCAGTTCGATTCCCTTTTTGTCGGCGTTGGAACGGAACAACGAGACGACCGCCGTGGCGACGGCATGGGTGGACAGCGGCGCACGCGCCATTTCCAGCTTGCCGGCTTCGATCTTCGAGTGGTCGAGCACGTCGTTCAGGATGCCCATCAGCGCAAAGCCGGACGACGCGGCCGTGCGCACCAGCCGGCGCTGGCCGGGATCGAGTCTGGAATGGCGCAGCAAATCGAGCGCCCCCAGCACACCGTTCATCGGGGTGCGGATTTCGTGGCTCATGGTGGCGAGGAACTGCGACTTCGCCAGGTTCGCCGCTTCCGCCACCTCCTTGGCCTGCGACAGCGAGGCGTTGGCCAGGTCGGCTTCCAGGCTGTGCCGGATCGCACGGCGCGTGGTGTCACTCACCTCGCGGGAGGCGCGAAACATCGTGAACCCCAGCAGTGCGACGAGCGCCGCCATCGGGAACGATCGAACCGAGTCGATCAACAGGCTGGCCGCGGCCAATGAGCCCAGGCTCAAGCTCACCAGCCACAGAAACGACCTTCCCACCATCGACATGAAGAGCGCGGCCGTGGCCGCCGAGCCGATCGAAATGGCAACAAAGATGGATGCCATCGTGCCCTGCAGCAAGGGATAGATGCCGAACGAGCACACCGCCCACAGCAGCCCGGCAAGCGCGGAATTGCCTTCCAGTTCGCGCGTGACGCCGGCGATCTGCGCTTCGCTGAGATGGGCCACGTCGGCGAAGCGGCGCGACACCGAAAAGCGCCACCCCGCCACCGCCAGCCCAAGCACGGCCGCGACCACGCCGATCGCGCTCGCATCCACCCATACGGCCAGCGCAACCACCATCGCCACCGCCGGCAACTGCAGCGGAATGCTGCGCGACGAATTGAGCAAGGTCAGGCGCAGCATCTCGCGCCGCACGTTGGCTTCGGTCGACTTCTCGGCAATCATGGTGTGGGCCAGCATACCGCGCGGCAAGCCCGCGCAAGGCCGCACGGCGCGGCGGCGACTGGCGTGGCGTTCAGGCCCCGTGCCTCAGGCCAGCTTCCCGTGGCAAAGCTTGAACTTCCTGCCGCTGCCACAGGGGCAAGGATCGTTGCGCCCGACCTTGGGCAGTTGCGCCACCTGAGTGGCCGGGTCGGCCTCCTGCGACACGCTGCCATCTTCATTCGGGTGGGTGTAGGTGACATTGGAGATGCGTTCGGCGCGCTCCTCGATCGCCTCGGCCGCCTGCGCCGCCTCTTCCTGCGATTGGATGCGCACCGTCATCAGCACCCGGGTCACGTCCATCTTCACCACGTCGAGCATCTGCGAGAACAGCTCGAAGGCTTCGCGCTTGTACTCCTGCTTCGGGTTTTTCTGTGCATAGCCGCGCAGGTGGATGCCCTGGCGCAGGTAGTCGAGCGCGGCCAGGTGCTCGCGCCAGTGCGAGTCGATCGACTGCAGCAGGATCATGCGCATGAAGGGCGTGAACTGCTCGATGCCGACGCGCTCGACCTTGGCGTCGAACCACTCGTTGGCCGCCTTGACCGCCTTCTCGACGATGTCCTCGTCGGTGATCGAACTGCTCTTCTCGACTTCGGCTTGCAGCGCCAGGTCGAGTTGCCATTCCTCGCGCAGCACGCGCTCCAGGCCCGGCAGGTCCCACTGCTCCTCGACGCTTTCGTTCGGCACGAAGGTGCGCACCACGTCGGTCATGGTGCTCTCGCGCAGGCTGGCAATCTGCGCGCCCAGGCTTTGCGCTTCGAGAATGTCGTTGCGCTGCTGGTAGATGACCTTGCGCTGGTCGTTGGCCACGTCGTCGTATTCGAGCAGCTGCTTGCGCACGTCGAAATTGCGCGCTTCGACCTTGCGCTGCGCGCCTTCGATGCTGCGCGTGACGATGCCGGCTTCGATGGCTTCTCCATCGGGCATCTTCAGGCGCTCCATGATGGCGCGCACGCGGTCGCCCGCGAAGATGCGCATCAGCGGATCGTCGAGCGACAGGTAAAAGCGCGACGAGCCGGGGTCACCCTGGCGGCCCGACCGGCCGCGCAGCTGGTTGTCGATGCGGCGCGATTCGTGCCGTTCGGTTGCGATGATGCGCAAGCCGCCCTGCGCTTTCACGGCATCGTGCAGGCCCTGCCACTCGTCGTGCAAGGTCCGGGCGCGCGCGGCCTTGTTGTCGGCGCTGATCGTGTCGTCGGCGTCGATGATCTTGATCTGGTTCTCGACATTGCCGCCCAAGACGATGTCGGTGCCGCGCCCGGCCATGTTGGTGGCGATCGTGATGACGCCCGGCCGCCCCGCCTGCGCCACGATCTCGGCTTCCTTGGCGTGCTGCTTGGCGTTGAGCACCTGGTGCGGCAGCTTGGCCTTGTCCAGCAGGGCCGAGATCAACTCCGAATTCTCGATCGAGGTCGTGCCCACGAGCACCGGCTGGCCACGCTCGTGGCAATCGCGGATGTCGTGGATGACGGCCTCGAACTTCTCGCGGCTGGTCTTGTAGACGAGGTCGAGTTCGTCCTTGCGGATGGTCGGCTTGTTGGGCGGGATGACCACCGTTTCCAGGCCGTAGATCTCCTGGAACTCGTAGGCTTCGGTGTCGGCCGTGCCGGTCATGCCGGACAGCTTGCCGTACATGCGGAAGTAATTCTGGAACGTGATGCTGGCCAGCGTCTGGTTCTCGCTCTGGATCTGCACGCCTTCCTTCGCTTCCACCGCCTGATGCAGGCCGTCGGACCAGCGCCGGCCGGTCATCAGCCGGCCGGTGAATTCGTCGACGATGACCACCTCGCCGTCTTGCACCACATAGTGTTGGTCGCGGTTGTACAGGTGCTTGGCGCGCAAAGCGGCGTACACGTGATGCATCAAGGTGATGTTGGCCGGGTCGTACAGGCTGGCGCCTTCGGCCAGCAGGCCCGCCTCGCCAAGAATGCGCTCCGCGTTTTCGTGGCCGTCTTCGGTCAGGAAGACCTGGTGGCTCTTTTCGTCGACCGTGAAGTCGCCCGGTTCGATGACACCTTCACCGGTGCGCAGGTCGAGCTCGCCGATCTGCTTCTTCAGTTGCGGAACCACGCCGTTGATGCGCACGTACATCTCGGTGTGGTCTTCGGCCTGCCCGCTGATGATGAGCGGCGTGCGGGCCTCGTCGATCAGGATCGAGTCGACCTCGTCGACGATCGCATACGCCAGGCCGCGCGCCACGCGATCGGCGGTGTCCTGCACCATGTTGTCGCGCAGGTAGTCGAAGCCGAACTCATTGTTGGTGCCGTAGGTCACGTCGGACGCGTAGGCGGCCTGCTTCTCCTCGCGCGACATCTGTGGCAGGTTCACGCCGACGCTCAGGCCCAGGAAGGTGTACAGCCGCCCCATCCATTCGGCATCGCGCCGGGCGAGGTAATCATTGACGGTGACCACATGCACACCCTGGCCGGCGATGGCGTTCAAGTACACCGGCAGGGTCGCCATCAGCGTCTTGCCCTCGCCAGTGCGCATCTCGGCGATCTTGCCGTCGTTCAACGCCATGCCGCCCTTGAGCTGCACGTCGAAGTGGCGCATCTTCAACGTGCGCTTGCTCCCCTCTCGCACCACCGCGAATGCCTCGGGAAGCAAGTGGTCCAGGGCCTCGCCGTTGGCGAAGCGCTGCCGAAACTCGTCGGTCTTGCCCTTCAGCGCGGCATCGTCAAGCGCTTCGAAGCGCGGCTCCAGCGCGTTGACTTCTTCGACAACTCGCCGGTACTGTTTGAGCAGACGTTCGTTGCGGCTACCGAAAATCGAGGTCAGAATCTTGGGCAACATGCGGCGTCAAGGTCAGGGTTGGGGTGTCGGATCCAGGGTGCCCGCCGTCCGGCGCGGCAACAGCCGGCAGGGCGGGCAACCGAAAAAACAACTTGCGGGCGGGCGCACCGAAAGCAAGGCCTTGCGGCGGCGCAAAAGCCTCGCACTTTACCATTCGGGACAGGGCGTCCCGAGCTCATCGGCTAGCGCCGTGATCGAGCCGGCTTGGCGTTCGTGGCCGCGTCGGCCAGCGCCGAGCCGCCTGCCGCAAGGAACTTGGCCGGGTCCTGCGCGACCCCTTCGACGCGCACCTCGAAGTGCAGGTGAGGGCCGGTCGATCGGCCCGTGGTGCCGACCTCTGCAATCACTTGGGAGCGGCGGACGAAGTCGCCCATCTTGACGAGCACTTTCGAGCTGTGAGCGTAACGAGTGATCAGGCCCTTGCCGTGGTCGAGCTCGACCACGTTGCCATACTGCGGGTGGTATTCGCTCAGCACCACGACACCGCCGGCGGCCGCCAGCACCGGCGTGCCGACATCGGCGGGAAAGTCCAGCCCGGTGTGCAACGCGGCCTGGCCACTGAAGGGGTCTGTGCGGAATCCGAATCCCGACCCCGACGCCACATCCACGGGCCGGCTGTTCGGAACCATCAAGGCCTGCATCCGACTCTCGAACAGGCGCGCCTCGAACAAGGTGAACAGGTCGGTGCGCTGATCGGCTTCCAGATCGAGCTCGCCCACGATGCTCTTGAGCTGCTCCAGCGAGGCCGATTGGGCGGGCACGAAGGGGCCGCCCTGGGCGCCCGCCGCGGCGGGCTTCATCATCTGGCGCAACTCGTCCGGCTTGACGCCGATGGCCCCGGCCACCCGCTCGCCCACGGCTTCGAGCTTGACCAGCTTGGCCTGCATCTCGCCGACTTTTTGCGCCATCGCATCGAGGTTCTCGCGCATGAAGCGGTCGCGCTGGGCGAACTCATCCCGCACCACCAATCGCACGATCTGGCTGACCACCGGCCAACCCTCACGCGCAGCTTTCAGGAAGACGAAGTGGTACACCGTGCCGGACAACAAGGTCAACACGACCAGCAGCGCGGCGAACGCCAAGCCCAATTGAATGCGGTTGAGTTGCATCACGCGCGTGCGGGCCAAGCTGCCGTTGGTGATCATGATCTGCATCGCTAAACTCCTGCGGGTGAACTCAAAACCGCCACCGGTGACTCCGAGCGCGCTGCCGATCGGCGAAGCGCTGCATCGAAGTGCGCCGCTGGCCAGATTGCAGCAATTGATGCGTGACTCAAGGGCCCGCTTCGACGTCATCCACCCTTTGTTGCCCGCAGCCTTGGCACCCCATGTGCAGCCGGGGCCCGTGGATGACCTGGGATGGTCACTGCTTGTGGCCAACGCGTCGGTGGCCGCCAAGCTGCGGCAACTTCAACCGCGGCTCGAAGACGCCTTGCGAGCGCGGGGATGGCAGATTAGCTCAATACGGGTGAAGGTTCAACCGGGATAGTGCAACGAATGGTGCCGGCTGTCCGAATCGAACGGACGACCTTCCGCTTACAAGGCGGGTGCTCTACCAGCTGAGCTAAGCCGGCGAGTGACCACACTGCGCCGAAGGACTGATTATAAGTTCGCCGCGCCAACCGGAATCGAGCCCGAGGCTCGCACGGGTGGCACGCGTCGGGCTACTTCACCCGCTTGAGTGAAGCGCGCTTTCCCGACGGAAGGTCGGGCGGCGGCGGCGGCTCGATGGGATCCGAGCCGTCCGGCACAGGCACGGGCTCGGTCAGCGCCAGTCTCGGGCCAGGCGCCGCAGAGGGCTCGGCGGATGCCTTCGCATCGGGCGCGGCCGCCACCCCGGGAGACGGGAATGCCATGCCCTGGCCATTTTCACGCGCATAGATGGCGATCACATGATCGACCGGCACCTTGATCTCGCGCGATTTTCCGCCGAACCGCGCCTTGAACTCGATCACCTCGTTGCCAAGCTTCAATGCGGTGGTGGCCTCGAAGCCGACATTCAGAACGATTTCGTTGTTCTTCACATACTCGGTCGGAACCTGAACCCGGGCGTCGACAAACACCGCGATGTAGGGCGTGAAGCCGTTGTCACCGCACCAGTCGTGCAGCGCCCGAATCAGGTACGGCCGAGTGGACGTGCCTGAGCTTGCGGGCGCAATGGGCGGGGCGTTCATCGGCGGGTGCGAACCAGCATGGACTTATTTGCGCATGACCTTCTCGGACGGCGTGAGCGCTTCGATATAAGCCGGGCGCGAAAAGATTCGCTCGGCGTACTTGAGCAACGGGACCGCGTTCTTGGACATGTCGATGCCATAGTAGTCCAGCCGCCACAGCAGCGGCGCGATGGCCACGTCGAGCATCGAAAAGTCGTCACCCAGCATGTACTTGTTCTTCAGAAAGATCGGCGCCAGCTGGGTCAGGCGATCGCGAATCTGGGCCCGGGCTTTTTCCATCTGCTTGTCGGTCGGCTTGATGCCGCGCGACTCAAGAATGTTGACGTGCGCGAACAGCTCCTTCTCGAAGTTGAGCAGGAACAGGCGAACCCGGGCCCGTGCGACCGGGTCGCCAGGCATCAATTGCGGATGCGGAAAGCGCTCGTCGATGTACTCGTTGATGATGTGCGACTCGTACAGAATCAAGTCGCGCTCCACCAGGATGGGCACCTCGTTGTACGGGTTCATCAAGGCAATGTCTTCGGGCTTGGCGAACAGATCGACATCGCGAATCTCGAAATCCATGCCCTTTTCGAACAACACAAAGCGGCAACGGTGCGAATAGGGGCAGGTCGTTCCGGAGTAAAGCACCATCATGGTGACGGCTCCTTCTGATGAAAAGGTTCTTGGACTGGGCCAAACACAAACGCAGTGGGTGGTCCCCGGGGGGCGTCGCCACTGCGCGCTGCGCCTGCCGCCCCAGCGGGGGCCGGCAAGCCGGGAGGGTCTACTTCACATCTTTCCAGAACGCTGCATTGAGGCGCCAGGCGAACAGCGTGAACACGGCAAGGAACAAGAGCACCCAGACCCCGATCTGCAGACGCTTGCCCTGCGCTGGCTCACCCATCCACTGCAGGTACGCAACCAGATCGCCGATCGATTCGTCATACTGGAGTGGACTCAGCTTGCCCGGAGCCAAGGTCTCGAACCCATCAAAACGGTGGACCACGTGCTTGGGGTCATGCGGGTCTTTTTCCTCCACGAATCTTGCGCTGCGCTGGCCCTGCAGTTCCCACAGCACATGCGGCATGCCGACGTTGGGGAACGCCAGGTTGTTCCAGCCCGTCGGTTTGGTTTCGTCGCGGTAGTAGGTGCGCAAGTACGTGTAGAGGTAGTCGGCGCCGCTGCCCTTGCTGAAATCAGCGCGCGAACGCGCGATGACCGTCAAATCAGGGGGTGTGCCGCCAAACCAGTCCTTGGCCTGTTTGGGGTCCAGCGCAACCTTCATCGTGTCACCGACCTTGTCGGTCGCGAACATGAGATTCTTCTTGATCTGATCTTCCGTCACGCCGATGTCGCGCAATCGGTTGTAGCGCATGTAGGACGCCGCGTGGCAGTTCAGGCAGTAGTTGACGAACAGCTGGGCGCCGTTTTGCAGCGCGGCAACGTCGGTCGACTTGGACTCGGGGAATCTGTCCCACGCGACGCCCTCGCTGGCGGCCGAGGCACGGGCGACAAAGACCAAAGAGACCAGAACGGAGAGGATCAGATTTTTCATGGGTGGAGTTCCTGTGGGCGCGTCGGGAGGTCGCATCAATGGGCCGCGAACACCACGCGGTCCGGGACCGGCTTGGGCGCGCCCAGGCGACTCCACCAGGGCATCAACAGGAAGAACCCGAAATAGAACAGCGTCCCGACCTGCGACACCCGTTCACCAATGGGAGAAGGGGGTTGCACGCCAAGGTAGCCCAGCACGAAAAAATTCAGCACGAAGATCGCGTACAGGTACTTGTGCCAATCCGGCCGATAGCGAATCGACTTGACCGGGCTGTTGTCCAGCCAAGGCAGGAAAAAAAGAATGATCACGGCGCCACCCATCACCACCACGCCCCAGAACTTCGCGTCGATGGCCAGCATGCCCGCGACCAAGGCCACTGCGGCACCCACGATCACCAGCTTGAAGAAGCCGCCGATCCTGGCCTTGAGCACGCCCAGAACCGCAGCCGCCAACACGCAGGCGATCAACGCATACATCATCTGGCTGGTGATGGCGCGCAACATCGAGTAGTAGGGGGTGAAGTACCACACCGGCGCGATGTGCAGCGGGGTCTTCAGCGGGTCGGCGGGGATGAAGTTGTTGTATTCGAGAAAGTAGCCACCGAACTCGGGCGCGAAGAAGATCACCGCGCTGAAGATGAACAGGAACACACTCACGGCGAAGATGTCGTGCACCGTGTAGTACGGGTGGAAGGGGATGCCGTCGAGCGGCACGCCTTTGGCATCTGTCCTGGCCTTGATTTCGACACCATCGGGGTTGTTCGAGCCCACCTCGTGCAGCGCGATGATGTGCGCGGCCACCAGCCCCAGCAGAACCAGCGGGACCGCGATGACGTGGAACGCGAAGAAGCGGTTCAAGGTGGCGTCGCCCACCACGAAGTCGCCCCGGATCAGCAGCGCGAGGTCGGGCCCGATCAAGGGGACTGCGGCAAACAGGTTGACGATCACCTGTGCGCCCCAGTAGCTCATCTGGCCCCAGGGCAGCAAATAACCCATGAAGGCTTCCGCCATCAGGCTCAGGAAGATGGCGCAACCAAAGATCCACACCAGTTCGCGGGGTTTGCGGTAGCTGCCATAAAGCAGCCCGCGGAACATGTGCAGGTACACGACGACAAAAAATGCGCTGGCGCCGGTGGAGTGCATGTAGCGCACCAGCCAGCCCCAGGGGACGTCGCGCATGATGTACTCGACCGAGCCGAACGCCAATGCGGCATCGGGCTTGTAGTGCATCGTCAGGAAGATGCCGGTGACGATCTGCATCACCAACACCAGCAGCGACAGCGAGCCGAAGATGTACCAGAAGTTGAAATTCTTCGGCGCGTAGTACTCGCCCATGTGCTCATTGAAGAGCTTGGTGGCCGGGAAGCGGTTGTCGACCCAGGTCATCAGCCTTTGCGCGACCGGCGCTCCGGCTGGAGCTTCCTTCATTGTTGCCATGTGTGTTCTCGTCTGTTTGCCGTTGCGGTCAGCGCCATCTAAGCCTTCTTGTCCGACCCGATCAACAAGACCGTGTCGGAAACGTACATGTGCGGCGGCACTTCCAGATTGTCGGGCGCGGGCTTGTTCTTGTAGACGCGGCCGGCGAGGTCGAACGTGGAGCCATGGCATGCACACAGAAAGCCTCCGGCCCAGCTGTCAGGAAGCGAGGGCTGCGGGCCGGGCACGAACCGGTCTGACGGGGAGCAACCCAGGTGCGTGCAGATGCCCACAGCCACCATGATCTCGGGCTTGATCGAGCGATGCTCGTTGCGGGCATAGTCGGGGGTCAGTTCGCCGGGCTTGCGTTGAGAGGCCGGGTCGGCCAGCAGGGCATCGTTCTTGGGCAACCCGGCCAACTGCTCGGGTGTGCGCTTGATGATCCACACCGGCTTGCCGCGCCACTCCACCGTGAGCTTCTCGCCCGGCTTGAGGGCGCTGATGTCCACCTCGACCGACGCGCCGGCGGCGCGGGCCCGCTCCGATGGCAGGAAACTGCTCACGAACGGCACGGCGGCAAACCCTGCGCCCACGGCTCCGGCGCATCCCGAGGCGATCATCCAGGTCCGTTTTGCGCTGTCGACTGGGCTGTCACTCATGTGTTTCCTCGAACAAGACTTCGTTTTGGGGTCAACCTGGAATTCTAGCGGACCCGGCAACGCCGCCGCGAACGCCCTCTTTCGATCTGGAAGTGTGCGAGATTGGAAATTGGTGCAGCCGCAAAGCAACAAGCCCTGGCACGTTTCGTCAGGCGAATCCGACGCCGGTGGACCTGTCAACTTGACTTGAGGTGTTGCTGGGCAATACTGCGCAGCGCTGGCGACGTCCGCGAGCGAAACCTGTCAAAACGAGGAGCATGTCTCATGGGATTCTCAACCGAGTTCAAAGAATTCGCGATGAAGGGAAACGTCGTCGATCTGGCGGTCGGCGTGATCATCGGAGCGGCGTTCGGCAAGATCGTCGATTCGATCGTCAAGGATCTGATCATGCCGGTCGTCGGCAAAGCCTTCGGCGGATTGGACTTCTCCAATTTTTTCGTGATGCTGTCGAATCCGCCCGCCGACTACAAGGGCGCGATGACCTACGACGCCTTGTCCAAGGCTGGTGTGCCGCTGTTCGCGTACGGCAATTTCATCACCGTGGCGATCAACTTCATCATCCTCGCCTTCATCATTTTCCTGATGGTCAAGCAGATCAATCGGCTCAAGAAGGACACGCCGGCCGCGCCTCCTGCGCCGCCGCCCGAGGATGTGGTGCTGCTGCGTGAAATCCGTGACGCCCTGAGGAAGTAAGCCCTGGCCCGCCGACCGGGCCTCGGGCTTTTCAGTTCATACTTGCCAAGTGATCCGGTGGGCCCCGGGAGCGAGATCGGGGCCCCTGTGTGGCCCTGCGGCCCGCCGGGCAGTGACAAGCCAATAGGCTGCGGCCTGGTGCGAGATGAACCCGACCGACCCCCGTCTACAAGCCGCGATCGATGCGGCGATGCGTCAGATTCAGACGGCAGCGGCTGCGGTCGCCGATCGCGTGTCCGACATGCTCAGCACGATGGCGGAATCCAGCACGCGCATCATCGAACGCGACCTGATGCTGGCGTCCCGCGTTGAACTGCTGCGCAACGTCGGCGCCTTCCACGCGGTGTTCACGGACGTGCTTCACGAGAAGGTGAATGAGGACTTCATGCCGCGCGGCCCGGCACGGCGCTCCCTGGCGGCCACCGATTGGCAGTCGCTCAGCCTGGTGGACGACCAGCAGGTCGAGGAACGCATGGTGTCCGAACGCATCGCGCAACTGATCACGCACGAGTGCGAGTCCGAATTGCGCGAGCTCAATGGCTACATGATCGCGTTGCTGCGCAGCGTGCGTAGCGACGACGGCCGCAATCCACTGCGCGCCGAAGTCATCGGCGCGGCGCTGTACGCCGCCATCGAAGCGGTGACCGACCAGAAGGACATGCGCAAGCTGCTGACCCGCGATCTGGGGTGGGCCATGGCGCGCGCGATGCCGGTGTGTTACGCGGAGATCATCCGCGACCTCAAATCCCGTGGCGTGCAGCCGCAAGGCCTCACGGTGCGGTCGGTCGAAGGGCCCGGCAACCAGATGGGCGGCGCCGTCTCCGGTTACAGCACCGCGGGGCGGGACTGGCATTCCACCGGCGGCCACGCCCCCGAGTTCAATCCGCAGGCGGGCCCCGGGCAGGGGTCGGATTCCGCGCTTGGCCTGGGCGGCGCCGCGAGCCCTGCTCCGGGCGGCCGGGGCGGTCACGGATCACCCAGCTCCGGCAGCACCCGGTCGGGTGGCATGAGCGGGCGCGGCGGCATGGATTCGCGGGCCCAGGTGTCAGCGTCCGCGCAGGCGGACGCCCAGTTGATGCACCTGTTGCGGCGCCTCACCGCGCTGGCCAGCCGCCCGGGTGAGCTCGACGGCATCTTTCGCCATTCGGGCCAAGGCGGCCTCAACACCGACCTCGACGCGGCGGCCGGCCTGACGGAGCCGGCCAGCGCGGGCGCATCTGCGTTCGCAACGCCGCAGGCCGCTGTCCTGCCCGGGATGATGGCGGTCAACCTGATCCGCGCCCACCGTGAAGAACTGCGCCAGGCCTCCAGTGGCAGGCTGGACCACATGGTGATCGACGTGGTGGGCAGCTTGTTCGACCAGATCCTGTCCGACTCACGCGTGCCGCCGCAGATGGCGCGGCAGATCGCGCGCCTGCAATTGCCGGTCCTGCGCGTGGCGTTGAACGACTCGAGCTTCTTTTCGTCGCGCCGCCACCCGGTGCGCCGCTTTGTCAACCGCATGGCCTCGCTGGCCTGCGCGTTCGACGATTTCGACGAAGGCCCGGGCAAGGAGTTCATCACCCGGGTGCGCGAGCTGGTGCAGGAGATCGTTGAAGGCGACTTCGACCAGATCGACATCTACTCGGCCAAGCTGTCCGAACTCGAAAGCTTCATTGCGCGGCAGACCCATGTCGCAGTCGAGCAAACCGGCGCGGCCGCGACGCTGGAGAGCAAGGAATCCGAGCTGCGCATCCAGCAGCGCTACATGCTTCAGCTGCAGACCGCGCTGGCACCACTGTCACTGCCGAAGTACCTGCGCGATTTCCTGTCGCAGGTCTGGAGCCAGGCCATGGTGCTGGCGGTCAGCCGCGACGGTGCGGCGTCGGACCGCGCGACGCGCTACCGACGCGTCGGGCGCGACCTGGTGATGAGCGTGCAACCCAAGGGCTCGCCGGCGCTGCGCAAGAAGTTCCTGATGCAATTGCCGCCGCTGATGAAGGACTTGTACGAGGGCATGAAATTGCTCGGCTGGTCGGAGCCTGCACAAAAAGAGTTTTTCAGCAAGCTGTTGCCGGCCCACGCCGAGTCGCTCAAGGGCCAGGCGCTTTCCGAGCTCGACCACAATTTGATGGTGAAGCAACTCGACGCGGTGTTCGGCATGCCGGTGCCGGGCAACGACTCCGTTTCATCGTCCGAGGCGATTCCGAAGGTCGAGGAGAGCGTGGAGATCGAGCGCCGCTTCACACCCGAGGAGGCTCGCGCGGTCGGCCTGGTCCAGGAGAGCGCGGTCGACTGGTCCGGCAAGGTCGACATCGACCTCGGCGCCGAAGGCGACCCGGACGCCGGCGACTCCTCGGCCTTGCATCTCGGCGTCGACATCAACCTCGACCTGGCCAGCACCGAGCCCAACGAACCGACGCAAGGCGTGAGGCTGATGGACAACATCCAGCTCGGCTTCGCCTACCAGATGAATCTGAAGGAGCAATGGCAGAAGGTGCGCCTGACCTACATGAGCCCGGGCCGCAGCTTCTTTGTTTTCAGCCGCGGCAAGAAGTACCAGGAAACCATCTCGATGACCTCGCGCATGCTGACCCGCATGTGCGAGACCGGCCGCTTGCGCGCCTTCGAAAACGCCTACCTGATGGAGCGCGCCACCCAGCGCGCGCGCAAGCAACTCGCGGCGATGAAAGCCCCGCCGCCCAAGCCCGCGCCCAGGCACTGACCCGCCGCGGCCATCGTTCTCAGGCTGCCGCCAGGCGCCGCGCCATGCGCACCGCGGCCAGCAGGCTGGACCCATCGGCGATGCCCTGGCCCGCGATGTCGAATGCGGTCCCATGGTCCGGGCTGGTGCGCACGAACGGCAATCCCAGCGTCACGTTGACCCCCTGCTCGACGCCCAGGTACTTGACCGGGATCAGCCCGTGGTCATGCGTCATGGCGACCACGATGTCGAATTCGCCGGTGTGGCCGGGCGAATGGCGGGCGCGCATGAACACGGTGTCGGGCGCAAACGGGCCGTGCGCGTCGATGCCCTGCGAGCGCGCCGCACGCACCGCCGGGCCGATGATTCTGATTTCCTCGTCGCCAAACAAGCCGCCCTCGCCGGCGTGCGGGTTGAGGCCCGCGACCGCGATCCGCGGTCTCGGCTGGCCCCAGCCGGCCGCCGCGCGGTGGGCGATGACGATGGTTTGCAGCACCGCATCGAACGTCACCGCGTTGATGGCCTCGCGCAAGGACATGTGGATCGTGACCAGCACGGCGCGCAACTCCTCGTTGGCCAGCATCATGCGCACCGGCTGCGGCGCCTGCCCGGGCCAGGCCAGCGCCTGCAGCATTTCGGTGTGGCCGGGAAAGCTCACGCCGGCTGCGGCCAGCGCTTCCTTGTGGATCGGTGCCGTCACGATGGCCGCGATCTCGCCCTGGTGCGCCAGCCGCACGGCCGCGCGGATGCAAGCCGCCGCCGCGGCTCCCGCGCGCGCGTCGACCTGGCCCATGGGCAGTGCGAGCAACTCGGTGCTCAAGCCCTCGACTTGCAGCACCGGGATGCAGTTCCCCGGAGCGTGCGCGGCGTCGGCCGCCGACTCGATGTGCGCGACCACCAGCAGCCCACCCCGCAGCGCCGCCGCGCGCCGCATCACGCCCACATCGCCGACCACCACGCAACCGGCGGATTCAGGGCTGCGAAACAGGGAGGCGATGATCTCCGGGCCGATGCCGCAGGCGTCGCCCATCGTCAGCGCCAGCGGGATGGGAGAGGCGCGCGCCATGGCCGCATTGTCGCCAGCTTGGGCGTCTCAAGCGGGGTTGTCGATGTCGATGAAACGGTGCTCCAGCCCGAATCTCGACGCCACATGCCGGGCCAACGCCGGCGCACCAAAGCGTTCACTGGCGTGGTGCCCGCAGGCCAGGAATGCCACCCCGGTCTCGCGCGCCAGGTGCGCTTGCGGTTCGGAAATCTCACCGGTGACATACCCATCGGCCCCGGCCGCGATGGCCGACTCGAAGTACCCCTGGGCGCCGCCGGTGCACCACGCGATGCGCCGCAACGGCCGGCCATCGCCCGCCACCACGGTCGGCGCACGGCCCAGGCGTTGCTGCAGCAGCGCACCCAGCTCCAGCGCGGTCGTCGGTTGGGCGGCGGCGCCGATGAAGCCCAGATCCTGATCGCCGAACCGCCCTTGAGCACACCACTGGAACTGCAGGCCGAACTGCGCGTTGTTGCCCCATTCGGCATGTGCATCCAGCGGCAGGTGGTACGCGAACAGGTTGATCTGGTGCGCCAGCAACAACGCCAGGCGCTGCTTCAACCAGCCGGTCACGCGGCCATCGTGCCCTTTCCAGAACAAGCCATGGTGCACCAGGATGGCATCGGCTTGCGACTGCACCGCCGCCTCGATCAACGCGCGGCTGGCCGTCACACCGGAGATGATTCTGTGGACCTCGGGTTTGCCCTCGACCTGCAAACCGTTCGGCCCATAATCCCGGAACCGGCCCACGTCAAGCAGGGCACCGAGGTACGTCTCGATCTCGCCTCGTGCGGCCATCACCATCACCTTCCATGCGCAGAACCTGGCTCATTTTCTCCCAAGCGGTGACGGTCGCCGTGGCAGTGCTGTTTGTCGTCACCACGCTCAAGCCCGAATGGCTGGCGCGCCGGCCGGGGCCGGCCGCGAATGTCACCGCCATTGGACCGGCACCGCCCGCGGTCCAGCCGGTGGCCTTGAGCGGCGCGACGCCCACAAGCTACAGCGGCGCGGCGCGCCGGGCGACGCCGGCGGTGGTGAGCATCACGGCCAGCAAGGCGCCCGCGCGCAATCCGAACGGCAACGACCCGTGGTTCCAGTTCTTCTTCGGCGACCGTGCGCGGCAAATGCAGCAGGAGCCACAGGTCGGCCTGGGCTCGGGCGTCATCGTCTCCAGCGACGGCTACCTGCTCACCAACAACCACGTGGTGGCCGACGCCAATGACATCGAGGTGATGCTCGCCGACGGTCGCCAGGCCAAGGCCAAGGTCATCGGCACCGACCCCGACACCGACGTGGCCGTGCTCAAGATCGAGCTCGATCGCCTGCCGGCAATCGCCTTCGGCGACAACGACGGCATGCAGGTCGGCGACGTGGTGCTGGCCATCGGCAACCCGTTCGGCGTGGGCCAGACGGTGACCTCGGGCATCATCAGCGCGCTCGGGCGCAACCAGCTCGGCATCAACACCTTCGAGAACTTCATCCAGACCGACGCGGCCATCAACCCCGGCAATTCCGGCGGCGCCCTGGTCGACGCCAACGGCAACCTGCTGGGCATCAACACCGCGATCTACTCACGCAGCGGCGGCAGCCTGGGCATCGGGTTCGCGATCCCGGTCGGCACCGCGCGCCAGGTGATGGAAGGCCTGATCAAGGACGGCCAGGTGACGCGCGGCTGGATCGGCGTGGAGCCGCGCGATCTGACGCCCGAAATCGCCGAAACCCTGAACTTGCCCATCAAGCAGGGTGTGCTGATCACCGGCGTTCTGGGCAGCGGGCCCGCCAGCACCGCCGGGCTGCGGCCGGGCGATGTGGTGGTCAGAATAGGCGGCGCGCCGATTGCCAACACGGCCCAGTTGCTGGGCGCGGTGGCCGCCCTGAAGCCGCAGGCCAAAGCGGTCATCGGTGTCCAGCGCGGCGAGCAGGCGCTGGAGCTGAACGTGCTGGTGGCGCAACGGCCCAGGCAAAAGCTGCCGCCCGAGCGCTGAGAGCGCTGACCGCGTCAGGACTGCGGCGTCTCTTCGGCGGGCGCCTGGGTGTGCTTGATGAAGATCCGCGCGGCCCAGATGCCGACCTCGTACAGCAGGCACATCGGGATGGCCAGCGCGAGTTGCGACACCACGTCGGGTGGCGTGATCACTGCGGCGATGATGAACGACAGCACGATGAAATAGCTTCGAAAGGCTTTCAATTTTTCGATGCTCACCAGCCCCATGCGCGCCAGCACGATCACCACGATCGGCACCTCGAAAGCGGCACCGAACGCAATGAACATGGTCAGCACGAAGCTGAGGTAGGCCTCGATGTCAGGCGCGGCGGTGATGCTCTTGGGCGCAAAACTCTGGATGAACTTGAACACCTGCCCGAACACGAAAAAGTAGCAGAACGCCACGCCGATGAAAAACAGCAGCGTGCTCGACACCACCAAGGGCATGACCAGCTTTTTTTCATGTGTGTACAGGCCAGGCGCGACGAACGCCCACACCTGGTAGAGCACCACCGGCAAGGCGACCAGGAACGCCGCCAGCAGCGTGATCTTCAGCGGCACCAGGAACGGCGAGATCACGTTGGTGGCAATCAGCGTCGTGCCGGCGGGCAACTGCGCCACCAGCGGTGCGGCCAGCAAGTCGTACAGCGCGCTCGGGCCGGGCCACAGTGCCAGCACACCGAAACAAACGCCCACGGCGATGGCGGCGCGGACCAGGCGGTCGCGCAACTCGACCAGGTGGGTGACGAAGGGTTGCTCGGTGCCCGCGAGTTCGTCGGGGCTCTTGTCGTCGCCGCTCATCGAAGGGTCAAGCCCGCGCACGCGGCGGGCGCAACCGCGCCACCCGCGCCGCACCCGACTGCGCCTTGGCCCGGATGCCGTTTCGCTGCTTGTACCACTGCGGCGTCGCCGATCGTTTCAGGCGCCATTTTTTCTTCGGGTTCTTGTATTCGAGCGGCGGCGTTTGCAACTCTTCATGCTGGCCGCTGTGGGCCGGCAGCCCGGCGGTCGCGTCCTGCCAGGTCTTGTCGAAATCGGCGCTGGTCTGGTGAATCTCATTCGACACCGCTTGCTCGACATCGCGCGCCGCGCCTTCGAACTCGGTCTTCATCTTCTTCAGCTCTTCGAGCTCGATCGAACGATTGACCTCGGCCTTCACGTCGGCCACGTAACGTTGCGCCTTGCCCAGCATGTGCCCCACGGTGCGCGCCACACGCGGCAGCTTTTCAGGGCCGATGACGATCAGCGCCACCGCGCCGATGAGCGCGATCTTGTCGAAGCCGAAGTCAATCATCGCCAGCGGTTCAAACGGCTCAGGACTTGGTCTTGGCCTGCACATCCACCGTGTTGTCGTCGGCCGCCTTCTGCGCATTGCTCACCTGCGCGGCGGGCGCCAGCGGGTCGGCCGGCGCCGCCGACGCGCCGCCGTCCTTGACACCGTCCTTGAAGCCCTTGACCGCGCCTCCCAGGTCGGAGCCGATGTTCTTGAGCTTCTTGGTGCCGAACACCAACACCACAATGAGCAAGACGATCAGCCAATGCCAAACGCTGAATGAACCCATGATTTCTCTCCAAAAAGGAATGATTGAATTTTAGGCCAGCGCGCCACCACGCCCGCGCTCAACCCTTGGCCCACGGCCTGGGCCCACCCATGACGTGCATGTGGACATGCTGCACTTCCTGGCGCCCATCGGGCCCGGTGTTGATCAGCGTGCGAAAGCCGCCCACCACCCCCAGCTCCAGCATCAACTTCGGGGCCAGCGCCAGCATGCGCCCGAGCAGCGGTGTGTGCGCGTCGGTCAGCTCGTACATCGTCGACACATGCTGCTTCGGAATCACCAGCACATGGACCGGCGCCCACGGCGCGATGTCGTGGAAGACCAGCAGTTCCTCGTCCTCGTGCGCCTTGCGGCAGGGGATCTGACCGGCGACGATTTTGCAGAAGACGCAGTTCGGGTCGTGGCTCATGGCAGACATCGCTTACTGCGGCATCGCCTTGCCGGCGCTCAGATTCATCCAGCCGCGGACCACGCGGTACAGGAACCAGATCGAAATCAGCGCCCAGGCGATCCAGCCCGGCAGCACCAGCAGCAACCACAGCGGAATGGTCACCACGTACAGGCCGCCGGCCCACAGCACGGTGCGAATGCGCCAGCGGAAATGCGATTCCTGCCAGGTGCCCGCCGCATCGTCCTTCTTCACCATGTCGATGATGAAGGCGACGATCAACAACGCCACGCTGGCTTGCACGCCCGGCAACAACGCACTGACCGCCACAATGGTGTGCAACAGGTAACTGATGTTCCCGACGGTCTTCAGGGAGCGCTGCTTGTCGTCTTCGAGGTCGATCACGTCGTTCATGTTCCACTGGCCTCACGGTCCTGCATCTTGCGTGATGCGAATTCCTCAAGCCCTGAGAGTCCCTCGCGGCGCTCCAGTTCCTTCAGCACATCGGCGGGCTTCAAACCGAAGGCACTGAGGGCGAGCATCGAATGAAACCACAGGTCGGCAACCTCATGCACGATGGCCACACGGTCGCCGTCCTTGCAGGCCATCACGGTTTCGGTCGCTTCTTCGCCGATCTTTTTCAGGATCGCGTCATGTCCCTTGTGAAACAGGCGCGCCACGTAGCTCTTGTCCGGATCGCCGGCGCGGCGGGTTTCGATCACTTGCGCCAGCCGCTCCAGCGTGTCGTTGCTGGTGCTCATTTGTAGATGCTTTCGGGGTCTTTCAAGACCGGCTCGGTGGTTTTCCATTCGCCACCGTCGAGCAGATGGAAGAAGCACGAGTGCCGGCCGGTGTGGCAGGCGATGCCGGGCGTGTGGCCCAACTGCTGCACTTTTAGCAGCACCACGTCCTTGTCGCAGTCGAGTCGCAATTCGTGGACCTTCTGGGTGTGGCCGCTCTTTTCGCCCTTGTGCCACAGGCGCTGGCGCGAACGGCTGAAATACACCGCCTCGCCCAGCTCGGCCGTCCTGGCCAGCGCCTCGCGGTTCATGAAGGCGAACATCAGCACGTCGTTGCTGACGATTTCCTGCGCGATCACCGGCACCAGGCCCTGCGCGTCCCACTTCACTTCATCGAGCCAATCCATGCCGGGCAGTGTAGCGGCGCGTTCAAACCTCGCGGTGCGTGGCGCCTGCAAAGCCCCGCTCGGTGGCAAACCAGCGCAGCACCGGAACGGTGCCGGGCAGCACCGGCACCACCTCGAGCGGCAGCGTCTGCCAAGCCATCGCCTGGCGCTCGCGCATCTCGAACGCTCCGCTCCACTCGAACACCTTGCAGAAGTGCAGGCGCACGCGGGCGTGCGGGTAGTCCATCAACTCGATCTTCCACCGGTGCACGGCGCCGATGTGGATGCCCAGTTCCTCGTGCAACTCGCGATGCAAGGCCTGCTCGACCGATTCACCGGCTTCGAGCTTGCCGCCCGGAAACTCCCAATAGCCCGCATACACCTTGCCTTGCGGGCGCGAGGTGACGAGGAAGCGGCCGTCGGCGTCGATCAGCACGCCCACCGCGACGTCGACCGGCGCGCGGTCCGGGTTCACCGCATCCATCAGGCGTGATGCCTTCCCGCGTAGTCCTTGGCGAACTGAAACGCCACCCGACCCGAGCGCGAGCCGCGCTCCAGCGCCCACACCAGGCACTCCTGGCGCGCCCGCGCGATCGACTCTTCGCTGACGCCAAACCCGCGCAGCCACTGGGCCACGATGGCCAGGTATTCGTCCTGGCTGAACGGGTAGAAGCTGACCCACAGGCCGAAGCGTTCGCTCAGCGAGATCTTTTCCTCCACCACCTCGCCCGGATGCACCTCGCCGTTTTCCAGGTGTTTGTAGCTGAGGTTTTCCTTCATGTATTCGGGCAGCAGGTGGCGCCGGTTGCTGGTGGCGTAGATCAGCAGGTTGTCGCTGGACTGCGAGACCGAACCATCCAGAATCGACTTGAGCGCCTTGTAGCCCGGCTCACCCTCGTCGAAGCTCAGGTCGTCGCAAAACACGATGAAGCGCTCCGGCCGCTCGGCCACCAGGTCGACGATGTCGGGCAAGTCCACCAGATCGGTCTTGTCGACTTCGATCAGGCGCAGCCCCTGCGGCGCAAACTCGTTGAGCACCGCCTTGATGAGCGAACTTTTCCCGGTGCCGCGCGCGCCGGTCAGCAGCACATTGTTGGCGCCAAAGCCGGCCACGAACTGCTCGGTGTTGCGCAGCAGCCGCTCCTTCTGCGGCTCGACCTCGACCAGCGAGGCCAGCCGGATCGGCGCCACATGGCGCACCGGCTCGACCACGCCGGAGCCACCCCGTTTGCGGTAGCGAAACGCGATCGATGCGGCCCAATCGGGCGCCGTCAACGGGTGCGGCAACACCGCTTCCAGGCGCGCCAACAAGGCCTCGGCGCGGGTGATCAGGTGCAACAGCGGGTCGGTGGGGTTGGACATGGCGAGCGAGTCGAACGACGCACGAGAGCGGGCAGGCGGCAGTGTAGCGGCGCCGATTTCAGCGGCGCCAATCTCACTGGCACCGATTTCACTGGCACCGATTTCAGTCCCCGCTGCCGGGCAACTCCGTGACCCGGTCGCCACCCACCGCGAAGACCCGTTCGCCTTTGGCCGCGCGAATGCCATGCATGCCGGTGAAGGCGCCGAACGCCGGCAGCACGCCGACGTGCTGGCCGAACCAGAAAACCGGCAGGCGAAGCCGATCGTGCGCCCTGCCGCCCAGGCTGACACAAGGGTGCAGATGCCCTGCCAGCACGTAGGCGCCAGCGCGGGGCCGCGGGTGGTGGCACAGCGCCAGGCCGCCCAGGCCGAGCGGCTCGTCGACACATTCGATGCCCAGCCGCGGCGGCGGATCACCGGCGCGGTCGTCATGGTTGCCACGCACCAGCGTCAGGGCCAGCCCCGCGTGGGCCTGGCGCCAGCGCGCCAGCGCGCCCAGCGTGGCTGCGGCATGCGAACGCGCCGAGTGCAAGAAGTCGCCCAGGAACACGACCCGCCGCGCGCCCAGGCGCTGCACCAGTTCGCCCAGCAGCGCCAGCGTTTCGCTGGTCGTGCCGCGCGGCACCGGCACGCCGAGCTGGCGAAAGCTCACCGCTTTGCCGATGTGCGCATCGGCGATCAGCAGCGTGTGCGATTCGGGCAGGAAGGCCGCCTTTTGCGGCAGCAGGGTCAGCGGCTGGCCACCGACCGTGATGGTGAGCATCAGCGCCAGTGCAACGCGGTCAACAACTCAGCAGCTCAGAGGCTGAGAGTTTTTCGAGCGTGTCCGAGCAGCGCGCCAGAAGGCGGCCGATCCAGGCGCAAAGCGCAGCCATAGCTCGGGCTATGGCGAGCATTTGCAACGACGAGCGGGCGTCTTCTGGTGTGATGAGGGGGCATGATTGAAAGACTCTCAGCCTCTCAGCCCACCAGCATGCGCAAGGCGGCGTCCAGCTGTTCGGTGGGGCTGCGCTTGAAGCCCGAGCGGGTGTAGCGCTGCAGGCGGCCAACCACGAACGCGGTCAGCACCGAAGCGCGCAGGTTGGCTTCGACCGTCGGCTGCGCCGAGCCCGCGCTTTCGGCCGCCAGCCGCAGGCTTTGGCGCAACTGCGACTCGATCCGGTCGAAGAACTGGTTCATGCGGGCCAGCAAACGGTCGTTCTCGAACACCAGCGCGTCGCCGACCATCACGCGCGTCATGCCGGGGTTCTTTTCGCCGAACTGCAGCAGCACCGTGAGCACCTTGTTCACCTGCACCGTAGGCACGGGCTCGCGCTCGTTGATCTGATTGACCAGCGTGAACACGCTTTGCTCGATGAAGTCGATCAGCCCTTCGAACATTTGCGCCTTGCTGGCGAAATGGCGGTACAGCGCGGCCTCGCTGACATCGAGCTTGGCCGCCAACGCCGCGGTGGTGATGCGTTCGGCGCCCGGCTGCTCCAGCATGGCCGCCAGCGTCTCGAGGATCTGCACCCTGCGCTCGCCCGGCTTGGGGCGTTTGCGCGCGGCGGGTGCGGCGAGTGCCACCACGGGCGCCTGCGGTTCACGGTCGTCTTCGGCGTCGGTGGAAGGCAGGTCGGAGGTGTGGGTCATCACAGGAGGCGCAGCGCTTGAAGCGACTTGATTTTGGCACACACGTATGGCGGCTTTCGACACGGGTGAACACCAACTTCGCGGCGTTTCAGGCCCGCGTTGTCGCCATCGCGCAACGTCCCGCGGAAGCGCCCGTCCAGATATCGCTGCATCCACGCGGTTTTCATGCCCAGGCGGCGTGCCGTCTTCTGGTGCTCCAGCGTGTCTTCGACCAGCACGCAGTGTTCGGGGCGCACTTTCAGGCGCGCGGCGACGCTGCGGAACATTCGCGCATCGGGCTTGGGCCGCGGCTGGCCGAACATGCACATGTCCTCGATCGTGATCACGCCGTCGAAACAATCGGCCAGCCTCAGGGTGTTCAACACGCGCAAGGCGTAGTCGCGCGGCGCATTGGTCAGGATGAACTTGCGGCCCGCCAACTGTTTCAATGCCGCGCGGTCGTGCGCGCTGGTGCGCAGCCGCTGCTCCAGGCCCGGCAGGCGGTGGGTCTCGGCCAGGAAGTGGCTGGCCTTCACGCCGTGGTGGCGCACCAGGCCCAGCAAGGTGGCGCCGTAATGATTCCAGTAGCGCTGGCGCAATGCCGCGGCCTCGTCACGCGCCAACCCCAGGTGCGTGACCATGTAGTCCGTCATCGCCAGGTTGGTCGGGCCGAACGCCGCGTGGCTGGCGTCGTGCAACGTGTTGTCCAGGTCGAACAGCCAGACGCGGCGGGCCTTGCCGAAAATGCTCAATGCGAGCGGATCATCGTGCCGTAGGCCTGCTCGGTCAGCACCTCCAGCAGCATCGCGTGCGGCACACGGCCGTCGATGATGTGGACGGTGTTCACGCCGTTCCTGGCCGCGTCCAGCGCCGATGAAATCTTGGGCAGCATGCCGCCGCTGATGGTGCCGTCGGCGAACAGCCCGTCGATCTCGCGCGCGGTCAGGTTGGTCAGCAGCTTGCCGGCCTTGTCGAGCACACCGGGCGTGTTGGTCAGCATCATCAGCTTTTCGGCCTTCAGCACCTCGGCCAGCTTGCCGGCCACCACGTCGGCATTGATGTTGTAGTTTTCGTTCTCGCGGCCGAAGCCCAGCGGCGAGATGACCGGGATGAACTGGTCGTCCTGCAAGGCCTTCACCACGCTCGGGTCGATCGACTCGATCTCGCCGACCGAGCCGATGTCGTGTTCCTTGGCCGGATCGTCACGGTCCATCAGCTTGAGCTTGCGGGCCCGGATCAGCCCGCCGTCGCGCCCCGTCAAGCCCACGGCCTTGCCGCCGGCCACGTTGATGAGGCCGACGATGTCCTGCTGCACCTGGCCGGCCAGCACCCATTCGACGACTTCCATGGTTTCTTCGTCGGTCACCCGCATGCCCTGGATGAACGTGCCCTTCTTGCCCAGTTTGGCCAGCGCCTCCTCGATCTGCGGGCCGCCACCGTGCACCACCACCGGGTTCATGCCGACCAGCTTGAGCAGCACCACGTCCTCGGCAAAGTCCTGCTGCAGGCTGGGGTCGGTCATCGCGTTGCCGCCGTACTTGATGACGATGGTCTTGCCATGGAACTTGCGGATGTAGGGCAGCGCCTGCGCCAGGATCTCGGCCTTGTCGCGCGGTGCGATGTGGGACAGGTCGTGGCAATCGGCGGCGGGCACGGCGGGCTCGGCTTTCATGGTGGGCGCTTTCGGGTGTGTGGGGCGAGTCGATTCGACGCCGCCTCGAAATTGTAGAGGTCGACGGACGGAACCTCGGGCGCGGTCCGAGGGTCGCAGACGGGGACCGCGCATTGGGCGCGACACGTCACTCCTATACTCGCCGAATGCCCCGTCGTCTGTGGATCCTGTGGTTGATGCTCGCGCTGCTGCCGTTGCGCGGCTGGGCGGTGGCGTCCATGGTGATGCCGGCGGCGCCGGCGCACATCGCCTCAGAGGCATCGTCGAATCACAGCGCGCCGGCGGCGCCGGCCTGCCATGAGGCCGCGGCCGACAACACCGGCAGCGTGGTCAATGCGTGCACGCTGTGCGATCTGTGCCACAGCGCCAGCTCGGTCTCGCCCGAGATCGTGCTGCCCGCAGCGCCCGTGCCCGACGCCTTGCCGCGCCCGGCGATGGCGCGCGACACCGGCCGCGCCGCGGCCGGCGGGCTCGAACGCCCTCCCCGCCCGCTGCCCGCCTGACCGGCGGTTCGAAGCGCGTGCACTGACACGCGGTTCCTCGGCCGGCTTCTGTCGCCTTGGCGTTGTGCTGGTGTTGATCCAGCGGCGCCGAGACCCACCGACTTTGACGCGAGGACTCCATGGTCCGAATCTCAACCCGCTGGCTCGCGCCCGCGCCACTGCTCGCCGTCGCACTGATGGCCCAGGCCCAGCCCCAGCCGGCGCCACGCAGCGCCAGGCCCGACCCGATCGATGCCCACGCCCAAGTGCCTTCGGTGGCGTATCAATCGGCGTTCACCGCCTACAGGCGCCTGAGCGACGAAAAACTCGTCTCGTGGCGCGAGGCCAACGACACCGTCACCCGCATCGGCGGATGGCGGGTCTATGCGCGCGAGGCGCAGGTGCCCGATTCGGCGGCCGCTTCTGCGCCGGCTTCCGCGCCGGCTTCCGCGCCCCCGGCTGCCACCCCTCCTCCGGTGTCGCCCGGAGCCGTGCGATGAGTGTCGCCACCCTGACACGATCCTCAACCGCCGCGCGCTTGTTGGCCCTGCTGGCCAGCGCGGCGGTGTTGAGCGGCTGCGCCTCGTTCAGCTCGGACGGCGGCTTCGCCTCGGTCGAGCGGACCGCAAAGGACAGGCTGGGCAAGGAGCTGCGCTGGGCCCGCACCGACGCCGACCAGGACGGCATCGACCAACGTGTCACCGAGCTGCTGGCCAAACCGCTGACGATGGACGACGCGGTTCAGGTGGCGCTGCTCAACAACCGCGGCTTGCAGGCCGCGTTTGCCGAACTCGGCATCACCGAAGCCGAAGTCGTGCAGGCCGGCCGCCTGCCCAACCCGGGCTTCAGTTTCGGACGGTTGACCCGCGGCAGCGAGGTCGAACTCGAACGCGGCTTTCACTTCAACCTCGCGCGGCTGCTGGTGCTGCCGCTGATCGGCCGGATGGAAGCGCGCCGCTTCGAGCAGGCCCAGGGCACGGTCGGCTTGAGCGTGCTGTCGCTGGCCGCCGACACGCGCAAGGCCTACCTGCACGCGCTTGCGGCGACCGAGTCGGTGCGTTACCTGCGGCAGGTGAAACAAGTGGCCGACGCGAGCGCGGAGCTGGCGCGCCGGATGGAGCAGGTGGGCAACTTCAACAAGTTGCAGCGCGCCCGTGAGCAGGCCTTCTACGCCGATGCGGCGTTGAACCTGGCGCGCGCCGAGCAGGCCGAGCGATCCTCGCGCGAGCGCCTCACGCGGCTGCTGGGCGCCTGGGGCGCGCAGACCCGATTCATGCTGCCGGAGCGGCTGCCCGACCTGCCCAGGCAAGCGCTGGAACTGCCCGACATCGAACGGGTCGCGCTGGCGCAGCGGCTGGACGTGCAGTCGGCCAAGCTCGCCGCCGAGCAGACCGCCCGCAATCTGGGCCTGACGCGCACCACGCGCTTCGTCAACGTGCTCGAGCTGGGCCTGCTGAACAACCGCTCCAACGAAGCGCCGACCCAGCGCGGCTGGGAGATCGGCCTGGAGCTGCCCTTGTTCGATTGGGGCGGCGCCCGGGTGGCGCGGGCTGAAGGCGTGTACATGCAGTCGCTGCACCGGGCCGCCGAGACCGCGGTCAACGCCCGCTCCGAGGTGCGCGAGGCCTACACCGCGTACCGCTCGGCGCACGACATCGCACGCCACCACTTCGACGAGCTCGTGCCGCTGCGGCGCCGCATCGCCGACGAAAACCTGCTGCGCTACAACGGCATGCTGATCGGTGTGTTCGAGTTGCTGGCCGACGCGCGCGCGCAGATCGCCAGCGTCAACGCCGCCATCGAGGCGCTGCGCGACTTCTGGCTCGCGCAGGCCGATCTCGACATGGCGCTGATCGGCAAACCGAGCCTGGCGGCCCCCGCGGGCCCGGCGATGGCCGCCGAAGCCGGCGCCGCGGGGCACTGAACATGAAGGACTCCCACATGCTTTCGCGACGCAAGATGCTCAGTGGCGCCGGTGCGATCACGGCCGCCGCCGCAGCCGCCGCGGTCAGCAAGGTGGCGCTGGCCGCGCTGCCCGAACCGGTCATTCAGACCCGGCCCGACACGATGCCGCCGCTGGTACCGAACACCGGGCGGCCCTACAACCCGGTGGTCACGCTCAATGGCTGGACCCTGCCCTGGCGCATGAACAACGGCGTGAAAGAGTTTCACCTCGTCGCCGAACCGGTGGTGCGCGAGATGACGCCCGGCTTCAAGGCCCACCTGTGGGGCTACAACGGCCAGAGCCCGGGGCCGACGATCGAGGTGGTCGAAGGCGACCGGGTGCGCATCTTCGTCACCAACAAGCTGGGCGAGCTGACCAGCATCCACTGGCACGGCCAGCGCCTGCCCAACGGCATGGATGGTGTGACGGGGCTCAACCAGCCGGGCATCCCGCCCGGCAAGACCTATGTGTACGAGTTTGTCGCGCGCCGGCCCGGCACCTTCATGTACCACCCGCATGCCGACGAGATGGTGCAGATGGCGATGGGGATGATGGGCTTCTGGATCACGCACCCGAAGAACAAACATCCGCTCATTGACGAGGTGGACCGCGACTTCGTCTTCCTGCTCAACGCCTACGACATCGACCCCGGCAGCTACACGCCGAAGATCATGACGATGCTCGACTTCAACCTCTGGAGCTGGAACAGCCGCATCTTTCCCGGCATCGATCCGCTCGTCGTTCGCAAGGGAGACAAGGTGCGCATCCGCATCGGCAACCTGACGATGACCAACCACCCGATCCACCTGCACGGCCACGAGTTCCTGGTCACCGGCACCGATGGTGGGCCCACCCCCAAAAGCAGCCGCCAGTACGAGGTGACCACCGACGTGGCGGTGGGCCAGATGCGGCAGATCGACTTCCTGGCCGATGAAGAAGGCGACTGGGCCTTCCACTGCCACAAGAGCCACCACACGATGAACGCGATGGGGCACAACGTGCCGACCATGATCGGGGTCGACCACCGGGGCGTGGCGGCGCAGATCACCCGGCTGGTTCCCGACTACATGGTGATGGGCGAGCGCGGCATGAAGGACATGACCGAAATGGAGATGCCGCTGCCCGACAACACCGCCGCGATGATGACCGGCGCCGGCCCGTTCGGCGCGGTCGGCATGGGCGGCATGTTCAGTGTCGTCAAGGTGCGCAACGGCCAGTTGGCGGGCGACTACAAAGACCCCGGTTGGTACAAACATCCGCCCGGCACCGTGGCCTATGAATTCACCGGAACTCTGGCCGAGCCGGCGCGCTTCAAGGCCGAGGGCACGGGTTCGATGCCGCCGGTGGTGCGGCCCAAGACCGACACCGAAGTCAAGGTGCGCAAACCCGCCGGCGGCCATTCCGGCCACTGAATTTCACCCACCTCCGACCCGGCCATGGCCCTCTCTCTTCTGCAAAACCTGAAGCCCAAACCCGACGCCGCGCGGGCGCGCGAGAACTATCGCCAGCTGGCGGCGGGCTACGAGGGCAGCTGCGCGCGAATCGAGCCCCTGAGGCTGCACGCCGTTCGCGAACTCGCGCTGCGTCCGGGGGAAACCGTGTTCGACATCGCCTGCGGCACCGGCGCGACCTTGCCGATGCTCGCCTCCGCGGTCGGGCCGTCCGGCACAACCGTTGGCGTCGAACTGAGCCCGGAAATGGCCGAACAGGCGCAGCGCCGCATCAACGCGCTGAACTGCGGCGCACGGCTTCGCCTCGACTGCTGCGCCGTCGAGGACTTCCGTCCCGCCGAACAGGCCGATGCGCTGCTGCTTTGCTACACCCACGATGTGCTGCAGTCGCCGGCCGCCGTCGACCGCTTGATCGAATCTGCCAGACCAGGCGCACGCATCGTCGTACTCGGCATGAAGACGCTGCCGTGGCCCTGGGGTTGGCCGGTGAACCTGTTCAACCTGTACCGCGCCCGACGCTACATGACGACCTACACAAACATATGGCGTCCCTGGCGGCTGTTGGAGGAACGTGGCGCCGCGCTGCGCGAGGTGCACACCGCCTTGTGGGGCAGCGCCTACATCGCAACCGGCACCTTGCCGCCAGGACCCACTCGCCAGCCTGCCGCAGCATGCCCGTTGTCGTCGTCAACACCTTCCACCGCGTTCAACCACCACCCCTGGAACTGAAAGGAACTCCCATGAGTCACCAAACAATCGCCGCTGCGCTGAGCTTGGCCCTGGCCCTTGCAGCCCCCCTCGCCCGGGCGGCCGGCTCCCACGCCGGCGGCCACGACGAATCCGCGATCGGCGAGCCCGGCAAAGCCGCCAAGGTGAACCGCACCGTGCAGATCGACATGAGCGACGCGATGCGCTACAGCCCGTCGAGCATCAGCGCGAAGCAGGGCGAGACCATCCGCTTCGTTGTCAAGAACTCCGGCAAGGTCAAGCACGAACTCGTGCTGGGCACCGAGAAGGAGTTGAAGGAGCACTATGAAGTGATGAAGAAGAACCCGGAGATGGAGCACGACGACCCGAGCATGGTCACCGTGGCGCCGGGCAAGTCGGGCGAGTTGATCTGGCACTTCAGCAAATCCGGCAAGGTGGACTTCGCCTGCCTGCAGCCTGGCCACTACGACGCCGGCATGAAGGGCCTGGTCAACGTCGCCGCCGGCAAGGCTGCGGCAAAGGCGGATGGCCATAGCAGCCACAAACATTGAGTCGATTCGGCCGCGCAGGCCACCGCTGATTGCGGCCACCGATCGCGGCCGATGCCCGGCAGCACAGCCACCCCTCAACATTGTTGAAGAAGGAAACCACACCATGAAAACCCTGAAAACTTTCGCCCTCTCGTTCGCCCTTTCATTCGCCCTATGGTGCGCCATGCCGCTCGCCGCCCTGTTGGCCGGTAACGCCCTGGCCCAGACGACTTCCGACCCAGGCAAGGTGGGCAGTGCGAAGACCGACCCGGCCGCCGCGGCATCCGACATGAGCGACGGCGAGGTGCGCAAGATCGACAAGGACAACATGAAGATCACCCTGAAGCACGGTGACATCAAGAACCTCGACATGCCCGGCATGACCATGGTGTTCCAGGTCAAGGACACGGCGCTGCTCGACAAGCTGCAGGTCGGCGGCAAGGTCAAGTTCAAGGCCGTCAAGGAGGATGGCAAGTTCATGGTGACCGACATCCAGCCGGCGCCGTGATCGCGGGAGTCACTCGCAATGAACGCGCACAGATTCTCAGCCCTTGTCGGCATCGGCACCGCGGTAGCGATGGCGGCCGCCGCGGTGGCGTGGCGGGACTGCGTGCTGCTCGCCGGGAGCACCGTGCTGGCCTTCCGTGTCTTCCTGGTACGGATGGATCGCGGCGCTCCGTGGCGGCGCCTGTCCGTTGCGGTGAACTGCCTGACCGCTGGCGTGCTGGTGGGCGCGGCAGGCGTCGCGCTGGTGGCGGGCGTCGGCGCCGCATGGCTGGACTGGTGGCATCCGGCGGCTGCGCCTCCGGCGCTGGCTCTGCTGCTGCTGGCCGCTGGTGCCGTGTGGTGTTGCCTGTCGAGGGACGGTCGCGAGGGGGCCGCCGAAGAACTGCGGCTGTGGGTGTTGATGCTGGTCGGCGTGGTGGCCGCCATGCTCGCCCGCGGCGGCGGCGGCGGCGCGCTCGCGCCGTGCATCTTTGTCGCGGGTGTCGGGCTCACGATGCTGTGGGTCGGTTGGCACTTTGCCGGCGCCACGACATCGAGCTTGTTGCGCGCGGGCAGCGAGTCCGGTTGAGGCAACGAACCAGGCCCATGGACTGCGCAAGCTCTTCTCAACTCCGAGACTGGACATTTTGTATGCCCCATTCCCTGTTCATCGCCATGTTTGTGCTGGTGGCTGCGGCCAGCGCCCACGCCGAAGTCGTCGACATCCGATGGTCCGCCGACGGGCGCTTCACGCACCAGGGCACGATCGCCGCCGGCAAGTTCGTCGAGCTGTGCGGCAAGCTGCCTGCGGGGCTGAAGGTGCGCTGGGACTTCGACGCCAGCACCCCGGTCGACTTCAATCTTCACTACCACCTGGGCAAGGAGGTGGTGTTCTCCAACAAGCTCTCCGCAGTGGCGAACGCCAAGGACAGCCTCAACACGAAGATCGAACAGGACTACTGCTGGATGTGGAGCAACAAGTCGGCGGCACCCGCGACGCTGTCGGTCACGCTGCAGCGGTGATGGCGACCCGGGCCGACACGCTGAGCCCGCCCATCAACCTCCGAAGGCCAGCACCAGCGACCCACCACGTCCGCTCAATCTGGCGCGCCGTGCGACACGCTCCAGCGTCTGGCCGACTGCTGCCACGCCGATCGCCGGCCAGCACTGGCCGATCCTGGTGCAACGCGCGCAACCCATCGGCGTCGCACGCTGACACCGAACCAATCCAGTCACATCGCTCGCCCGACCCACGTCGGCTCGGTGTCGTCGCGACCCTGCGTACAAGCCGCATCGGCCGCTGCGTTGTCAGCGCGTACGGGTTTCGGCAATGCGTCCGTCTGAGGCCGAGCCGGGTCCACCAGCACGTGGCGCCGCCATCACGCGCTTACCCGTGCCGACGAAAACCCAGCCGATTTCCCCGTCGACAAACGCCCAACCGTCAGGCGACACCGGGTTGCGGCGGAAGTCGGCCAACTCCTGCATCACCTGCGGCCGGCTCGTGGCGGCGGCGCTGGAACCGGACCCCACGTATTCCCAGCGCGACTCACTGTTGAATTGGCGCCAGCCGTCGGCCGTGACCGGGTTGCGTGTCCATGCGGCGAGCTCGGCCTTCACCTGCTCGCGGGTGATGGTCGAAGGAATGGCATGCCAGGTGCCACCCGACTCGCCGGTAGCGGGCGTGAAGCCCGAAGTTGCGTATGCCGGCAGCGTGAGGACGCCAGACAGCAGGGCGGTACAGAGGTGCGCTTTCATGATGAAACTCCTGAGCGACGCGGGGTCACTGGCTCCCGCACAGACGGCGCAGTCGCTGCACCGTGCCATCACTCTAGGAGCCCGTCCCCTGCGACAGGCTGACAGCGCGATGACAAATCTGTCAGCTTGCCGAACAGCTTGGTCGACCCGAATCGGGCTTCGAGCTCCGGCGGCATCGCAGTGGGTCGGATCAGGCGGGCGGCAACCCAGTCAGAGTGAGCGCGACGAGCCGCCTGAACGCGGCCTTGGCGTCGCGGGCAGCGCCGATGCCGTACCGGCGGTCTTCGGCGCGCGCGTCAGAACTTGTGCGACATGCCCAACTCGTAGCCAGACGAAGTCTGACCGCCCAACATGCCGGCTGGCGGCGTGAAGCTCACCGACGCACGGGCCGCACCCTTGTTCGTGGTGCGTGCCAACGTGGAATACAGCGCCGTCCGCTTGGACAGGCTGTACACGTAGCCGATCGCCATCAACTTGCTGTCGTCGGCGGTGGCGAAACCGGAGCCTGCTGGACCGCCGGACATGTTGTTCGCGGCGTAGGCGGCGCGCAGTTCTCCGGCGCCGATCGGGACGGTCACGCCGAACATGGTCATCGTTTGCGACCGCGGACTCCACTTCTTCACGTCATACAGGAAGTTCAACTTGGCGAAGCCGACGTCGTAGAGCGCCTTGAGGCCGTACTGGTCGTAGTTGATGTTCGAGCCAGTCGCCGTCTTGCCGTAGGCGGCACCCACATCGAAGGGGCCGGCCGCGAAGCCGAGGCGAAAGCCCGCGTACTTGTTGCCTGCGACGCCTTCGCCGGCAGCGACCAACGCTGATCCGTAGACTCCCCCCAGACCGGAGGGCAGGAAGTAGCCGATCGAGTTGTCATTGCGCAGCGCGGTGGTCGCGCCGCTGCCGAGCGCGGCGGCCGACGCATAGGTGAAATTGCCGATCGTTCCAACACCGACGAGGCCAAAGGGTTCGTTGAACGTGTTCACGGCGGTCGGGTTGTAGTCGCGGCCCAGGCGAATCTCACCCCATGAGCCCAACAGGCTGACGGTCGACCGCCGACCCCAGAACTTCGCGTCGGTGGTACCCGTATCGACGCCAATCCCGGATTCGAGATGGAACGCTGCGCGCAGACCGCCCCCCAGGTCCTCGACGCCGCGCAGGCCGAAGCGGCTGGTGGCCAGGCCACCGGACGCCAACTGCTTCTGCGATCCGGCGCTGCCGTTCTTCACGCCGCGGGCGGACGCATCGACGATGCCGAACAGCGTGACCGACGACTGCGCCGCGGCGGCACCCGCGGCAAGCGCCGTGATGGCAAGTACGAACAGGGATTTTTTCATTGCAACTATCTCCATGGTTGAGAGTGCTGGACATGCCTCGGCGGTGTGCAACACACCCCGAGCCGTCCGGCCTGAATGAGGGCCATCTGGCGGCGGCGGCGCGTACGGACCGAGGTCACGATGCAGACTAGGCGTTGCGGCTTCGGAACTCACCGCTGTGTGCGACAACGTGGACCCGCTCGCATGCGCCTTCCCCACTGAACCGCGAAAGATCGTTCGTCCAGCGCCACAAGGTTGCGCGGGGCTCATCGGCGCGGGCTGTGGCGTCGGCCGCAGCCATGAACTCGGCGCCGGCGCGACATGACGAGACGGTCATCTTTCGGCAAGCCTGCCGTCAGGACGCAATTTCTATCGTCGATGCATGCAAATGACCGCTGGCGCGCAACAACCGCGACCCGCTTTCCATGCCCTGGTTGTGCCGCCGGCACAACACGATTGGAGACGTTGATGCGACGCCAGAACATACTTCTGCTGGCCCAGGCGCGGCACAACCCGACGGCGAGATGCGAGGTGGGCCGCCGGTATCTGCTGGGTATCGAAGGCTTGCCTCGACACGTTGCGACAGGCATCGAATACCTCACCCACTCCAGCCTGAAAGAAGTGACGGAAGCCGCAACGATCATCAGCGAGTGCCTGCCGCTGGAAGACATCGTGACGCTTGGACAGGAAGCCGCACTCTCGCGGGCCGCGAACGCGGGCAGCAGCGCAGCACAGTTCAAGCTCGCGGTTTGGCTCTGCCTGCGTCACGGCCAGGCGAAGGCTTGCGCGCGCTGGCTCGACATGGCCTCTGCCAGCGGGCACGAGACTGCACGCCGCGCACGTGCTGCGTTGGGTAGCAGCACCAGCGCCGAGGGAGTGCTGGAGTTCGCGCGTGCCGTGGCGCGCGTCGACGGCATTCGGATCGCAACGATCGCGGCCTTGGCCGCAAGGGCCGCAGCGGACGAAGGCAACCTGGATCGCCTGGCCCAGTGCCTGCATGTCGCCTTGGCGGTGACAACCCGCCTCACCGTTGCGCTGGCCACTCTGATGGTCGGTGCACTGCGCCTCGCAGAGGGCAGTGCAAGAGAATTGCCGGGACTCGACGCCAGGCAGGTCGAAGCCTGCCTGGACCTGGTTGCCGGCGACGGCGATCACGCCGCCGCCTACGTGTTGGGGCGTGCGCTCTGTGGCATCCCCTGTGGATCGATGGCTCCCGCATCCATCGTCACCGGCAGCAATCTGCGCAAGGGTGCCGCGCTGTTGCTGCGCGCCGCCGACGCGGGCTGCAACGCGGCGTGGATGCACCTCTACAAGGTCCACGCCGATCACCGATGCAGCGTCGCCAATCCGCAGATGGCACGCTTCTTTCTCGAGAAGGCTTCAACCCAGGGCGACCCGGAGGCACAGCGAAGGCTGGGCGCTCTGATTCTCCGCTCCGCATCGAGTTTGAAGGATTCCGAGAACGGGATTCATTGGTTGCACGAGGCGGCGAAACAAGGCGATGCCTTCGCCGCTCGGCTGCTGAATTCGCTCGTCCTGCCGCTGGAAGGCAATGACGACGAGGCCGATGATGCGATCGAGGCCGTCCGGCGGACGGACCCCTGGCTCGCCGTGCGGCTGCGGGTGTCGCGGGACTTCGGCCTGACCAAACTGGAAGCCTTGTGCGCCGATCCGACCGAGGGCAGGCGTCCCTGGGGGCTCGTGGTGGGGAAGAACCGCTTCATCGCACAGAGCAAACTCTCCGCGCCGCGCGCGGTGCCTGCGGTGTCGCCTGCAGCCCTGGACAACCTGCATCGCGCCGCCTTGTTCTTCGATGAGGCGCAACGCGACGGCAGCTTGTTCGAAGGCGACTGGCGACGCCGATCATTGCGCCAGCGCAGAGCGTTCTCTCGCCACCATATCGACGAAAGCATGTTCTTCGCGCGGGTAAACTCCACGACGCTGGACGCCCTCCGCCAAGGTACGAAGTGGGCCTTGCGGGCCAAGCAATCGCTGCAGATGGCACTGGCCGCCTAGCGTGATGGACCCCAGAGCGCCGCCATCACCCGAAGCGTCTGAATTCCGTTGAACCCCTGGTCATGCGCATCCTGGTCATCGAAGACGAGTCCAAGCTGGCCCGCTACCTGCAAAAGGGTCTCAGCGAGAACGGGTTCGTGGTCGACATCGCCCGAAACGGCATCGACGGCAAGCACCTCGCGCTGGAAGGTGAATACGAGCTCGTGCTGCTCGATGTGATGCTTCCCGGCATCGACGGGTTCGGCGTCTTGTCAGCGTTGCGCAAGGCCAAGAACACGCCGGTGCTGATGCTGACCGCCCGCGACAAGGTCGAAGACCGGGTGCGCGGCCTGCAGAACGGTGCCGACGACTACTTGGTGAAGCCGTTTGCGTTCTCCGAACTGCTGGCGCGCGTGCAGGCCTTGCTGCGCCGTGGCGCCGTCCAGGGTCAGCAGGAACTGCTGACCCTCACACTGGGCGATTTGGTGGTGGATATGGCGCGGCGCCGGGCGCACCGCGGTGACCAGCGCCTGGAATTGACAGCTCAGGAGTTCTCACTGTTGACAGTGCTGATGCGATGCCAGGGGCAGGTTCTGTCGCGCACCGTGTTGGCCGAGCAGCTCTGGGACATGAACTTCGACAGCGACACCAACGTCGTAGAGGTGGCTGTCCGGCGCTTGCGAGTCAAGCTCGACGAACCGTTTGCGGACAAGCTGCTGCACACGGTGCGCGGCATGGGATATGTGCTCGAACGTCGCGATACGGGCAAGCAAGGCGAGCATCGGTGAAGGTCCTTCCCCGCTCGATCGGCTTGCGCTTGACGATGGCGCTGGGCGCCATCGCACTTGTGGTTTTCACGGTTGCAGGCGTTCTGCTGTATCGCGCACTGGTGCAGGAACTTCAGCGAGCCGCCCACGACGAGTTGCTGGGCAAGATCGAGGTCGTGAAGCACTTCGTCGAGGAGGCCCGGGTCACGCGCGATCTGGTCGGCTTGCGGCACCATCTGGACGACTTGCTGATTGGCCATCGTGACCTTCGCGTCTGGCTCGAAGCCGCCGACGGCTCGGCGGTCTACGGTGGACAGCCGCCCAAAGTGATCGGCACACTGAACCAGCCTGGGCACCTGCGCGTGTTGCGCCGGGATGGCGTGGTCATGGACGCGTTGGACGCCACACTGGCGAACACCGAGCCCCTTGCGGTTGTGCGGGCCCGCGTGGCCACCGAAACCCGCCCACGCGATCAGTTGCTCGCCAGCTACAGGATCGCGCTCTTGGCGGTGGGGGTGTTCGGCGTGCTGCTGACCGTCGTGCTCAGCGCGCTGGCCACGTGGCGCGGTCTGGCGCCTGTAAAGCGCCTCTCTGCGGAGGCGACGAACATCACGCCCCATTCCATGGCCATTCGTCTATCGGATACCCATGTCGATGATGAAGTCAGCGGCCTCGTGGACGCGTTTAACGGCGTGCTGGACCGCCTCGAAGGAGCCTACCAGCAGATGGAAGCCTTCAATGCCGACGTCGCCCACGAGCTCCGAACGCCACTCGCGACCTTGATCAACGGCACTCAGATCATGCTGTCCGCTGAACGCTCCAATCACGAACTGCGGGATACGCTGGGATCGAATCTCGAAGAACTTGATCAACTCAATGCGATCGTCAACAACATGCTCTTTCTCGCCCGTGCCGATCAAGGCGATCGCGCTCAAGACATCGAAGAGATTGACCTTGGCACGGAAGCCGACAAAACGATCCAATACAGCCAAGCGCTGCTGGAAGATGCAGGACTGCGGGCCGTGCGGGAAGGTTCCGTCAAGGCGCAATGCAATATCGCGCTGGTGCGGCGCGCATTGGTTAATCTGCTTTCCAACGCGATCAAGAATACCGAACGCGGCCGCACCATCACGGTATCCGTCGAGACGGGCCCGGGCGCGGCCAGGTTGTCCGTCTTGAACCCCGGGGAGCCTATCTCTGGCGACGATGCGGCACGCATGTTCGACCGGTTCTTTCGCGCCGACGAGGCTCGCGCCCGTTCCGGCGAAAGCCATGGGCTTGGGTTGGCGATCGTTCGAGCGATCGCACGCATGCACGGCGGAAGCGTCTTCGTGGAATCAGGTGCGGCGGGCAACCGTGTGGGGTTCGAGTTTCCGCGCACCCAGCGTTCAATCACCGAGCACGACTGAATTGGAGCGCGTCAGCCTGCCGGATGAGTCAACGGGCGCAACGTGGCGGAGTGGGCATGCCCGGCGAGGCCCATGCGTCATGCTCATTTTGGCGTCACTGCGTGCGCTGGCGCACCGATATCCAGAGCCAACGTGGCGATGATCGGGCACGGCAGGTCGGCACGGGTGTGCTCGCACTCCGCAACCAGATGTTTCAAGACCTTCCGCATTCGCTTCAGGTCAACGAGCTTGCGCTCGATCTGGTTCAGCCGATCCGACGCGATACGTCGGATCGAGGTGCGGTTGGTACCGTCCTCCAGCCGCAGCAGTTCGGAAATCTCGTCCAGCGAGAAGCCCAGTTCTTGTGCACGCTTGATGAAGCGGATGCGCGCAGTCAATTCCACCGGATAGTGGCGAAATGCCCCCACGGTGGAGGGCACGGGCAAGAGCGCGCGCTGCTGGTAGTAGCGGATGGTCTCGACGCCGACACCGGCAGCGCGCGCAAGTCGGCCGATGGTCATCGCTTCGGGAGTCATCGCAATCATGAAAGAACCTGATTGGCGACCATGTTCAGCTACGCCGCGCGCCGCCCCCTCACCCCAACCCTCTCCCCCGAGTACAGGGGCGAGGGAGCCCGTGTTGGCTCCCTCGCCCGCTTGCGGGAGAGGGCTGGGGTGAGGGAGGAGCCCTGG
>JANORB010000242.1:0-18895 GCA_031415135.1 Methylibium sp.
ACGGACCCTCCTCATGAGCAACATCCTCCTCAACGTCAACGGCATCGAGGTCATCTACAACCACGTGATCCTGGTGCTCAAGGGCGTGTCGCTGCAGGTGCCCGAAGGCAAGGTGGTGGCGCTGCTGGGCGGCAACGGCGCCGGCAAGACCACGACCCTGCGCGCGGTCAGCAACCTGCTGGCCGGCGAGCGTGGCGAAGTGACCAAGGGGTCGATCGAGTTGCGCGGCGAGCGCATCGAGGCGCTGTCCACCGCCGACATGGTCCAGCGCGGCGTGATCCAGGTGATGGAGGGCCGCCACTGCTTCGCCCACCTCACCATCGAAGAGAACCTGATGACCGGCGCCTACACACGCCGGGACGGCAAGGCGGCGGTGGCGCAGACGCTGGAGAAGGTCTACAACTACTTCCCGCGCCTCAAGACACGCCGCACCTCGCAGGCCGCCTACACCTCGGGCGGCGAGCAGCAGATGTGCGCCATCGGCCGGGCGCTGATGGCCAGCCCGAAGATGGTGCTGCTGGACGAACCCAGCATGGGCCTGGCGCCGCAGATCGTCGAAGAGGTGTTCGAGATCGTCAAGGATCTCAACACCAAGGAACAGGTGACCTTCCTGCTGGCCGAGCAAAACACCAACATGGCGCTGCGTTATGCCGACTACGGCTACATCCTGGAGAACGGTCGCATCGTGCTGGACGGCGTGGCCAAGGACTTGCGCGAAAACGAGGACGTGAAGGAGTTCTACCTCGGCACCGGCGGTTCGGGCAAGGACGGCGAGGCGCGCAAGAGCTTCAAGGACGTGAAGAGCTACAAGCGCAGGAAGCGCTGGCTGGCTTGACAGGCCCGGAGCAACCCACCATGGCCCACGCGGACCCGAAGGCGCTTGAACCGCTGCAGCCGCTGCTGCGCCAGTTGCGCGGCATTCCGGGCCTGAAGGAAGTGAAGCCCGGCATCTTCTATTGCCGCGGCGCCGCGTTTGTTCACTTCCACGACGAACAAGGCCGCCTGTCGGCCGACCTCAAAAAACCGGGCGGCTCGGGTTTCGACCGCTACCCGGTCGACACGCCGCCGGCCCAGCGCAAATTGGTCGACGACGCCAAGCGCCGCGCCGGCCGTGGTGATGACGATTGATTTTGCAGCGCCACCATGACCGCCACCGAAGCCCGCAACCCACACCCCGACGCCCTGGAGCGCCGCGACCCCGAACAGCGTGAAGCCGACCTGATGGCGCGGCTGGCCGCGCAGGTGGCGCACGCACAGAACAACGCGCCGGCGTTTGCCGACCTGCTGCGCGACGTGCCGGCCGCAAGCGTGCGCTCGCGCGCGGCGCTGGCGCAACTGCCGGTCACCCGCAAGGGCGAATTGCTGGAGCGCCAGAAAGCCCGGCGCGACACCGACGTGTTCGGCGGCTTCTCGGCCATCGGCTGGGGCGCGGCGCAACGGCGCCGCGCGCTGCGCGTGTATGCCTCGCCGGGCACGATCTACGAACCCGAAGGCCCGAGCGCCGACTACTGGCGCATGGCGCGCGCGCTGTTCGCCGCCGGCTTTCGCGCCGGCGACCTGGCGCACAACTGCTTCAGCTACCACTTCACGCCCGCCGGGCTGATGATGGAAACCGGCGCGCACGCGCTGGGCTGCACGGTGTTTCCGGGCGGCACCGGCCAGACCGAGCAGCAAGTCCACGTGATGGCCGAATTGAAGCCGGCCGGCTACATCGGCACGCCGAGCTTTCTGAAGCTCATCATTGAGAAGGCCGCCGAGATGGGCGTGGCCCTGCCCTGCCTGACCAAGGCCTCGGTGGGCGGCGAAGCGTTCCCACCGTCGCTGCGCGACTGGCTGGCCGAACGCGGGGTGCTGGCCTACCAGAGCTACGGCACCGCCGACCTCGGGCTGATCGCCTACGAAACGACGGCCCGCGAAGGCCTGGTGCTCGACGAAGGCGTGATCGTCGAGATCGTCCGCCCCGGCACTGGCGACCCGGTGCCGGAAGGTGAAGTCGGCGAGGTCGTCGTCACCACGCTGAACCCCGACTACCCGCTGATCCGCTTCGGCACCGGCGACCTGTCGGCGGTGCTGCCCGGCCCGTGCCCGACCGGCCGCACCAACACGCGCATCAAAGGCTGGCTCGGGCGCGCCGACCAGACGGCCAAGGTGCGCGGCATGTTTGTGCACCCGTCGCAGGTGGCCGAGATTGCGCGCCGCCACCCGTCGGTGGCCAAGGCGCGGCTGGTGGTCAGCGGCGAAATGGCCAACGACCACATGACGCTGCAGGTGGAAGTGGCCGAGCGGCCGGAAGGATTGCAAGACCACATCGCCCAAACCATTCGCGACGTGACCAAGCTGCGTGGCGAGGTGCTGCTGTGCGCCGTGGGCAGCCTGCCCAACGACGGCAAGGTGATCGAGGACGCGCGGTGCTACCAGTAGGCGAGCCGCGCGGGTCGGCACGGATCGAGAACAATTTCTCGGACTGACCGCTGGCGGCCCGGCGCAGCGGCCGGCCCGCGGGGCGTTTCTCAAGTCAGGCCCCATCAAGCCGAAGAAGCTCGCACGCCTTGCGGCCCACTGCGCCGCGGGTGTGATGCATGAGCGCAAGCCCCAACCATGAACTGATCGACGTCCAGGCCCTTCGAATCGGCATGCTGGTGCATCTTGAGGGTGGGTGGATGGCGCACCCGTTTCCGCTCAGCCGCTTCAAGATTGCCTCGGCGGAACAGATCGCTGCGATTCGCTCGCTGGGCCTCAAACGGGTTCGCTGGGAACCCCGGCTCAGCGACGTGGCCGACCCCGGCCTGCCCGCCGATGGCGGCGCCAGCCCGGCCACCCGCGCTCGGGCCGACGCGCCGGCGCGCGAGGCCGCCCCGGCGCCATCGCCCGAAGAACAGGCCCGGGTCGAGCACCGCCGGGCGCTGGCCCGGCAACGTGAGGCCTTGCAACTGTGCGAACACCAGTTCGCCGAAGCCGCCAGCTCCTGCACCGGCCTGACGCAGCGTGTGCCGACCCAGCCGCTGGGCGCGGGCAGCGAGGCGCGCGAGCTGTCGCGCGCGCTGGTGGACAAGATGCTGGGCGAGCAGGAGATGTGCATCCAGCTGCTCAGCGGCGGGGCCGGCGGCAAGGCCTCGGCGCACGCGCTCAACGTGACCATCCTGTCCTTGCTGCTGGGCCGCAAGCTGGGGCTGGACGATGCCAGCCTGCTCGACCTGGGCGTGGGCGCGCTGCTGCACGACATCGGCAAGATCGACCTGCCCGACCGGGTTCGCCAGCGCGAAGATCACTTCATCGCCGCTGAGCAGAAGCACTACGAAGACCATGTGGCCCACGGCGTGGCGCATGCGCGCAAGATGGGCCTGGCGCCGGGCGCCGCGCTGGTGGTGGCGCAGCACCACGAACAGGCCGACGGCAGCGGTTTCCCGCTGCGGCTGACGGGCGAGCGCATGACCGTGCCGGCGCGCATCGTCGCGCTGGTGAACCGCTACGACAACCTGTGCAATCCGAACCTGGCCGCCAGGGCGCTGACACCGCACGAAGCGCTGGCGCTGCTGTTCGCGGCCAGCCGGCACAAGTTCGACGCCGCCGTGCTGGGCACCTTCATCAAGATGATGGGCGTGTACCCGCCAGGCTCGACGGTGCAGCTCAGCGACGAGCGCTACGCGCTGGTGGTGAGCGTCAACTCGACCCGCCCGCTCAAGCCGCGGGTGGTGGTGCACGACGCCAAGGTGCCGCGCGAAGACGCGCTGGTGGTCGACCTGCAGGCGCATGCCGGCCTGGGCATCCGGCGCAGCATCCGGCCGCTGCGCCTGCCGCCGCAGGCGCTGGACTACCTGGCGCCGGCCAGGCGGGTGGTGTACTTCTTCGAGCCGGCGCGCGAAGTGGACGAATCATCATGAGCGCGCCGGGCCGCCCCAAGGGCGAACACCGGAGCGCGCAGCGCGAAGGCAGTCCAATGAGTCCTGACACCCATCCGGCGCTGCTGTCCGAGCCGGCCAGCCCGCTGGCGGCGCTGGCGGCGCTGATCGAGGCCATGCTGCACGCGGTGTGGCTGGTCGACGCGAAGGCCTTGCGAATCGTCGCCGCCAATCGCGCCGCCGGCGAGTTGCTGGGCCTGCCGGCGTCCGAGCTGGTGGGCAAGGCCGTGCTGGAGCTGGCCGCCACGCCGGAGGAACTGTGCTTCTGGGGCGACGTGGCCGACGGCGCCAGCGACAGCATCGAGTCCGAAACCCTGGTGCGCCGCTTCGACGGCACGACCGTGCCGGTGACCCGGCGCGTCAGCCGGGTGGAGCCGGGCGCCGGCCTGGCGCTGTACGTGGTGGCGCTGCACGACCGCAGCGAGCAGCTGCGCTCGCAGCGCGAACTCGAAACCGCCGCCGCCCAACTGGCCGCCACGCTCGAATCGACCGCCGACGGCATCCTGGTGACCGACCTGTCGGGCCGCATCCGCAACTGCAACCAGCGTTTTGCGCAGATGTGGGGCGTGCCGCCGGAGTTGCTGCTGCAGCGCAACGACGACGCATTGCTGGAGTGGATGCGCCGCAGCGTGGTCGACCCGGCCGCCTACATGCGCCGCCTGGCCACGCTGGAGGAGACCACGATGCTGCAGTCCAGCGACGTGCTGCAGCTCCATTCGGGCAAGGTGATCGAGCGCGTCAGCCTGCCGCAGTGCAGCCGCGGCCGGCCGATCGGCCGCGTGTTTTCGTTTCGCGACATCACTGAAAAGATCGAAGCCGGCGAACGCATCGAAACCCTGTCGTACACCGACGCGCTGACCGGCCTGCCGAATCGCCGGCGGCTGGCCGACCGCATCAAGATGAGCCTGGCGCTGGCGCAGCGCGAGCAAGCGCAGTTTGCCTTGATGCTGTTGAACCTGGACCGCTTCAAGCACATCAACGACACGCTCGGCCACGCCTTCGGCGACAGCGTGCTGATCGACGTGGCAGAGCGCCTGCGCGGCTGCCTGCGCCAGGGCGACACCGTGGCCCGGCTCGGCGGCGACGAGTTCGTGCTGCTGGTGAACCGGGCCGACGAGGCCGGCGCCGAAACCGGCGCGCGGCGTGTGCTGGACGCGTTGCGGCGGCCGTTCCACCAGGCCGGCATGAGCTTCACGGTGACCGCCAGCGTGGGCATCGTCATGGTGCCCGGCGACGGTGCGACGATGGACGAGCTGATGGGCCGCGCCGACGCGGCGATGCACGAGGTCAAGCAAGCCGGCCGCGCGGGCTTGCGCTTTCACCGCTCGCACGTGCGCCGGCGCGGGGCCGACTCGCGCTCCAGCATGCAGCTCGACCACGCCATGCGCCAGGCCCTGACACAAGGCCTGTTCCGCTTGCACTACCAGCCCCAGGTCGACCTGGCCAGCGGCCGCGTGAACGGTGCCGAGGCCCTGATCCGCTGGACCGACCCGGACCTCGGCGAGGTCGAGCCGGGCGAGTTCATTCCGCTGGCCGAAGACAGCGGCTTCATCGTCGCCATCGGCGACTGGGTGCTGCACCAGGCCGTGGCGCAGGCCGCCGACTGGCACCGCCGCGGGCTGGACCTGATGGTGTCGATCAACGTGTCGGCGCTGCAGTTCCAGCAGCCCGGGTTTGTCGAAGGCGTGGCGCAGGCCTTGCACGACGCGGGCCTGCCGGCGCCGAAGCTGGAGCTTGAATTGACCGAGTCGATGCTGGTCCACGACGCAGCGGAAACCTTGCTGCGCCTGCAGGCCCTGGCCCAACTGGGGGTGCGGCTGGCGATCGACGATTTCGGCACCGGCTACTCCAGCCTGGGCTACCTGAAACGCCTGCCGGTGCACCGGCTCAAGATCGACCGCAGTTTTGTCGCCGGCCTGCCGGCCGACCAAAGCGATGCCGGCATCGTGCACGCGATCATCAACATGGGGCGCGCGCTGCACCTGCGGATCATCGCCGAGGGGGTCGAGACCGAGGCCCAGCGCCGCTTCCTGAAAAAGGCCGGCTGCGACCAGTTCCAGGGCTTTTTGTTCGCCCGCGCGCTGGAGGCGCCGGCGTTCGAGGCGCGGCTGGTCGAAGGGGCGTCGGCACGCACGCCGCGCCGCCGCGCCGCGCCCAAGCGCGAGCCCTGATCGCGCCGCGCGCGGCCGTGCCGGCGGCACGCCGCAGGGGGCACAATGGCGCCTTCCGAACCACCGCGGCGGCCCCCTCCGCCCACGCGCCGTGATCTACAAATTCAAGTCCAAGGCGGCCGGTGACGTGATCATGCTCGGCCCGAACGGCGACCATGTGTTGCGCCTGATCGGCAAGGAGCCCGCCGCCACCGGCATCATCGAGCCGGCGGCCATGCCGGCCGCGATGGCCGCCATCGAGCAGGCCGTCGCCGCCGACGAAGCCGCACGCCAAGGCGCCACCGAACCGGCGCGGGCCGATGCGCCGGCCGACCGGATCAGCCTGCGCCAGCGGGCCTGGCCATTGGTGGAGATGATGAAGCGGGCCCACGCGGCCAACCAGGAGATCGTCTGGGGCGTCTGATTCCGGATCGACACGACACCGAGGGAGCGCAATCATGAAGCTGTGGAGCACGAGTTGGGTCAATGGCGAGCGCATCCCGGCACGCTGCGCCGCCGGCCAACCGGATGGCGCCGGTGGCGCCACCTTCTCCGGCAACCTCAACCCGCACCTGGCCTGGGGTGAGGTGCCCGCCGGCACCCGGTCGTTCGCGCTGATCTGCCACGACTTCGACGTGCCCAGCCGCGCCGACGACGTGAACCAGCCGGGCCGCGAGGTGCCGGCCGACCTGCCCCGGGTCGACTTCTTTCATTGGGTGCTGCTCGATCTGCCGGCCACGCTGACACAGATCGGCGAGGGCGAATTCAGCGCCGCATTCAGCGCCCGCGGCAAGCCCGGGCCGGCCACGCTGCATGGCGCGCGCCACGGCCTGAACGACTACACCGGCTGGTTTGCCGGCAACCCGGAGATGGCCGGCAACTACTTCGGCTACGACGGCCCGTTCCCGCCGTTCAACGATTCGCTGATCCATCACTACGTGTTCACGCTGTACGCGCTGGCGCTGGCACGCGCGCCGCTGGAGGGCAGGTTCGGCGGCGCCCAGGCGCGCCAGGCGATCTACGACCATGTGCTGGCCGAAGCCACCCACTCCGGCACCTACACGCTGAACCCGCGGCTGATCGGCTGACATGGCGCAGCCCGAGGACCAGCAGGTCACCCGCATCCTGGCGATCCGCCACGGCGAGACGGCCTGGAACGTGGACACCCGCATCCAGGGCCAGCTCGACATTCCGCTCAACCCGACCGGCCGCTGGCAGGCGCACCGGCTGGCGCTGGCGGTGGCTGACGAATCGATCGACGCGGTCTACGCCAGTGACCTGCTGCGCGCCCTTGAAACCGCGCAGGCCGTGTCGGCCGGCTGCGGCTGCGCCATCGTCACCGACATCGGCTTGCGCGAGCGCGGCTTCGGCGAGTTCGAAGGCCTGACCTTCAACGAGATCGAGCAGCGCTGGCCGGAGCAAAGTGAACGCTGGCGCCGGCGCGACCCGCACTTCGGGCCGCGCGGCGGCGAGGTGCTGCTGGACTTCTACGCCCGCTGTGTCGAGACCGTCACCCGGCTGGCCGGCGCGCACCCGGGGCAGACCATCGCGGTCGTGGCGCATGGCGGCGTGATGGACTGCCTGTACCGCGCCGCCACGCGCGCCGACCTGCAGGCGCCGCGCTCGTGGCAGCTCGGCAACGCCAGCATCAACCGCCTGCTGTACACGCCCCAGGGCTTCACGCTGGTGGGCTGGAGCGACACCTGCCACCTCGAAGACGTGTCGCTGGACGAGTCGACCGACGGCGAGGCCGGGGCGGAACAATCCGGCCGGCCCATCGCGGCGGGGCGCGCGGCATGAGCCGCCGGGCCGTTATGGGCCACGAAGGGGCCCACGTCCGTGGTCCCAAGGCGAATACCACAGCGCGCAGCGCGGAGCTTGCCTGATGAACCCACCGGCCGCGCGGGTGGGCGACACGGTCGAGGCCATCGACACGCCGGCGCTGGTGATCGACGTCGACGCGATGCGGCGCAACCTCGCGCGCATGGCCGCGTTTGCCGCCCAACACCGTGTGCGCTTGCGCCCGCACGCCAAGATGCACAAGAGCGCGACCATTGCAAAGATGCAGATCGAAGCCGGCGCCGTGGGCGTGTGCGTGCAGAAGGTCAGCGAGGCCGAGGCGCTGGCCGCCGGTGGCGTGGCCGACATCTTCATCAGCAATCAAGTCATCGCCAGCGCGAAGCTCGCGCGCGTGGCCGCGCTGGCGCACCAGGTCAAGCTGGCGCTCGCGGTCGATTCCGGCCTCGGCGTCGAACGCCTGGCCCAGGCCTTGAGCGCCGCCGGCAGCATGCTGGATGTATTCGTCGAGATCGACGTAGGCCAGGGCCGCTGCGGCGTGGCGGCCACGGCGGCCGGCGCGCTGGCGCACCAGGTCGTCTCGCACGGCCTGCGCTTTGCCGGCCTGCAGGCCTACCACGGCCGGGCCCAGCATCTGCGCGAGCCGTCTCAGCGTGAATCGGCGGTGCAGCACGCGGTCAACCTGGCGCGCGCCGCGCAGGCCAGCATCACGGCGGCCGGCATCCACTGCCCGCTGGTCACCGGCGCGGGCACCGGCACGTTCGGGTTCGAGGCCGCCAGCGGCGTGTACGGTGAACTGCAAGCCGGCAGCTACCTGTTCATGGACCGCGACTACGCCGACAACCAGCCCGCCGCCCACGCGCCGGTTTTCGAACACGCGCTGTTCGTCAAGAGCCAGGTGATGAGCCGGGGTGCCGCGCACGCCGTGGTCGATGCCGGCCACAAGGCGCACGCCATCGACTCCGGCCTGCCCAAGGTGTGGGGCCGCGACCTGGTGTTTGCCAATGGCGGCGACGAGCACGGCATCCTGCACCCGCGCGGCGACGCGCTGCCGGCCCTGGGCGACACAGTGTGGCTGGTGCCCGGGCATTGCGATCCCACCGTCAACCTGCACGATCATTACGTGGTGCTGCGCGGCGGGCTGGAGCACGGCAGCGTCGACGCGGTCTGGCCGATCGACGCCCGCGGCCACCTGACCTGAAAGCCAATCCACCCTGAGGAGACGCTGATGAATACCATCCAAGGCCCGGCCATCTTCCTGGCCCAGTTCGCGGGCGATGCCGCACCGTTCAACTCGCTGGCGTCGATTGCCGAATGGGCCGGCGGCCTGGGCTACCAGGGCGTGCAGATTCCGAGCTGGGACGCGCGCCTGTTCGACCTGAAAAACGCCGCCGCCAGCCAGACCTATTGCGACGAGGTGAAGGGAACGCTGGCCCAGCACGGCTTGCAGATCACCGAGTTGTCGACCCACCTGCAGGGCCAGTTGGTGGCGGTGCACCCGGCCTACGACGCCGGCTTCGACGGTTTTGCCGCGCCTGAGGTGCGCGGTGACCCGGTGCGGCGCCAGCAGTGGGCGGTCGAGCAGATGATGCTGGCCGCCAAGGCGTCGAGCAAGCTCGGGCTGACGGCGCACGCCACGTTTTCCGGTGCGCTCGCGTGGCCTTATCTGTACTCGTGGCCGCCGCGCCCGCCCGGGCTGATCGAGACCGCGTTCGATGAACTCGCCAAGCGCTGGCGGCCGATCCTGGACGCTTTCGACCACGAGGGTGTGGACGTGTGCTACGAAATCCACCCCGGCGAAGACCTGCACGACGGTGTGACCTACGAGATGTTCCTGGAGCGCGTCAACAACCACAGAAGAGCCTGCCTGCTGTACGACCCGAGCCACTTCGTGTTGCAGCAGCTGAACTACCTGGACTACATCGACCACTACCACGAGCGCATCAAGATCTTTCACGTCAAGGACGCCGAGTTCAACCCGACCGGCAAACAAGGTGTGTACGGCGGGTTTCAGTCGTGGCTCGACCGGGCCGGGCGGTTTCGCTCGCTGGGCGACGGGCAGGTCGACTTCACGGCGATCTTTTCCAAGCTGGCGGCGTGCGACTTTCCCGGCTGGGCAGTGCTCGAATGGGAGTGCTGCATCAAGCACCCCGAAGACGGTGCGCGCGAGGGCGCGGTGTTCATCCGGGACCACATCATCCGGGTCGCCGAGCGGGCCTTCGACGACTTCGCCGGGGGTGGCGCCGATGTCGCTGCGAACAAGAAGATGCTGGGCATCGCCTGAGGGAGCGCCATGACCATTCAAGGTTTGACAAACACTGCCGCAGCACCGCGCCGCATCCGGCTGGGCATGGTCGGCGGCGGCCAGGGCGCTTTCATCGGCGCGGTGCACCGCATGGCGGCGCGGCTGGACGACGCGTATGAGCTGGTGGCCGGCGCACTGTCGTCGCAGCCCGAACGCGCGGCGGCGAGCGCGGCCGAGGCGCACATCGCCCCCGAGCGCAGCTACGCCGACTACCAGGCGATGGCGCGCGCCGAAGCCGCGCGCGACGACGGCATCGACGTGGTGGCCATCGTCACGCCGAACCACTTGCACAGCCCGATGGCGCACGCGTTTCTCGGCGCCGGCATCGACGTGATCTGCGACAAGCCGCTGTGCACCACGCTGGCCGAAGCGCGCGCGCTGGTGGACAAGGTGCACTCCAGCGGCCGGCTGTTCGCGTTGACGCACAACTACTGCGGCTACCCGATGGCGCGGCTGGCGCGCGAGATGGTGGCGGCGGGCGAGCTGGGCGACATCCGCCTGGTGCAGGCCGAATATGCGCAAGACTGGCTCAGCACCGATCTGGCGGCCTCCGGGCACAAACAAGCCTTGTGGCGCGCCGACCCGGCGCAGAGCGGCGCGGGCGGCGCCCTGGGCGACATCGGCACCCATGCCGAGCAATTGGGGCGCTTCATCTCGGGGCTGGAACTGGCGGCCGTCAGTGCCGACATCCAGAGCTTCGTCGCGGGCCGGCGGCTCGACGACAACGCCCACGTGATGCTGCGCTACACCGGCGGCGCACGCGGCATGTTGTGGGCCAGCCAGGTGGCGCCGGGCAACGAAAACGCGCTGCGCGTGCGCGTGTACGGCAGCAAGGCCGGCATCGACTTCCACCAGGAACACCCGAACCAGCTGTGGTTCACGCCGCTGGGCCAGGCACCGAAGCCGATCACCCGCGCTGGCCATGACGCGAGCGGCAGCGCGGCGGCCCGCCACGCGACGCGCGTTCCAGCCGGCCACCCCGAGGGTTACCTGGAAGGCTTTGCGCAGCTGTACCGCGACCTGGCCGAGCAGATTCACGCGCGTTGGGAGAAGCGTGCACCCAACCCGCTGGCCTGCAGCGTGCCAACGGTTGTTGACGGCGCGCTGGGCATGAAGTTCATCGAAGCCGTCATCGAGTCCAGCCGGGCCGACGGGCGTTGGGTCAGCGCGCGGCTTTGAGGCGACGCTGAACCCGCGCCATCCAACGGGGCCCGGTCTTCATCGACTGGGTTGCAGGGTTGCGAGAAGTCGTGTTGCATTGCGTTGCAGCCGACCGCCCTTGGGGTCCGCTGAAATCAAGCTTTGACTGCGATCAATGCCACTGCGCGATCGGGGAATGCCTTCAGCAGCTTCTTGTCCACCGTGACCAGCTTGGTGTCGAGTTGGATCGCCAACGCGATGAACTCGCAGTCATACGCTGAGCAATCGCTGTCGCGAACCAGCCGCAACACGGCAGCTGAATCGACCTCGAACTCAGAACCAGCGAGCAAGTCTTCTGCTTCACTCTGCAAGCTGCACGCCTGCTCGAAAGTGAGCGTCTTCCTGCGCAGGTACCCCGCCAGAATGTTGCGGAACTCACTGCGCCACAACACAGGGGCCGCCCAGTCGCTGTCTTGCTCGAGAAGCGCCTCTGCGGCCTCGGTGTACTCGCCTTGCAGGTACAAGTACGCCAGCACGTTCGAGTCAACAACAATCACGAGCGGCCTTCCCGCTTCATCGCATCAATGTCGCGCGCTCGAAACTTCCCCTTCGTCAGCGTGCCGCGCAAGGCCCGGGCACGAGCCAAGCGTTCGGTGGTGGTGAGTTTGCCGGGCACCAGCGCGGCCTCCAGGCACACGATCGCCTCGCTGTTCATGCTTCGGCGGTGCGCCTCTGCGGAAAGCTTGAGCCGGTCGTACACATCGTCCGGAATGTTCTTCAATGTCAATGTGGTGGGCATGTCCATCTCCAACCAAAGTGGAACCATTGTGGTTTCTTCTGAGTCTTGCGTCAACCGAGTGCCCAGGCGCCACTTGGCAGCGCTTCGGCGCTGACCGAGCTGCCGCGCCCTGGTGCATCATCAGAGCCTGCCTGGCACGCCTCGCCCTCATGACCGGCCCTCAAATCATCGTCCTCGCCACACCGGTGTTCCTGCTGCTGATCGCGATCGAGTTCGCGGTCGGCCTGCGGCGCGGCAACAACAGCTACCGGCTCAACGACGCGCTGAACAGCATCGGCCTGGGGGTCATGAGCCAGCTCACCGGCGTCTTCACCACGCTGCTGACGGTGGGCCTGTACAGCGCCGTGTTCGATCACGTTTCGCTGTGGCAACTGCCGGCCAACGCGCTGTGGGTGTGGCTCGTCGCGCTGGTGTTCTACGACTTCTGCTACTACTGGCTGCACCGCGCCGGCCACACGGTGTCGCTGTTCTGGGCCGCGCATGTGGTGCACCACCAGAGCGAGGACTACAACCTGTCGACCGCGTTGCGCCAGACCAGCAGCGGCTGGATCGCCGGCTGGCTGTTCTACCTGCCGATGGCGGTGCTGGGCGTGCCGCCGCTGGTGTTCGGCGTGGTCGCGCTGATCGACCTGCTGTACCAGTACTGGGTCCACACGCAGCAGATCGGCCGGCTCGGCTGGTTCGACCGCTGGTTCTGCGCGCCCAGCAACCACCGCGTGCACCACGCCGTGAATGACAAGTACCTGGACAAGAATTACGGCGGCATCTTCATCGTGTGGGACCGCCTGTTCGGCAGCTACGCCCCCGAAGACGACGCCGAGCCTTGTGTCTACGGCACCCGCGGCCCGCTGCGCAGCTGGAACCCGCTGTGGGCCAACCTTCAGTACTACGCCGAGTTGGCGCATGACTCATGGCGGGCCGCGTCCTGGGCCGACAAGCTGCGGGTCTGGTTCAAGCACCCGGGTTGGCGGCCCGCCGACGTCGCGGCCCGGTGGCCCAAGCCGGCCTTCGACATCACATCGGTGCGGCGCTTCGATCCGCGCATGCCGCCCGGCGCGGGCATGCTGGCCATCGCCTTGTTCGCGCTGCTGCTCGGGGGCACCGCGCTGTTCTTGTGGAACGCTCACCGTTTGGGCCTGGCGCAGCAGGCCGGCGCCGCCGCTGCCATCGTGGCAGGCCTGTGGGGCGTGGGCGTGCTGTGTTCGCCGCGGCGCGTGCCGCAGCACCCGGTGGCGCTGTGACCGCGCGCTACAAGCCCAGCCAGGTGCCGATGGCCATCATGGCGGCGTCGTCGTACTTCGCGAAGCCGGTGTACCTGGTCGGCTCCAGCTTCTTGCGCCCTTCTTCGGTGCTGTCCAGCGCGAGCAGGTAGTCGCGCAATTTCTCCACCAGGTCCGGCGGCAGGTTGGGGCTGGCGATGATGTGCTTGATGGGCACCGGCCTGGACTGGGCGAGCACCTTGCCGCCGCCGGCCTGCCAGGCCTTGACGACCGACCCCGCCGAGGTGGCGCCTGAAGGGGCGAAGCCGTTCTCGACGAAGAACGGCACCGCGTCCTGATAGCGGGTGTGCAGGTAGGTGACCTGATCGGCCGCGCCCAACACGTCGCGCAGCGTGGCGCGCACCATCCACGAGGTGATCGAGTCTTCGTCGGGGACTCCGAGCTTGCGGCCCCTCAGGTCGGCCAGCGACTTCAGCGGCGAATCGGCCTTCACCAGAAAGCTGGCGGTGTAATCCTGGTAGCCCTTGGTCACGGCCACCAGCTTGTAGCCCGACTTTTTCATCGCCTCGATGGACAGATGGGCCGAGTGGACCATCGCGATGTCGTAGGCCTTGTCGGCCAGGCCCTTGCGCAACGTGGGGTAGGCGCTGATCGGCTCGATCACCACCGGCTGCTTGAGCAACCTGGAAAGGTCGGCCGCCATGCCGGTGTACCGGGTGCGGATTTCGTCGCTGGGCACCCGGTAGGCGACACCCTCGTTGATGGCAAACACAAGCGTGGCCTGGGCCACCGATGCAGCCGCCGCCAGCACGCTGGCCACGACCGCGCGCACCGCAACCGACTTCATTGCCGAACTGATCTTCATCGCCGAACCGTTCTCAAGTAGATGTGGCTCTGCCACTTTGCTTGACTCCCTCGGGGGCGGACGACGGATGTCGTCGGCCTGGGGGTGCTCAAAAGGCGGCGCCGTGCGCCGCAACCCGCTGATTTTGAAGTGCTCGTGTCGGGTCTCGGCGTGCCCTTCAACGCGGGACTGCCGGATATCGCACGCTCGGCCCGGGTGCGTCGGTTCGGGCCAGGCCCGAGCCAGCGCGGTCAACCGGCCTTTTTCGCCGCCACCTTCTTCGCCGCCGGCACCTTGGCCGCGCGCGGCTCGAACTCGAACGACACCTTGCCTTCCTTCTTGTCGAAGGCAAGGTAGGCCTTGAACTTGCGCCGTGTTTTGTTCGACACGAAGTTTTCCAGCAGCTCGGTCTTGCCGGTGGCCAGCAGGCGCGTCATCTGTTCGCGCGCCACCGGTTGCTGCAGGATGATCTTGCCGCTCTTGAAGTCGCAGGTGGCGTGCGGGCCGGTGCTCTTTTCGCAGACGTAGCTGCTGCCGTGCTCGAACACGTGGCTTTGGCACTTGGGGCACGGGCCCAGGCTTTGCTGGCCGGAGAAGTCCACCGCTTCACCGGCTTCGGCGGCCTTGGCGTCTTCGCCGAAGTCGAATTCGAGCTTCCAGTTCTTGATCTCGTCGTCATAGGCCAATCTGATCTCGGCCGTGAACGGCCACCCCGCCTTGGAGCGAAAGCCCTCCAGCGGGCCTATTCTCTTGTTGGCAATGAATTGCTCCACTTCGTCGAGCTCGAAGGCGCGGCTGCCGGGAATCTTGCTGATCGAAAAACCGCAGCCCTCGTCGCTGGCCAGCTTGCCGGTGCAGGCAAAACGGCGGTAGTTTTCCTTCACGACGCCGCCGCAGTTCGGGCACGGTGTTTTCAGCGTGGCGTAGTCGCCGGGGATGGTGTCGCGGTCGTATTCCTTGGCCTTGCGCACGATGCGCTCGGCCATCTGGGCGATCTCGGCCATGAAGGCTTCGCGCTTCAGGCGGCCCTTCTCCATCTCGGCCAGCTGGTACTCCCAGTTGCCGGTCAGTTCGGGCTTGGTCAGGTCTTCAACCCCCAGGCCGCGCAACAGGGTCATCAGCTGGAACGCCTTGGCGCCGGGCACCAGTTCGCGGCCCTCGCGGTGGATGTACTTTTCGTAGATCAGGCCTTCGATGATGGCCGCGCGCGTGGCCGGTGTGCCCAGGCCTTTTTCGATCATCGCCTCACGCATGTCGTCGTCGTCGATCAGCTTGCCCGCGCCCTCCATCGCGCTCAGCAAGGTGGCTTCGGTGTAGCGCGCGGGCGGCTTGGTCTTGAGCGGGTTGACATCCACATGATCGGTGCGCACGACCTCGCCCTTGGCCACGGCCACCAGGTTGGCGTCGTCTTCCTGCACTTCCTTGCCGTACACCGCGAGCCAGCCGGGCTTGACCATCACCTTGCCGTTGGTCTGGAAGCTGTGCTCCCGCTCTTTCCCGTCCACGGCGGCCTTGACGGTCGAGATGCGCGTGGTCAGCATGAATTCGGCCGGCGGAAAGAACACCGCGAGGAAGCGCTTGACCACCATGTCGTAGAGCTTGGCTTCGATTTCCGACAGGCTCTTGGGCGCCTGCAAGGTGGGGATGATGGCGAAGTGGTCCGACACCTTGGTGTTGTCGAAGATGCGCTTGTTGGGCTTGACGTAGCCTTCCTTGATGGCGGTCCTGGCATGCGCGGCCAGGGCGCGCAGCGGGCCGGGCATGTCCTCGGTGGCAATCATCTTCATCGTCTGCTTGACGACGTCCACGTAGTCCTCCGGCAAGGCCTTGCTGTCGGTTCGCGGGTAGGTCAGCACCTTGTGCTTTTCGTACAGCGCCTGCGCAATCGACAGCGTGGTCTTGGCGCTGAAACCCAGGCGCGAGTTGGCTTCGCGCTGCAAGGTGGTCAGGTCGTACAGGCCGGGCGCGCTCTGGGTGCTGGGCTTGGCCTCCTCGGTCACATTCGCGGGCTGGCCGCGCACGGCTTGCGCGATGGCCTGGGCGTCGGCGGCGTTCCACAGCCGGTCGGCGCGCAACTCGGCATCGTCCGGATTTTTCTTCCATTTCGGATCGAACCACTTGCCCTCGTACTCGCCGGCCTGGGCCGCGAAGCCGGCCCTGATCTCCCAGTAGTCGCGCGAGACGTGCTTGCGGATCTTCTCCTCGCGCTCGACCATGATCGACAAGGTGGGCGTCTGCACCCGGCCGACGGTGGTCAGGAAGAAGCCACCATCGCGCGAATTGAACGCCGTCATCGCGCGCGTGCCGTTGATGCCCACCAGCCAGTCGGCCTCGCTGCGGCAGCGCGCGGCATCGGCCAGCGGCAGCATTTGCTTGTCGCTGCGCAGGTGTTCGAAGCCATCGCGAATCGCCGCCGGCGTCATGCTCTGGAGCCACAGCCGCTTGACCGGGTGGCGGCTCTTGCTGTGCTGCTGGATCAGCCGAAAGATCAGCTCGCCCTCGCGCCCCGCGTCACAGGCGTTGATCAGCTCGGCCACGTCTTTGCGCTTGACCAGTTTGACGATCGCCGACAGCCGCCCCTTGCTCTTGTCGATCGGGTTCAGGTCGAAGTGCGGCGGGATCACCGGCAAATTGGCAAAGCTCCACTTGCCGCGCTTGACGTCGAACTCCTCCGGCGCCTTGATCTCCAGCAGGTGGCCGACCGCCGAGGTGACCACATAGGTGTCGCTCTCGAAGTACTCGTCGTGCTTTTCGAACTTGCCGGCATTGGGCGTGAGCGCGCGCACGATGTCCTGCGCGACGGAGGGCTTCTCGGCAATGATCAGTGACTTGGTCATGGTTCCTTCTTGGCTTCTCTTCAACACCCATCAGGCTGGCGGCCTGCAGCGTCCTTACAATCCGGGCTTCTCGCGCGTGTGCGCGTGCGCACACGGGCACACGCGCGCACCCATGAATTCAATGTACCCAAAGAACCCGATGACGCAAGCCAGTGCCGCCAACGCCACCCTCCCCAACTCCACAACGGCCGCTGGCGGGCGGCGCATCCAGGTCCGGCTCTCGGGGGTGCATGGTAAGGGCGTATTCGCCGTGGCGCCGCTGGCCCGCGGCGACGTGATCATCGAGTACACGGGCGAGGTCATCAGCTGGCCGGAGGCATTGCGGCGCCACCCGCACGACCCGAAAGACCCCGATCACACGTTCTACTTCCATGTCGACGACAAACATGTCATCGACGCCAAGGTCGGCGGCAATTCGGCGCGCTGGATCAACCATGCCTGCCAGCCCAACTGCGAGGCCGACGAAGTGAACGGCCGCGTGTTCATCAAGGCCTTGCGTGCGATTCGAGCGGGCGAAGAACTGTTCTACGACTACGGCCTGATTCTCGACGACCGCCACACCGCCAAGGTGAAGAAGCAGTTTGAATGCCGCTGCGGCACGCGCCAGTGCCGCGGCACCATGCTGGCGCCCAAGCGTTGAGCCGGCCATGTCCGAGCACCCTCTGCACTGGGACACCCGTGGGCTGTGGGAGCAACTCGAGCCGCTGCTGCCGGGGCTGAGCGTCGAGGTGCTGGAGCGAACGGCCTCCACCAACACCGCCATCCTGGAGCGCGCCCTGGTGGCTCGCGCGCAGGATGAGCGGGACCACTCCCCGGCGCTGGTGCATCGCAGTGTCGAAAGCGCCGCCTTCGGCCGCCGCGCCGCCGACGTGCAGCCCTGCTTGCTGGTGGCCGAACAACAGACCGGCGGGCGGGGTCGGCAGGGCCGCGCCTGGCGTTCGGCGCCGGGCGCCTCGCTGACCTTTTCGGTCGCGCTGCCGCTGCGGGTGGCCGATTGGTCGGGCCTGTCGCTGGCCGTGGGGGTGGCGCTGGCCGAAGCGCTCGACCCCGCCGGCGGCAGCGCCGCAGATGTCACCGAAGCGTGCCGGATCGGCCTGAAGTGGCCCAACGATTTGTGGTTGATGGACGGCCCCGGCGCGGGCCGCAAACTGGGCGGCATCCTGATCGAAACCGTCGCCGCGGGGGCGTGCCGGCTGGCCGTCGTGGGCATCGGCCTGAACGTGACGCCGATGGAGGTGGGTGACGCCAGCACCGGCTTCGCCAGTCTGCAGGAGATCAACCCCAGCGCCAGCGCGCCGGCGGTGCTGCGCCAGGTGGCCCTGCCGCTGGTGCTCGCATTGAGGCAGTTCGAACGCGACGGATTCGCCGCCTTCATCGAGCGCTTCGGCGCGCGTGACCTGCTGCGCGGCCACCCGGTTCGCACCACCCAGCCCGACGTGCCGGAGGGCGTGGCGCAGGGCGTGTCGGCGCAGGGCGCGTTGCTGGTGCAAACCGCCTCGGGGCTCAAGCCGGTGTCCAGCGGCGAGGTCAGCGTGCGGCTCAACCTGCCGCCCAGCACGGCGCCGGCACGGCCACCATGCTGAGGGTGCTGGTGATTTTGCTGGTGCTGGCCAACGCGGTCTTTTTTGCGTGGACGCAGGGCTGGATCGACGACGTTGCCGGGGTTCGGGCGGTGGGCGACCGCGAACCCGAGCGCCTGCGCCAACAAGTGCAGCCGGAGCTGGTTCAGGTCTTGCCGCCCCCGCCGGCCCGGGCCGGCTCGGCGCCGAGCGCACAACCTGCAGCCGCAACCGCAGCCGCAGCCGCAGCCGCAGCCGCGCCCGCGCCCGCGCCGGCATCGGCATCGGCATCGGCGGCCTCGGTCCCGGTGCCGCTGGCCTGCCTGGAAGCCGGCCCGTTCAGCG
>JANORB010000243.1:0-19693 GCA_031415135.1 Methylibium sp.
TGAATTGACTCCCTCTCCCTCTGGGAGAGGGTGGGGGTGAGGGCTCGCGAAACACCATCGTGCCGGGCGCAGCCCCAACCCTCTCCCCAAAGGGGCGAGGGAGCAAGTACGGTCGCGGCAGAAAAACTCTCACTCTCTCAGTCGCCCATCACGGCGCCCTCGCGGCGCGGGTCGGCACCACCGAACCAGGCCGGCTGGCCGTGGCGCACGCTGCGCTGGATGCCCTGCAGGCCGCTGGTCTGCGGCGTCACGCGCAGCTCGTGGCCGCGGGCCTGGAGGGCGTCGACCAGCGCCGGCGACACGCGGCCCTGCTCCAATTCGGTGGGCCCGTTGCGCGAGCCGAAGTTGGGCAGCGAGATCGCCTGCTGGACGTCCAGCCCCCAGTCGAGCGTGGCCACCAGCACCTTGGCAACGTAGTTGATGATGGCCGAGCCGCCGGGCGAGCCCAGGCTCATCAGCAACTCGCCGCTGGCCCGGTCGAACACCAGCAGCGGCGACATCGACGAGCGCGGCCGCTTGCCACCTTCGACGCGGTTGGCCACCGGCGCGCCGCCCTCGCTGGGCAGGAACGAAAAATCGGTGAGTTCGTTGTTGAGCAAAAAGCCACGCACCATGAGCTGCGCACCGAAGGCGTTTTCGATCGTCGTCGTCATCGACACCGCGTTGCCGCGCGCGTCGACCACCGACACATGCGAGGTCGCGGCCAGCTCGGGGCTGCGGTCATCGGCCAGGCTCAGCGCCGGCGCCAGCGGCACACCGGCCTGGGCGCGCCCCATGCTGCGCTCGGTGATCAGCGCGGCGCGGCGCGCCAGGTAATCCGGGTGCAGCAGCGCCGCTGCGCTGCCGCCGGGCAAGGCCACGAAGTCGGGGTCGGCGACATAGCGGCCGCGGTCGGCATAGGCCAGCCGCCCGGCCTCGCTGAGCAGGTGCACCGCCTCGGCGCTCGGCTCCAGGCCGGAGGCGGTTTTCAGCGGCGGCACCGCGGCCAGGTTGCGTGACGACAGGATGCCCAGCATCTGGCCCAGGGCCAGCGCGCCCGACGACGGCGGTGGCATGCCGCACAGGCGCCACAACCGGTAGTCGAAGCACAGCGGCTCGCGCGTTTTGGCGCTGTAGCCGCTGAGGTCGGCTTCGGTCAGCAGCCCCGGGTTGGCGGCATGGCCGCGCACCTTGGCGGCAATGTCGCGCGCCACCGGGCCTTCGTGCAAAGCCACCGCGCCGCGCTCGGCGACGTCGCGCAACAGCGCCGCGAGTTCGGGGTTGCGCAGCAGCGTGCCGGCCTGCTTCGGGCTGCCGTCGGCTTCGAAAAAATAGGCGGCCGCGGTGGCGTCGTTGCGCAAGGCCCTGGCCGACTCGTCGCGCAGCAAGGCGGCCAGCCGCGGGCTGATCACGAAGCCTTGCTCAGCCAGCTCGATGGCGCGCCGGAACAGCGTTTTCCAGGCCAGCCGGCCGTGTTGGCGGTGCGCCAGCTCGAGCGCGCGCAACACCCCCGGCGTGCCGACCGAGCGACCGCCGACCACACCGTCCATGAAGCCCATCGGCTGGCCGTCCTTCATGAACAGATCGGGTGTGGCGGCGGCGGGCGCGGTTTCGCGGCCGTCGAAGGCCTGCACCTGGCGTGTGTCCCAGTGCACCAGGAACAACCCGCCGCCGATGCCCGAGGATTGCGGCTCGACCAGCGTCAACACCATCTGCACCGCGATGGCCGCATCGACCGCGCTGCCACCGGCCCGCAGCACCTGGTAACCGGCGTCGGTGGCCAGCGGGTTGGCGGCGGCCACCATGAACTTGTGCGCCGACCCGCCGGGTTGGTCGGTGCTGCCGCTGGCCGCTTCGGGGGCTGGTGCACCACGCTCGGGGGTGCGATCGGTGACCGCGGAGGGCGGGCTGGCACAGCCGGCCACGAGCAAGGCTGCGGCCAGCGCGCAGGCCGCGGTGTGCGAACGAAGCTTCATGTGTCGTCCGTGCGGACTTCCGGGGTGCTGCGGTTGTGCACCACCTGCTGCGGGAACGGAATCTCGATGCCCTGGGCGTTGAGCAGGTCGAGGATGGCCAGGTTGACGTCGGAGCGCACATTGCCCTGGCCGTTTTCCGGGTCGCGGATCCAGAAGTGGATCGTCAGGTCCATGCCGTCGGCGGCGAACTTCGACAGCTGGCAGCTCGGGGCCGGGTCTTCGAGCACCCGCGGCACCGCGACCACCGCCGCTTCGAGCTGGGGTTGAAGCGCGCGCATGGCGGTGCCGTAGGCCACCTGCACGCTGGTGTTGAGCGCCACCTTGGGGTCGGCCAGCGACGAGTTCTCGACCCGCTGCGTGATCAGCATCTCGTTCGGCACGATGGCCTCGCGCCCGTTCAGCGCGCGGATCACGGTGTAGCGGGTGCGGATGTCGGTGACGCGGCCTTCGAAGTTGTCGACCTTGACCATGTCGCCGATGCGCAGCGACCGCTCGGCCAGGATGACGAAACCGCTGATGTAGTTGGCCGCGATCTTCTGCAAGCCGAAGCCCAGCCCCACACCGACCGCGCCGCCCAGCACCGACAGCGCGGTCAGGTCGATGCCCACCGCCGACATGGCCAGCAGCAGGCCGATGAACAGCAGCACCACGCGCACCAGGTTGGCGGCGATCTTGCGCACCGACAGGTCGTCGCCGCTGCCATGCAGCAACTTCTTCTCGATGCCGGCCGACACCCACAAGGCCAGCACCAGCACCAGACCGGCGGTGACCGTGCCCTCGATCAGGTTGCGCAACGTGATGCGCGCGCTGCCGACCTTCCAACTCACCTCGTCCATCGCGTCCAGCACCAGCGGCAGCGCGCCGGTGATCCACAGCACGACGGCAAACCAGGCCAGCCACGAAATCGTCTTCTCGATCGCACGCACCCAGCCCGACTGCGGGAACGTGGCGCTGAGCACCCGCACGCTCAGGCGAATCAGCACCAGCGACAACAGGATCGGAATGGCCAGCTTGAACACCGCCGGCTTCAGCATCCCCGCCGTCGCCAGCTTGGCGCCGTAGGCAAACGCCAGCGCCAGCACCGGGAACAGCACACCGTCGACGATGCGGCGGCCGAACCAGATCGAACCCAGCGGCGCCACCTTGCCACGCGCCAGCCGCACCACCGCCCAGGCCAGCACCAGACAGCCGGCCAGAAACCCCAGTTCCTGCAGGGCGCTGAACTGCGTCAACGAGCCCAGCAGGTCGTTCAGTTCATTCGCGTTGATCGGGTTGGCCATGGCGGCATTTTCTCGGAAGTTCATCCACCGGTAGGGCCCGGCCGGGGTGCGGCAGAACGCGGGCGCGACTCAGGCCCGAGGCCATTCGTCTCGCAGCAGCCCGTAGATGTTGGTGTCACAGGCCACCCCCTTGGTCAACCAGCGCTTGCGCAGCAGGCCTTCGTGCACGAAGCCCAGGCTGACAAGCAGGCGATTGGAGGCCACGTTGTCAGGGTCCACCTCGGCCTCCAGGCGGCGCAGCGCGCAATCGTTGAATGCGCATGCAATCAGCGCCGGCAACGCCTCTTGCATGAAGCCCTGGTGCCAATGCGCCCGGCCGAGCACGTAGCCGAGTTCGGCACGCGCGCTGCCTTCGTCATGCCGAAACAGCAGGCAGGTGCCGATGACGCCGCCCGGGGCCTTTGCGACCATCACAAACTGAAGCGCCGCTCCGGTCGCGCCCATCGCAGCCATGCGCTCGAACCAGGCCTGGCCGTCCGCGAGCGATTGCCATGTCGCGTACGGCAGAAAGCGGGTGACCTGTTCGTCGCCGTTGATCGGCATGAGCGCGGCGATGTCGGCTTGTTCAACGATGCGAATCAGCAAGCGGGGCGACTCGATGGGCGGGGGTGGTTTGAAGCTCATGTGATTGTTTGGCGATGCGGGCCATCGGACTTCACGCTGTTGCGCCGGTGGTGAAACATTGCACATGGCCTTGCCACCAGCCGTCGACCAGCGTGTGCTCGACGTATCCACCGGCCACGTTCTGGCCGATCACCCGCCGCCAGAATGATTGGGCCGCGAGGTTGCCCAACATCTGGCCCACCTCCCAGGGGCCGGGCAACGCGGCAAACACCTGCAGCGCCATCAACTTGCCCACACCCGCGCGCCGATATTTCTTGAGGACGAAGAACTGGTCCATCCAGTGGCCCGCCGTGCCGACCTTGACGGCGCGATCGACCAAGGCAAAGCCCGCGTGGTGGCCATCGACGGTGGCGACGAACGGATGGCACGCGTCGCCATTCCAGTACCGATCCAGCGCGTAGCCATACTCGCCGTGAGCGTCCAGATCCTGGTCCCAGAGGTCGGACAGGTCGTGCTGGTAAAGCTCGAGCATGCGCGAGATCGGGAGTCGGTCTTCGGCGGTGGCTGGGCGAACTTCCGGGCTCACCGGACTGCCTTCGCGCTGCGCGCTCCGGCATTCGCCCTCGGGACGGCCAGGCGCGCTCATCACCCCGCAAACCAGTCCCCCCTCACACATCCGCCAGCACCCGCAAATGCACCGCCACACTGCGTGCCAGCGCGCTCAGGTTGTAGCCCCCCTCCAGGCACGACACGATGCGGCCTTGCGAATGCCGGTCGGCCACGGCCTTGATTTGCCGGGTGATCCATTCGTAGTCGGCTTCGACCAGGCCGAGCTGGCCCAGGTCGTCGTCACGGTGGGCATCGAAGCCGGCCGAGATGAAGATCATCTGCGGCGCAAAGGCTTCGAGCCGCGGCATCCAGTGGGCCTCGATCAGGCTGCGGATCGCCGGGCCGCGGGTGTACGGCGGGATCGGCAGGTTGAGCATGTTGGTGCCCAGCGGCACGCCGCCGCTGCCGGGGTAGAGCGGGTGCTGGAACAGGCCCACCATCAAGGCGCGCTCGTCGCCGGCCAGGATGTCCTCGGTGCCGTTGCCGTGGTGCACGTCGAAATCGACCACCGCCACCCGCTGAAGACCGCGCACGTCCAGCGCATGCCGGGCCGCGATCGCGACGTTGTTGAGAAAACAAAACCCCATCGCCTGGTCGCGCGTGGCGTGGTGGCCGGGCGGGCGGACGGAGCAGAAGGCGTTGCGGGCCTCGCCATCGATCACCGCATCGGTGGCCGCCACCGCCGCGCCGGCGGCGCGCTGCACGGCGGCCCAGGTGCCGGGGTGGGCGGAGGTGTCGGGGTCGAGCGCGCGCGGCTCGCCGGTGGCCACCACCTGCTCCATGACCTCGCGCAGTTCGGCCACGTAGTTGGAGTGGTGCGCGTAAGCGGCATCACGCAGGTCGAGCAGCGGCGCCTCGCGCCGGTCGAGCGCGATGTCCAGGCCGGTGGCGAGCAGGAAGTCATCGATCGCGTCGAGCCGCTCGGGGCATTCGGGATGGCCGGGGCCCATGTTGTGGCGGCGGCAATCGGGGTGGCTGTAGAACGCGGTCGGCATGGGTGTCGGGGCGGCAAATGGGCACGGATTCGGGCGCGGATTCGGGCGCGGATTTTTCGGGTAAGGTCGCCGCATGAACAAAGCGCTGGCGGCACAACTGTCGGATCTGGTCGGCCAGATTAGCACGATCATCGTCGGCAAACGCCCGCAGATCGAAGACTGCGTGGCCTGCCTGCTGGCCGGTGGCCACCTGCTGATCGAAGACGTTCCCGGCGTCGGCAAGACCACGCTGGCGCATGCGCTGGCGGTCTCGCTCGGGCTGCGCTTTTCACGCACCCAGTTCACCGCCGACCTGATGCCGTCAGACCTGATCGGCGTGAGCGTGTACGAGCGCAGCAAGGAGGCGTTTGTGTTCCACCCCGGCCCGGTGTTCGCGCAGGTGTTGCTGGCCGACGAGATCAACCGCGCCGGCCCCAAGACCCAGAGCGCCTTGCTGGAGGCGATGGAGGAGCACCAGGTCAGCGTCGAAGGCGAAACCCGCGCGCTGCCCAAACCGTTCTTCGTGATCGCCACGCAGAACCCGACCGACCAGTTGGGCACCTACCCGCTGCCCGAGTCGCAGCTGGACCGGTTTTTGATGTGCGTCACGCTGGGCTACCCCGACCAGGCCAGCGAGCGCGCGCTGCTGGCCGGGCAGGACCGGCGCGAGGCGATTCACGCGCTGCGCGCGCTGATGACGCCCGAGCAGCTGCTGGTAGCGCAGAAAGCGGTTCAGGGCGTGCACGCCTCGGGCGCGCTGCTCGACTATCTGCAGGCCTTGATTGCCGCCACCCGCTCGGGGCGCTGGTTCGTCGAGGGCCTGAGCCCGCGCGCCGGCATCGCCGTGCTGCGCGCGGCGCGGGCGCGCGCCGCGCTGGACGGGCGCGACTACGTGGCACCCGACGATGTGCAGGATGTGCTGCCGCAGACCATCGCCCACCGCCTGCTGCCGGTGGCCGGTGCCGGGCGCGGCCGGGTCGAGCAGGTGCGCGCAATGATCGAGGCGGTGGCCTTGCCGTGATGACCGCCGGTGAATCACAGGCAACGCTCGACATGCGCAAATCAGCAACCGGCGGGCTGGTGTACTCCACCGACAGCGGCCGCATGTGCCCGGGCTGCCGCCAGCCGGTGGCCGGATGCCTCTGCAATGCCCAGGCCGGGCCAGTGAGTGCAGGCGACGGCATCGTGCGCGTCAGCCGCGAGACCCACGGCCGCGCCGGCAAGGCGGTGACCGTGGTGCGTGGGCTGGCCCTCGATGACGCCGCGCTCGCGGCCTTGGGCAAGGCGCTCAAGGCAGCGTGCGGATCGGGCGGCACCGCGAAGGCCGGCGTGGTCGAAGTCCAGGGCGACCACGGCGAGCGCGTGATCGAGTGGCTGAGGAACGAAGGCTTTGCGGTGAAGCGCGCCGGTGGCTGAGCGCCGCGCGCCTCAACTGCCCACGCGGTTGGGGTCGCGCCAGCCGCGCTCGAACGGCAGCCGCCAGGCGCGCGGGGCGATCAGTTGGTGGATCGCGTTCGGGCCCCACGCGCCGGGCGCATACAGGCGCACCGGCGGTGGCGCTTCGAGCAAGGGTGTGGACACCTGCCACAGCCGCTCGATGCCTTCGGCGGTGGTGAACAAGGTGCGGTCGCCGCGCATCGCGTCGAGGATCAGGCGCTCGTAGGCTTCGAGCACATCGCCGATCAGGCCGGTGTCGTGCATCGCGAACTGCAGGCTCAGCTTGTCCAGCCGCATGCCCGGGCCGGGGCGCTTGCCGTAGAACGACAGCGACATCTTCGAGGCGTCGGCGAGGTCGAAGGTCAGGTGGTCCGGGCCTTGCGCGCCCACGCCAGAGCCGGCCGGGAACATGCTTTTGGGCGGCTCGCGGAACGCAATGGAAATGATGCGCTGCCCCTCGGCCAGCCGTTTGCCGGTGCGCAGGTAGAACGGCACGCCGGCCCAGCGCCAGTTGTCGATCGAGCAGCGCAGCGCGATGAAGGTCTCGGTGTCCGACTCGGGGTTGACGCCCTCCTCCGCCCGGTAGCCGGTGTATTGCCCGCGCACCACCTCGCCCGGCTCGATCGGCAGCATGCTGCGGAACACCTTGTTCTTTTCTTCGCTGATCGGCGCCGGCGCCAGCGCGGTGGGCGGCTCCATCGCCATGAACGCGAGGATCTGGAACAGGTGCGTCACCACCATGTCGCGAAACGCGCCGGTCTGCTCGTAGAAACCGGCGCGCTTGCCCAGGCCCAAGGTTTCCGGCACGTCGATCTGCACGTGGTCGATGAAGTTGCGGTTCCAGATCGGCTCGAACAGGCCGTTGGCGAAGCGGAACGCGAGGATGTTCTGCGCCGGCTCCTTGCCCAGGAAGTGGTCGATGCGAAAGATCTGCTCCTCGGCAAACACCTCGTGCAAGTTGGTGTTGAGCGACACCGCGCTGGCCAGGTCGGTGCCGAACGGCTTTTCCATCACGATGCGCGAGCGCTCGACGAGGCGGGCGGCGCCGAGCATGCGCACCGCCGACAAGGCCGCGCTGGGCGGCACGCTCAGGTAGTGGAGCCGGCGCGTCTCGCCGCTGAACGCCTGCTCGGCCTGGGCCACCGCGGCGCGCAGCACCTCAGGCCCGGCGGCCAGCGGCACGTAGTCCAGGCAGGCGGCAAATGCGGTCCAGTCGGCCTCGCTCACCTTGCGGGCCGAGAACTCGTCGAGTGCCGCACGCGCAAAGAGCCGAAAGCCATCGGCGTCGAGCGCGTCGAGCGACACGCCGATGATCCGGCACCCCGGAATGAAACCGGCGTTCGACAAATGAAACAGCCCCGGCAGCAGCTTGCGCCGGGCCAGGTCACCAGTGGCGCCGACGAGCACCACGACCTGCGGAGACCGCGGGCCCACGCCGGGAGGAATTTTTGCCACGCTGCTGCGCCTCTCAAAGTCGACGAATGACACGCCCGCGCCGGGTGGGGCGCGAGTCCGGACCCACGGCATTCTGGGGCATGGTGCCGGCCGGCGCGCCACGCGGGGGGTGTCGGCGATCGGGTGGGGTTCAGCGCGTGGCGCTGGACAGCCTGAACATGTCGGTCCAGGCGCTCTGCTCGGGCATCACGTAGACGACCGCGCGGCTGCGGCCCAGCACGGGCTGCACCACGGCGTCGTAGAACCATTCGGGCACGACCACGCAGCCCGCCGAGACGCGCTTGTCGCGCGCGCTGCCCGAGGCCAGCCGCTGTTCGCGCGGCGCCATGGCGGGGCCGGGGCGCAGCCGGTGAATCGCCAGCGCGGCGTCGTAGTCGATCCACACGATCGGCTCGCCGGCCAGGTTGTGGCCCGGTTCCGAGACAAAGCGGCCGGCCGGCGTGGTGCGGTCGCCAACGAGCAGGCGCCCCTGCTGGGTCCGCTCGCCGACCCCCGCCACCGACTGGTCTCCCGGCGTCTGGCCCAACAACACGGGCGACGCGCCGGCCAGCGTGCCGTCGGCGCGGTACACCAGGATGACGGCGGTTTGTTTGTCGACGATCGCGAACGGTGATCCACCATGGTCGGCCGACTGAAGCACGCGCCGCGCCAGGTCGGTGGCGGCACGCGCCGTGGCGGCGCTGTCGGTTGCGGCCGTGTCGATCCCCGGCTCCACGGCCGCTTGTGCGCCTTGCTGCCCCGACAACGCGGCCACGACAAGCGCAACCCTCCCCCAATCCGAACGCCGCATGCTGCTCCCCGAGATGCCAAGAACCGAACTGCCGATGCTGTCAGCGTCGACGGCGGGCGATGGCTTGAAAAGCGGGGTAACCCGACACCACAAGCGCTGGTCGGAGAACGATTTCACGCGACAGCCGGGCGCTGCGGCCAGGCTCACGCTCGTCGAGTCGGGCGCCACCGCGGCGCTGCCTGGGCCGGTGGGCTGGCTGGCCAGCGGCTCTGGCACAAGCGCATAGTTGCGGTGTCTGGAGGGCAGCATGTTCAGAATCCATTCCATCGTCCCGGCGCTGCTGGCGCTGGCGGCGTCGATGCCGCTGGCCGCGGCCGATGCCTTGATGACCCGGGCGCAGGCGCTCAAGGGCATCGAGCAGCCGCTGGCGGCCACCCGCCGCGCGGCGGTGGAGCGGCTGGGCGACATCGGCGGCATGACCGATGCCGATCGGCTGCTGGCGCGCCTGGGCGACGACGATGCGCCGGTTCGGCGCGCGGCCGAGGCCGCGCTGTGGCGCATCTGGAGCCGCTCCGGAGACCGTGCCGTCGATGCGCTGCAGGTGCGCGGCGTGGCACAAATGCAGGCCGGGCAGCTCGACCAGGCGCTGGCGACGTTCACCGGCATCATCCGCCGCAAGCCGGCATTCGCCGAAGCCTGGAACAAGCGCGCGACCGTGCTGTTCCTGCTGGGCCGCTACGAAGATTCGATGAAGGATTGCGACGAGGTGCTCAAGCGCAACCCGAACCACTTCGGCGCCCTGTCGGGCTACGCGCAGATGCACATCGAGCGTGGCGAATTCGAGCGCGCCATCGAAGCTCTCGAACGGGCGCTGAAGCTCAACCCCAACCTGCCCGGCGCGGGCGCCGCCATTGAGCTGCTGGAGCGCCAGCTCAATGAACAGCGGCGCCGCACGATCTGAAGCAATTCCTCAGAGCGCGCCGAAACGGAAGCTCGACGCGGCCACGCCGCCCATGAAATCGTCTTCGTGATAAACGCAGGTGCCGGCCTCGGCCTCGGCCGCGCCGACTGCCACCATCAACGGCAACAGATGTTCCTCGCGCGGGTGCGCCTGGCGGGCCGACGGCGCCGTTTCCCAGGCGGTCAATTGCACGCTGCGCTCGGCCGCGCTGGCGGCCACCACCGTCTGCTGCAGCCAGTGGTCGAAGGCCTGCGAGGCGCCCTTGGCGCGCGCGCCGAATTCGCGCAGGTTGTGATAGCTCAGGCCGCTGCCGACGATCAGCACACCTTCGTCGCGCAGCGGTGCGAGCGCGCGTCCCAATGCCAGATGGTCCTCCGGGTCCAGGCCGGTTTTCAACGACAGCTGCAGCACCGGCACGTTCGCTTCCGGGTAGATCACCGCAAGCGGCGAAAACGTGCCGTGGTCGAAGCCGCGCTGGGTGTCCACGCGCGCCGGCATGCCTGCGGCTTCGATCAGCGCGCGCACCCGTTCGGCCGTGTCTGGCGACCCCGGCGCGGGGTAGCGCACGTGGTAGGTGTGCGCGGGGAAACCGCCGTAGTCGTACAGCATCGACGGCTGGGCCGCGCCCATCACGGTGAACTGCGGCTCCTCCCAGTGCGCCGAGACCATCAGCACCGCCTTCGGCGTGCGGCCGAGTTCACGCGGCATGGCTTGCAGCGATGCTTCGAGGCGGTCGTATGCGCCGCCCAGCTGGTCCTTCATGTAGGGCCACGGCCCGCCGCCGTGCGAGATGAAATAGGTGGGCAGCGTGCGCGTCGCCATGGCAAAAGTCCTCTGAGTCAACGATCGGCGTTCAGTGTAGGAGCGGGCCCTGCCAGCACCGTTGCCCCGGACTGAACTTGGCGTTCGAACCGCTTGATGGTGCATCATCAACGATGCATTCACCGGCCCGGCTGCTGCTGCCCGCGGGGGTTGACCCGGTCGTGGCGCCCCTGCTCACCGCCCGCGCGCTGCGCGGCTTTGCCGATGGCTATGTGGCGGTGCTGTTGCCGGCCTACCTGCTGGCGCTGGGCTTGGGGCAGTTCGACGTCGGCCTGCTCAGCAGCGCCACCTTGGCGGGCTCGGCGCTGGCCACGCTGGCGGTCGGTGTCATCGGCCACCGCTGGCCGGCGCGGCGCCTGTTGCGCGGCGCGGCTCTGCTGATGGCCGCCACCGGCATCGCCTTTGCGGGGCTGTCGGCGTTCTGGCCGCTGCTGCTGGTGGCCTTTGTCGGCACGCTCAACCCGAGCTCGGGTGATGTCAGCGTGTTCCTGCCGCTGGAGCATGCGCGGCTGGCGCAAGCGGCGCGTGCCGATGCGCGCACCGCGCTGTTCGCGCGCTATTCGCTCACCGGCTCGCTCAGCGCCGCCGTCGGCGCCCTGGCCGCGGCCTTGCCACCGTGGCTGGCGGCGCATGCCGGGCTGCCGCTGGTGAGTGGCTTGCGGGCGATGTTCGTCTTGTATGCACTGATCGGCGCCGCCGTGTGGTGGCTGTACCGCGGGTTGCCGCGGGCCGAGGCGCATGCGGCGGCGGCACCGGCGCCGTTGGGGCCGTCGCGCGGCACGGTGTTCAGGCTGGCCGCGCTGTTCAGCGTCGACTCGTTTGCCGGCGGGCTGGTGGTGAACTCGCTGATGGCGCTGTGGCTGTTCGAGCGCTTCGGCTTGTCGCTCGCTCAGGCCGGTGTCTTTTTCTTCTGGACCGGCCTGCTGGCGGCCAGCTCGCAACTCGCGGCACCCTGGGTTGCGCGCAGGTTCGGCCTGCTCAACACCATGGTGTTCACGCACATCCCGGCCAATGTGTGCCTGATCCTGGCCGCACTGGCCCCGAACCTGGCCGTGACCCTGGCGCTGCTGTTCGTGCGCAGCGCGCTGTCGCAGATGGACGTGCCCACGCGCACCGCGTTCGTGATGGCGGTGGTCACACCGGCCGAACGCGCGGCCGCCGCCAGCTTCACCGCCGTGCCACGCAGCCTGGCGGCGGCCGCGAGCCCGACGCTGGCCGGTGCGATGCTGGCCGCCGGCTGGCTCAGCGCGCCGCTGGTGGCCTGCGGCGTGCTGAAGATCGCCTACGACCTGGCCTTGCTGTTCGCCTTCAGGCGCCAGCAGCCGCCAGCGGATTCGGCCTGAAGGCCGGCGGGAAATGCAAGGCCGGGGCAGCGCTTAAGATTTGCGCCATGACACCTTCTCCGACAAATCAGCCCGCCCAGGCCGCCGAGGCCGCCGAGGCCGATTCGCCCGCCGCCGCGAAGGAGGCGCGCCTGTGGGTCGACAACGGCTGGACCGCCCGCGTCATCAAGAACGACGACGATGACGGATGGGCCGTCGAGATGGTCAAGGACGGCGAGCCCGAGCCCGCGCTGGTCGGCCCCTGGACCATGGGGCGCGACAAGAAGAACCCCAAGCCGCTCGACGTTGCCGCGTTCAACACGCTGGTCAAGACGGCCTGCGAAGTGGTGCGCCGCCACGAACAGCACCTGCACGCGCTGCACCACAAGAACGTGACGGTGGCGGCGCGCGCCGAACGCATCCACGTCACGCTCGACATCGTGGCCGATGAAGACGATCCGCATGCCCTGCTGGCGGCACGCGACGCGCATGGCGCACCACTCGCGCAGGTGCGCGTCGACGCCGGGTTCAGGCTCAATTCGGCCAGCGCGCTGGCCTGGATCGAGAATGACTTCCGCAAACCCGGCTGAGCGCGCACCCATGACCGATGAACTGTTTCGCGAAGACGCGGCGCTTGACCACTGCGACGCGCGCGTCAGCGCCATCGACGAACGCGGTGTGCAACTCGACCGCACGGTGTTCTACCCGCTCGGCGGCGGCCAGGCGGGCGACCGCGGCGTGCTGGTGCTGCCCGATGGCACGGAGCTGCAGATCGCCGACACCCGCAAAGGCACCCTGCCGGGCGCGATCGTGCACGTGCCGGCACCGGGCCAGGAAACACTGCTGGCGCGCATCGCCGCGGGCCACGCGGTGCTGGCCCGCATCGACATGCCACGGCGCCGGCGCCACATGCGCTTTCACACCAGCACCCACCTGCTGTGCGCGCTGGTGCCGCACCCGGTCGACGGTTGTTCGATCACCGCCGACCACGCGCGGCTCGACTTCCACATGAGCGAACCGCTCGACAAGGAGCTGCTGAACGCCGGGCTGGCGCGCCTCGTCGCCGAGGCTCACCGGGTGAGCCACCGCTGGATCAGCGAAGCCGAACTCGACGCCAACCCGGGCCTGGTGCGCAGCATGAGTGTGCAGCCGCCAAGATCGGCCGATGGGCAAGGCCGCATCCGGGTGCTGGAGATCGACGCCGTCGATCTGCAGCCTTGCGGCGGCACGCACGTGGCCAATACCGCCGAGATCGGCGCGGTCGTCGTCACCAGAATCGAGAAAAAATCTGCCATGACGCGCCGGGTGGTGCTGGGGTTTGCGCCAGCGGACTGATTCGCATGCGATCTTGCGCATGCCGGAGACGATCCGCGCGGCTGCGTATCGGGCGCTTTCCGTGCGGGGAAGGCCGTGGCGGCGGATTGGAACTGGGGGCCGATGCGGGCTGGCGGGGCGGCTTGCGCCTGCGTCCACTTCTTCACACAAACCTCCCCAACCACCCTCGTATTCTTCAGCCAGCAGCCGATGACGCTTGATGGAGCGGCGCGTGCTGTGCGCGGCACCATCGTGAAGCTTCTTGCGGCCCCCTGGTTCAGCGCCCGGCAGTCCCCGATTTGAGGGATGCGGGGCCGCTGGGGTGGTCTGCATGATTCATGCACAGCCGATTCATCAGTGTCTGTCTGGAGATGTGGATGCGAAGCGAAGAACGTACCGAAGGGGCCTACCGCATTTATGCCAGCGCGATCAAGGCGCCGGGCGGCAAAGGGTTCGTGGCGGCGGTCGTCGTGAAGCGCATCCACGGCGACATCGGCACCTGGCGCGAGGCGTTTCGCCACCAGAGCCTGGCCGGCGGCCACCGCTGGCCGTCGCCTGAAGCGGCGCGGGTGATGGCCATGGCGATGGCCGAACAGGTGATCCGCCACGAGCCTCACCGCCTGAAAGGCTGACGCGCTACAAGCGGCCCAGCTTCAGCCGCAGCACCCGGTCGCAGCGCGCGGCCAGCGTTTCGTCATGCGTCACCAGCACAAACGCCATGCCTTCGCGGCGCGCCAGTTCCAGCATCAGCACGAACACGCCATCGGCGGTTTCGCGGTCGAGGTTGCCGGTCGGTTCGTCGGCCAGCACGCAGGCCGGCCGCCCCGCCAGCGCGCGGGCGATGGCCACCCGCTGGCGCTCGCCGCCGGACAACTGCGAGGGCCGGTGCCGCACCCGATCGGCCAGCCCGACTTGCGCCAGCACCTGTTGCGCCTGGGCCCGCGCGGCGGCCTTGTCGAGGCGCCGGATGCGCAGCGGCATGGCCACGTTGTCGAGCGCGGTGAATTCCGGCAGCAGGTGATGGAACTGGTAGACGAAGCCGAGGTGCCGGTTGCGCCATTCGCCCTGCTCGGCCGGGCTCATGCGCGCAAAGTCGCGGCCGCTCAGGCGCACGCTGCCTTCGGTGGGCGCTTCGAGCCCGCCGAGCAGGTGCAGCAGCGTGCTCTTGCCCGACCCCGAGGCGCCGACGACGGCGATCGTGTCGCCCTGCCGGACCTGCAGGTCGACCCCTTGCAGCACGTGCACGTCCAGCCTGGAGGCGCCGGCGCCTTCGGTGAAGCGCTTGTGCAGCCCGACGGCTGCGATCACCGGCTCACTCATAGCGCAGCGCCTCGGCCGGCTGCACGCGGCTGGCGCGCCAGCTCGGGTACAGCGTGGCCACGAACGACAGCAGCAGCGAGATGACGACGATCGGCACGATGTCGTCGGCCTGCGGCTCGCTCGGCATGCGGCTGATCAGGTAGACGCTGCTGGGCAGGAAGCTCACGCTCAAGGCGCGTTCGATGGCCGGCACGATGGTGTCGATGTTGAAGGCGATGCCCAGCCCCAGCAGCACGCCGGCCAGGGTGCCGATCACCCCTGAGGCCGCGCCCTGCACCATGAAGATGCTCATGATCGAGCGCGGGCTCGCGCCCAGCGTGCGCAGGATGGCGATGTCGGCCTGCTTGTCGGTGACCGTCATCACCAGCGTGGACACGAGGTTGAACGCGGCCACCGCGACGATCAGCGTGAGGATGATGAACATCAGCCGCTTTTCCAGCTGCACGGCCGAGAACCAGTTGCGGTTGGTGCGGGTCCAGTCGCGCACGGTCACCTGCGGGCCCAGGCCGAGCGCCAGGTCCATCGCCACCTCGCGCGCCTGGTTCAGGTCTTTCAGGCGCACTTGCACGCCGGTCGGGCCTTCGACGCGAAACAGCTTGGCCGCGTCATCCAGGTGGATCAGCGCCAGCCCGTTGTCGTACTCGAAATGCCCGGCGTCGAAGGTGCCCGCCACGGTGAGCTGCTTCAGCCGCGGCACCACGCCGGCCGGTGTGACCTGCCCGCCGGCCACGGCGATGGTGACCTTGTCGCCCTCCTTCACGCCGAGCGAGCGCGCCAGCTCGCCACCCAGCACGATGCCCCAGGCGCCCGGCACGAGCCGGGCCAGCGTGGTGTCCCTCAACTGTGCGGCCAGGGGGGTGACGGTGGCCTCGTCGGGCGGCGAGATGCCGCGGATCAGCACCCCGCGCATGTCGTCGCCGCGCGCGATCAGCGCCTGCGACGCGATGAACGGCGCCGCGCCGATGACCTGCGGGTTCTTGCGCGCCTGCGCGGCCGTGGCCCGCCAGTCGGCCAGCCCGTTTCCGTCACGCTCGAACACCTCGATGTGCGCGATCACCGACAGCATGCGGTCGCGCACCTCCTGCTGAAAACCATTCATCACCGACAGCACGATGATCAACGCCGCCACACCGAGCGCGATGCCCAGCATCGACACGCTGGAGATGAAGGAGATGAAACCATTGCGCCGCCCGACGCGGCCGGCGCGCGTGTAGCGCCATCCGACTTGAAGCTCAAAGGGCCAGTTCATGGGGGAGCGATGCTACAGGACGCCATGCCGAGCCCGGCCCGGATAATCGGCTCGCATGCAGCTGCTGATTCCATTCGCCTCTGCGCTGCCCGACGCGGCCGGCGAGGTGCTGCGTGACCTGGCGCTGCCCACGCTGCAGCGCTTGCTGCGGCGCCTGCGCGCGCTGGCGCCGGACGCGGGCGACGAGTATTCGCTCTCGCCTCCACACGAGCGCGCTTTGGCCCGCGCCTGGGGCTGGCCGCTGGTCGATGGCGGGCTGCCGTTCGCGGCGCGGGCGGCGGCGGCCGACGGGGTGGCGGTCGGCGACCAGGCCTGGGGCCTGCTGACGCCGGCGCACTGGGACGTGGGCCGCGACCACGTCAGCCTGGTCGACCCGCTGGCGCTGGCGCTGGGCGAAGCCGAGTCGCGCGCGCTGTTCGACGCGCTGCGCCCGTTGTTCGAAAGCGAAGGCTTTGCGCTGGTGTGGGGAGCGCCGATGCGCTGGTATGCCGCGCACGCCAGCCTGGCCGAACAACGCTGCGCTTCGCTCGACCGGGTGATCGGCCGCAATGTGGACCTGTGGCTGCGCGGTGAACACCAGGGTGGCGCGGCGGCGCGCCTGCTGCGCCGCCTGCAGAGCGAGGTGCAACTGCTGCTGTACCCGCACCCGCTCAATGAAGCGCGCGAGGCGCGCGGCGACATGACGGTGAACTCGTTCTGGCTCAGCGGTTGCGGCAGGCACCGGCCGGCCGACGAAGCCGCGGTCCACATCGACGACTCCTTGCGCCACCCGATGCTGATGCAGGACTGGACGGCCTGGGCCGACGCCTGGCGCGCGCTCGATGCCGGCCCGCTGGCGCAGCTGCTGGACACGCTGGAACAAGGCCGCGATGCTGCGCTGACCTTGTGCGGAGAACGCCGTTCGCAGCGCTTTGAACATCAGCCGCAGTCGGTGCTGCGGCGATTTCAGCGGCGCTGGAATGCACCGCTGCCGCACACGGTTCTGGAGCCGTTGTGACCACGCCCGATGGGCCCACCATCACCTTGCGCGATGCGCCGCCGCGGGCCGTCTGGGCGCTCGAGCAGGCCGGCGTGCACCCGTTGCTGGCGCGCCTGTTCGCGGCGCGCGGCCTGCGCAGCGCCGACGAACTGGACGACGGCCTGGCGCGCTTGCTGCCGCCGGCCGAGTTGCTCGGCGCCCAGGCGGCGGCGCGCTTGCTGGCCGATGCGATCGCGGCGCGCCAGCGCCTGTGCATCGTCGCCGACTACGACTGCGATGGCGCCACCGCCTGCGCCGTGGCCTTGCGCGGCCTGGCGCTGCTGGGCGCCGGCGCCGAAACGCTGTGCTACGTGGTGCCCGACCGCGCGCTGCATGGCTACGGCCTGACGCCCGCCATCGTCGACCTGGCGCTGCGCCACAAGCCCGATGTGCTGCTGACGGTGGACAACGGCATTGCCAGCCTGCAGGGTGTCGCGCATGCGCGCGCCCAGGGGCTGGTGGTGATCGTGACCGACCATCACCTGCCGGCGCTGGAGGACGGCGTGGTGGTGCTGCCCGACGCCAACGTGATCGTCAACCCGAACCAGCCGGGCTGCACCTTTGCCAGCAAGAACCTCGCTGGCGTGGGCGTGATGTTCTATGTGCTGCTGGCCTTGCGCGCCGAGTTGCGCGAGCGCGGCGTGTTCAGCGCGCAGGTCCAGCCGCGGCTGGACCCGCTGCTGGACCTGGTGGCGCTGGGCACGGTGGCCGACGTGGTGCGGCTGGACGCCAACAACCGCCGCCTGGTGGCCCAGGGCCTCAAGCGCATCCGGGCCGGCCAGTTGCAGCCCGGCGTGGCCGCGCTGTTCAGCGCCGCCGCGCGTGATGCGCGGCGCGCCAGCGCGTTCGACTTCGGTTTTGCGCTTGGGCCGCGCATCAATGCGGCGGGCCGCCTGTCGGACATGACGCTCGGCATCGAATGCCTGCTCACCGACGACGCCACGCGCGCTGCGGAACTGGCGCGCGCGCTGGACGCCATCAACCGCGAGCGGCGCGAGGTCGAAGCCGGCATGCGCGAGCAGGCCGAGCTGCTGCTGCAAACGCTGATGCGGCACGCGGACCGGATCAGCGGCGACCCGCCCGCTGCGCTGGCGTTGTTCGACCCGGCGTTTCACGAGGGCGTGGTGGGCATCGTCGCGGCGCGCCTGAAAGACCGCGTGCATCGGCCCACGTTTGTGTTTGCGCTGGGCAAGGACGGTTTGTTGAAGGGGTCCGGGCGCTCGATCCCCGGCTTTCATCTGCGCGATGCGCTGGATCTCGTCGCCAAGCGCCACCCCGAGGTGCTCAAGCGCTTCGGCGGCCACGCCATGGCGGCCGGCTGCACCGTGGCGCAGGAGCATTTCGACACCTTCGATGCCGGCTTGCAGCAAGTGGCGCGCGAGTGGCTCGACCCCGCCACGCTGGCGCGCAAACTGCTCAGCGACGGGCCGTTGGCGCTGGAGCACTTCAACGCCGAGACGGTGCGCGCGCTCGACGCCCAGGTGTGGGGCCAGGCCTTCGAGCCGCCGATCTTCAGCGACGAGGTCGAGGTGGTGTCGCAGCGGCTGGTGGGCGAAAAACACCTCAAGCTCGGCGTCAAGCACGCCGGCGTGCTGCGCGACGCGATCTGGTTCGGCCACAGCGAGCCGGTGGCCGGCAAGGTGCGCATGGCCTATCGGCTCAGCGTGGACGACTACAACGGCCGCGAACGGGTGCAGATGGTGGTGGAGGCGGTCGGCTGATCCCGGCGCGTCGCGCCGCAGGCCGCCGCAATGACCTTGCCGGCGTCGTTGCAACTGGGTTCCGTAGATCAGCATCGCACGGCGATACTCGCGGGATTACCCGTGCTCCCATGCGGGATGAGGCGTGGCCATGAACCCGAACGATGATCCCAACGACAGTCAACCGCAGGCGCACCGCCGCGCAGCCTTGACCCGGCTGTGGCGCATGGCGGCGCTGGCCATGGGCGCAGGCGCCGCCGGCACGATGGTGTCCTGCAGCGGCGGCGGCGGCGACGCCCCGGCCCCGGCCCCGGCGCCAGTGGCACCGACGCCGCCCGCACCCGCACCCGCACCGGGGCCGGGACCGGCACCGCCACCGCCGGCGCCATCACCATCGGGCCCGCCGATTGCCACCAACTTCACCGGCGCGCTGGCCGAGCCCTGGGGGCTGGCCTTCCTGCCCGATGGGCGGATTCTGGTCACGCAAAAAGGCGGTTCGCTGGTGATCGTGTCGGCCAACGGCCAGACGGTGGGCGCACCGGTGAGCGGCGTGCCGGCCGTCGTCGCCTCCGGCCAGGGCGGGCTGCTCGACGTTGCGCTCGACCCGGACTTCGGCACCGATCCGTGGGTGTACCTGACGTTCTCGGAAGCCGGCGCCGGCGGAACCGGAACGGCGGTGTTTCGCGCCCGCCTGGTGGGCAACGCGCTGGTGGGCGGCGCGGTGATCTTCCAGCAGAGCCCGAAGGTGTCGGGCGACGCGCATTTCGGCTCGCGGCTGGTCTTTCGCGGCGACAACACGCTGTTCGTCACGCTGGGCGAGCGCCGGCAGGGCAGCCCGGCGCAAGACCTCACGAGCCACCTGGGCAAGGTCGTGCGCATCAACCGCGATGGCAGCGTCCCGAGCGACAACCCCGGCCTCGGCGCGGGCGCACTGCCCGAGCTGTGGAGCTACGGCCACCGCAACCCGCAGGGTGCGGCGCTGC
>JANORB010000244.1:0-44442 GCA_031415135.1 Methylibium sp.
CGGCGCGGCGCTGGGCGCGGCCTCGCTGTTCTGGGTGATGGGCGCGCTGGTGGCGGCGGGCAGCCTGCAGGCCCGGCGCATCGGCGCCAAGCCGCCGCCCGTCAGAACTTGATGCCGGCCGGGTTGGTGGCGCGTGGCGCGACCGGGGTGTCGGTGCTGGCCGGTTCCGGCGCACGCGGTACCGGGGCGCGGGCCACGACAGGCGCGGCGGCCGGGTACTGGTAGTTCGCCGGCAGCTGCGATTCGCGCGGGTAACCGGCGGCGTCGAGGTAAGAGTTCCAGAGTTCGGCCGACAGGCCACGCAGCGTCTGCGCGCCCAGGGTCAAGGTGGGGGCGTCGCGTGCGCCGGTCAGGCGTTCCAGCGCTTCGCCGTCGTCGGCGGTGACCACCTGCTTTTCGCTGAACGGCACGCCACGCTGGCGCAACAACTGGCGCGCGCTGTCGCACGGTTCGCACGCGCCGCTGGTGACATACAGGGTTGCCGGGTAGCGCGACGCGGCCTGGCGCAGTTCCTGGGGCAGCGCGACCTCGGCGGCGACCGGTGCGGCGCGCCCTCCCAGCGCCGTGACCCTGCCATCGGCAGGGGTGGGCGCGCGGTCGGTGTAGGTGATCTTGCCGTCCGGTCCGACCACCTTGTACTGCGCAACGGCCGGCGCCATCAGCAGCCCCGCCACCAATGGCGCCCAGCGCCACGGGCTCGGCGCTGGCAAGGGCTTCGAGATGCTGCGGGTCATACGGTCTCCCAAGGGGCGGGCATGGGCGAATCTAACGCAGCGCCCGGTGCGGTTCAAGGCACATTTGGCGCGTCTGCCGGGGCCAGGCCCTGGTGGCGCAGCAATGCGTCGATGCGCGGCTCGCGCCCGCGGAATGCCTTGAAGCTGTCCATCGCGGTTCGGCTGCCGCCGGATTCGAGCACGCTTTGCCGGTAGCGCCGGCCGGTATCGACGTTGAGCAGACCCTGGGCGTCGGCCGATTCTTCGAAGGCGCTCCATGCGTCCGCCGACAAGACCTCGGCCCACTTGTAGCTGTAATAACCGGCCGAGTAACCACCCGCGAAGATGTGCGAGAAGCCGTGCAGGAAGCGATTGAACGCCGGCGGGTGAACCACCGCCACCTCGCTGCGAACCTGGTCGACCACGCGCTGGATGTCGGCCTCGGTGCCGGGCTCGGCGTGCAAACGCATGTCGATGAGCGAAAACTCGACCTGGCGCAGCGTGGCCAGGCCGGTGTGGAAATTCTTCGCCGCCAACATGCGGTCGAACAGGGCGCGCGGCAGCGGCTCACCCGTCTCGACATGGGCCGAGAGGTGTTTCACCACGTCCCACTCCCAGCAGAAGTTTTCCATGAACTGGCTGGGCAGTTCGACCGCGTCCCATTCGACGCCCGAGATGCCCGAGACGCCGATGTCGTCGACTTGCGTCAGCATGTGGTGCAGGCCGTGGCCGAACTCGTGGAACAAGGTGGTCACATCGTCGTGGGTGAGCAAGGCCGGCTGGCCCTCGGCAGGGGGCGCGAAATTGCACACCAGGTTCGCCACCGGCGTTTGCAGCCGGCCTTCGGGCCGCGCCCAGCGGGCGCGCACATCGTCCATCCACGCGCCCGGGCGCTTGCCGGACCGGGCGTAGGGGTCGAGGTAGAACTGGCCGACCAGGCTGCCGGCACGCTCGATGCGGAAGAAGCGCACGCTGGGGTGCCATACCTCGGCCACGTCCGGGCGGATCTGCACCTCGAACAGCGTCTCGACGATGCGGAACAGTCCTTCGAGGACCTTGGGTTCGGTGAAATAGCGTTTGACTTCCTGGTCACTGAACGCGTAGCGGCGCTCCTTGAGTCTTTCGCTCACGAAGGCCAGGTCCCAGGCTTGAACATCGTCCAGACCGAGTTCGGTGCGCGCGAACTCGCGCAGCTCGGTCAGGTCGTGTTCAGCGCTGCGGCGCGAGCGTTGGGCCAGGTCGTGCAGAAAGTCGCAGACCTGGCGCGCCGAGTTCGCCATCTTGGGCACCAGCGAAACCTCGGCGTAGTTGTTGTAGCCCAGCAAGCGCGCCTCCTCCTGGCGCATTTCAAGCAGGCTGCGCATCAGCGCGCTGTTGTCATGGGCCGGTTGGCCCAGCTCGCTGGCACGCGTCACGTAGGCGGTGTAGAGGGTTTGCCGCAAGGCGCGGTTGTTCGCATATTGCATGACCGGGAAGTAGCCCGGAAAGTGCAGCGTGAGCTTGTAACCCTCCCGGTTCTCGGCCAGCGCGGTGGCGCGCGCGGCGCTTTTCACGTCGGCCGGAACGCCGTCGAGTTCGGCTTCGTCGGCGAAGTGGCAAAAGCTGTCGGTCGCGTCCAGCACATGTTCGGAGAACGCCTGCGCAGCTTCTGCCTGCGCTTCCTGGAGCGCGGCGAAACGCGTCTTGGCCGCGCCGCGCAACTCGGCGCCGGACAGCACGAAGTTGCGCAGCGCATTGTCCAGTGCCTTGGTCCGGGCCGGGCTCAGGCCGGCGGCGCCCGGGCCTGCCTTGATGGCCTTGTACTTTGCAAACAGGCGTTCGTCAGAGCACATGCGGGTGTGAAACTCGGTCACCTTGGGCAGGTTCTCGGTGTAGGCCGCGCGCAATGCCGGTGTGTCCGCCACCGCGTTCAAATGGGTCACGGCGCCCCAGGCCTGGCCGAGCCGCTCGGTGGCCACGTCCAGCACGGCCGACAGCGCTTCGTAGTCGGCCGCAACCGCCGCGCTGGTGGCGAGTTCAAGGGCCTGGTTGGCGGCGGCCAAAAGGGCATCGATTGCCGGCGTGACGTGATCCGGGCGGATCGCCGCGAAATGGGGCAGGCCGGTGGTGTCAAGAAGCGGGTTCATCGGAATTTCCTTGTTGATCTGATGGCGTCAGGGCGCTGCGCTCGGCCGCATCGACGGTGTTCATGAGCAGCATGGCAATCGTCATCGGGCCCACGCCACCGGGCACCGGTGTGATGGCCGCGGCGAGCGCCGAAACCGCGCCAAAGTCCACATCACCGCACAGCTTGCCGTCGTCGCCGCGGTTGATTCCAACATCGATCACGATGGCGCCCGGCTTGACCATGTCGGCCCGCAAGGTGTTGCGACGCCCCACCGCGGCCACCACGATGTCGGCCTGGCGCGTGTGAAACCCCAGGTCGGGCGTGCCGCTGTGGCAGACGGTGACGGTGGCGTTGGCTTGCAAGAGCAGCAGCGCCATCGGTTTGCCCACCGTGTTGCTGCGCCCGATGACGACCGCATGTTTGCCGCGCGGATCGATGCCGGTGCTTTCGATCAGCTTCATGCAGCCCAGAGGTGTGCAGGGGCGAAACCCGGGCAGGCCGGCCAGCAAGGCGCCGGCGCTGAGCACCGAATAACCGTCGACGTCCTTGTGCGTGGCGATCGCCTCGATGACCTTGTGCGCATCGATGTGCCGCGGCAACGGCATCTGCACCAGGATGGCGTGGATGGACGCGTCCGCATTCAGCGCCGCGATGCGCTTGAGCAACTGCGCCTCGGAGCAGTCGGCAGCGTACTTTTCGAACACCGAATGCAGCCCCGCCTCGGCGCAGGCCCTGACCTTGTTGCGAACGTAGATCTGGCTCGCCGGGTCGTCGCCCACCAGCACCACCGCCAGGCCCGGCTTCACGCCGCGCGCGCCGAGCGCCGCGGCCCGCACGGCCACGTCGGCGCGAATCCGGCGCGCCAGCGCGCTGCCGTCGATCAGTTGGGCGGCCATGACGACCTGCCGTTGCGCGGGGCGGCGCCGCGATCCCGCTCGGCGGATGCGCAAACGGGGCCCGAGGCCCCGTCATTGGTGGTGATGGGCGTGGCCCGGGTCATCGATTCCGGGCCGGTCAATTGGCCGGCGCCTTGGACTGCGCACCCAGGGCAATCTTGAGCAGGTCGGCCACCGTGTTGGCATTCAGCTTTTCCATGATGTTGGCGCGGTGCGCTTCCACCGTCTTGATGCTGATGCCCAGGTCGTCGGCGATCTGCTTGTTCAGGCGCCCCGCGACGATGCGCTCGAGCACCTGCGCCTCGCGGGTGGTCAAACGCGACAACAGGGCGTCGCGGCTGGCCGCTTCCTGGTGCTGCGAAAAAGCCGCGCGCGCCTGATCGAGCATGCGCTCCACCAGGCCCAGCAACTCTTCTTCCTTGAAGGGTTTTTCGATGAAATCCATCGCACCCTTTTTCATCGTCGTCACCGCCATCGGCACGTCGCCGTGACCGGTGATGAACACGATGGGCAAGGGCGAGCGGCGGTCCATCAGGCGGTCCTGCAGTTCCAGGCCGCTCATGCCGTCCATGCGGATGTCGCCGATCAGGCAGGCCACTTCACGCGGATCGAAGCGCGACAGGAACGACTCGGCGGAGTCGAAACACTTGACGCGGTAGTCCTTGCCTTCAAGCAACCACTGCAGCGAGTCACGCACGGCCTCGTCGTCGTCGACGACATAGACGGTGCCCTTTTTCGGAATCAAGCTCATGTGGTCACTGCCGTGTTGGAGGGGGTCTGGGCGTCGGTCCGGGTGGTTTCAACGGGTAGCGTGAACGAGAACCGGCAGCCGCTGACAACGCTGCCATTGTAGAGGTTCTGTGCCCGTATCCGGCCCCGGTGGCTCTCGATGATCGAGCGGCACAGGCTCAGGCCAATGCCCATGCCATCGACCTTGGTCGAGAAGAAGGCTTCGTACAGCCGCGCGATCACTTCGTCCTTCAGGCCGGGCCCCATGTCGGTCACGCTGAACTCGATGACGCCGCCTTCTTCGGCGCTGTGGCGCGGGATGACTCGCAATTCGATGTTGCGCCGCGACGGCGGCAGGTGGGCGTTGTCGATCGCCTCGGCGGCGTTCTTGAGCAGGTTCAGCAGCACCTGCTCGATCAGGATCGGGTCGACCATCAGCATCGGCATGCGCTGGGCCACATAGGTCTGGATCGTGACCTGGCGGCGCCGCAATTCGATGCCGGCCAGGTCGACCGCGTCGTCGACGATTCCGCGCGCCTGCGTGGCCTGGCGCTGCGGCTCGTTGCGTTTCACGAAGTTGCGGATGCGGTGGATGATCTGCCCGGCGCGTTCAGCCTGGCGCGAGGTCTTCTCGAGCGCGGCGATCAGGTCGTCCTTGTCGATCGCGTCGCTGCGCACGCGCGACACCATGCCGTTGCAGTAGTTGGTGATGGCCGTCAGCGGCTGGTTCAATTCGTGCGCCACCGATGACGCCATTTCGCCCATCGTCATCAGGCGGCTCGTGACCTGGGCCCGCTCGGCCTGGCTGGCGGCCAGCGCCTGCGCCTGGCGGCGCGCGGTGATGTCGGTGGCGATCAGCATCTGCGCCAGCCGGCCGTCGGTCCACTGCAGGTAGCGGGCGCGAACCTCGACCCACTTTTGCAGCGGGTCGACGAACACCTCGTGCGAGTCCGAGCCCGCGTCGGTCAATTCCTGCGTGGGCAGGCCGCCCAGGTTGTCGACCGAATCGTCGAGTTCGGCCAGATAGGGCCGGCCGGGTTCACCACCGGCCAGCAGCGCATGCCCTTGCGAGTCGGCGCCGAACCACAGGCGGTACGAGCGGTTTGCGAACAGCAGTTCGCCTTGCTGCACCGAGAGCACCGACACTGCGGCATCCAGTCCTTCGAGCACGGTCGTGAAGCGTTCGTGCGATGCGGACAACTGGTCGCGGATTCGCTTGGCCTCGGTGATGTTGGTCATCGAAGTCATCCAGCCGGTTTGCTGGCCCTTGGAATCGATCAGCGGCGACACGTACATGCGCGAGTCGAACAGCGACCCGTCCTTGCGCTGAACCTTGACCTCGATGCCGCCGGCCGGGCTGCGCCCCTGCAGTTCTTGTTGCAGCAGGCGCGAGTTCTCTTCGATGCGATCGGGCGGCCAGTACGGGAAGGGCGGCATGCGGCCCAACAGGTCGCTCTCGGAAAAGCCGGTCATGGCGCAGAACGCCGGGTTCACGTAGGTGATCTTGCCGGCCTTGTCCATCGCCCGCATGCCGGTGAGCATGGAGTTTTCCATCGCCCGGCGGAAGTTCGTTTCAGACACCAGCGTGCGCTGCATCTGCAGCCGCCGGCCCATGTGGCGCCAGGTGCCGAGCAACATCCACAGGGTCAGCAGCGACAGCGCCGCCACCATCCAGAACAGGGTGTTGCCGATCAGGCCGATCGAGGTGCGGTAACCCTGCCCGCGCAGGATCAGGCCGTTGCCGACCGGGGCGACCGGCATTTCATGGACGATGGAAGCGCGCGGGGGTGACTGGCCGGGCATCGGGGTGACGGTGCTGGCCAGCGCGCGGTCCTGGGCATCGAGCAGCGTGATCGCGTGCCGGTTCGACACTTCCGACGGCACGAAATAGCGCATCAGGTTTTCGACCGAGTATTCGGCCACCAGCGCGCCGACAAAGGCGTTGTGGTCGATCAGCGGCACATGCACCTGGAAGACCGCGGTGCCATAGGTGTCCGTGAAGGGTTGCGAGTAGACCGGCTGGCGCAGGCTTCTGGCGGTGGTGAACGCCGCTTCCGGCTCGTTCGGCTTGCCCAGCGTCGGCAGCGATGCCGAGCCGCTGTCCGCCGCGATCCCGGTCTCGGCGTGGAACGTGGTTGCCGAGTGGCTCGCCTTGCGCGAGCGGTTCGCGCTCAGCCAGATCAGATTGGTGATCTCGGGGCGCTCGCGGGCGAAGCTCTCGGCCTGGGTGATGAAGTCGGCCGGGTCGATCGACTGCGTGGCGATCTCGCGCGCGATGCGCACCAGTTGCTCCTGGTTCTCGATCAGGCGCAGCCGAATCTGCTGTTGCGAGATTTCCGTGTCGCGCTTGACCGACTCCTGCTCGCGCTCGAATTCCTCATTGCGCAGGTACCAGAACGCAAGGATGATCGCCGCGAGAAAGAGCAGCACCGAGGCCAGCGGTCCGAAGGTGGCGTACCGATCCTGGCGCGCGGCGGACTGGCGCCGCCACCACTGTCCGAAAAGGCGTTGGGGCCACTTGTCTTGAGATTGGCGTGAGGTGGCCGGGTTGCCCGCAGGATGCATTGCTGCATTATCGAGGGCCCGACAGCGTTGCAGGGGGCCTCATGACCCGCACATTCCAATCTCGAATCGACTCGTGAACTCACGATATGAAAACTCCTCGCGCCATTTGAAAGACTCGAAAAGTTGTGCGAGACTTCGTCCCCACGAACCCATCCGAATTGGAGCCAAGCATGTCAGCAGTGCCTGAATCGAACCTCGGCTCGGCCGCGAATGACGCGGACGCGCAAGAAACCCGGGAGTGGCTGGATGCGCTTTCCGCGGTGATTGAAACCGAGGGGCGCGAGAGGGCGCACTTCCTGCTGGAGCAGTTGCTTGAACATGCGCGCCAGAACAGCATGGACATGCCGTTCTCGGCCACCACGGGTTACGTCAACACCATCGAGACCGACGAGGAAGAGCGCTGCCCCGGCAACCTCGACATCGAGGAGCGGCTGCGTGCCTACATGCGCTGGAACGCCATGGCGATGGTGGTCAAGGCGAATCGCCTGCACCCCGATGACGGGGGCGATCTCGGCGGCCACATTTCCAGCTTTGCGTCGGTCGCCAACATGTTCAGCGCCGGCTTCAACCACTTCTGGCACGCCGAAAGCGAGGGCCACGGCGGCGACCTGCTGTACATCCAGGGCCATTCGTCGCCGGGCATCTATGCGCGCGCCTTCATGGAAGGGCGCATCAGCGAGGAGCAATTGCTCAATTTCCGCCAGGAGGTCGACGGCAAGGGCATCTCCAGCTACCCGCACCCCAAGCTGATGCCGGAGTTCTGGCAGTTTCCCACCGTGTCGATGGGCCTGGGCCCGCTGATGGCCATTTACCAGGCGCGCTTTCTCAAGTACCTGCACGCGCGCGGCATTGCCGACACCAGCAACCGCAAGGTCTGGGTGTTCTGCGGCGACGGCGAGATGGACGAGCCCGAGTCGCTCGGCGCCATCGGCCTGGCGGCGCGCGAAAAGCTCGACAACCTGATCTTCATCGTCAACTGCAACCTGCAGCGCCTGGACGGGCCGGTGCGCGGCAACGGCAAGATCATCCAGGAGCTCGAAGGCGAATTCCGCGGCGCGGGCTGGAACGTCATCAAGCTGCTGTGGGGCAACTACTGGGACCCGCTGCTGGCGCGCGACAAGGAAGGCATTCTGCGCAAGGTGATGATGGACACCGTCGACGGTGACTACCAGGCCATGAAGGCCAACGATGGCGCCTTCGTGCGCAAGCACTTCTTCGGCCAGCACCCCAAGCTGCTGGAGATGGTGGCCAAGATGAGCGACGACGACATCTGGCGCCTGCAGCGCGGCGGGCACGACCCGCAAAAAGTGTATGCGGCGTACCACCGCGCCGTGCACACCAAGGACCAGCCGACGGTGATGCTGATCAAGACCGTCAAGGGCTTCGGCATGGGCAAGAGCGGCGAGGGCAAGAACACCGCCCACCAGACCAAGAAGCTGACCGACGACGACATCAAGAGCTTCCGCGACCGCTTCAACATCCCCATCTCCGACGAGCAGATCGCCGGTGGCATTCCGTTCTACAAACCCGCCGACGACACGCCCGAAATGCGCTACCTGCACGAACGCCGCAAGGCGCTGGGCGGCTATCTGCCGCACCGGCGCACCAAGGCCGACGAGAAGCTGGCCGTGCCGCCGCTCGAGACCTTCAAGGCCGTGCTCGACCCGACTGCCGAAGGCCGCGAAATCTCGACCACGCAGGCCTACGTGCGCTTCCTGACGCAACTGCTGCGCGACAAGGACCTGGGCCCGCGCGCCGTGCCCATCCTGGTGGACGAAGCGCGCACCTTCGGCATGGAAGGCCTGTTCCGCCAGATCGGCATCTACAACCCCGCGGGGCAGAACTACACGCCGGTCGACAAGGACCAGGTGATGTACTACCGCGAAGACAAGGCCGGCCAGATCCTGCAAGAGGGCATCAACGAGCCCGGTGGCATGAGCAGCTGGATCGCGGCGGCCACGTCGTACAGCACCAACAACCGCATCATGGTGCCGTTCTACGTCTACTACTCGATGTTCGGCTTCCAGCGCATCGGCGACCTGGCCTGGGCCGCTGGCGACATGCAGGCGCGCGGCTTCCTGCTCGGCGGCACATCGGGGCGCACCACGCTCAACGGTGAGGGCCTGCAGCATGAAGACGGGCACAGCCACATCCTGGCCAGCACGATTCCCAACTGCATCAGCTACGACCCGACCTTTGCGCACGAGGTCGGCGTGATCCTGCACCATGGCTTGAAGCGCATGGTCGAGAACCAGGACAACGTCTACTTCTACATCACGCTGCTGAACGAGAACTACCCGATGCCGGGCCTGAAGGCCGGCACCGAAGAGCAGATCATCAAGGGCATGTACCTGCTGGAAGAGGGCGCCAAGAAGACACCGCGCGTCAACCTGCTGGGCAGCGGCACCATCCTGCGCGAAAGCCTTGCCGCCAAGGCGCTGCTGGGCAAGGACTGGGGCGTGTCGGCCAACGTGTGGAGCTGCCCGAGCTTCAACGAACTGGCGCGCGACGGCCAGGACGCCGAGCGCTGGAACCTGCTGCACCCGACCGACAAGGCGCGCGTGCCCTTCGTTTCGAAGCAACTCGAAAAATTCGCCGGCCCGGTGATCGCCTCGACCGACTACATGAAGAATTACGCCGAGCAGATCCGCGCCTTCCTGCCCAAGGGCCGCACTTACAAGGTGCTCGGTACCGACGGTTTCGGGCGCAGCGATTTCCGCTCCAAGCTGCGCGAGCACTTCGAGATCAACCGCCACTACATCGTCGTGGCCGCGTTGAAGACACTGGCCGACGAGGGCACGGTGCCGGCGGCCAAGGTGGCCGAGGCGATCCAGAAGTACGGCATCAACACCGAAAAGATCAACCCGCTTTACGCGTAGGCGACCGTCCGCTCCCGCGCTGGCGGGACGGGCAGTGTGGAGCGAATCCTTCGCCACGCCGCGAAGACCAAGAACGACGCTGGAGACACAACATGGCCGTGGTGGAAGTCAAGGTTCCCGACATCGGGGACTTCAAGGAAGTCGATGTCATCGAGTTGCTGGTCAAGCCGGGCGACACGGTGAAGGCCGAACAATCGCTCATCACGGTGGAGTCGGACAAGGCGTCGATGGAGATCCCGTCGTCGCACGCCGGCGTGGTGAAGAGCCTGCTGGTCAAGATCGGCGACAAGGTGGCCGAAGGCACGCCGGTGGTCCTGCTCGAAAGCGAAGGCGCGGTTCCCGCCTCTGGCCCGGATGCGGCGGTTGCGCCGGTCGTGGCGGTCGCGCCGGCGGTGCCAGCGACGGCCAGCCCGGCGCCAGCGCCGGCGGCGGCCCCCGTGGCTGCGTCGGGCCCGGTGAGCGTGGTCGTCCCTGACATCGGGGACTTCGACGAAGTCGCCGTGATCGAGGTCTTCATCCAGGCCGGCGACACCATCAAGCTGGAACAAAGCCTGGTCACCGTCGAAAGCGACAAGGCGTCGATGGAGATCCCGTCGTCACACGCCGGCGTGGTCACGGAGGTGCTCGTCAAGGTTGGCGACAAGGTGGCCAAGGGGTCGCCGCTCGCGGTCGTCGTGGCGGCTGGCGCGGCCCCCGTAGCCGCACCCACGGTGGTTGCGGCGCTCTCGGTCGCCCCGGCCGTCGATCGGATAACGCCTGCCGCCTCGCTGCCCGCGCATGAACCGACTTCGGCCAAGGGCGTGTTGCCGCACGCGTCGCCGACGATTCGCAAGCTGGCGCGCGAACTCGGTGTGCCGCTCGAGGAAGTGAAGGGCAGCGGTCCCAAGGGCCGCATCACGCAAGACGATGTGCAGGGTTTCGTCAAGAGCGTCATGGCGGGCAGCTCGCAGACCAGGGCCCAAGCGGCCAAGGCACCGGCCGCGACCGGAGGCTCGTTCCCGGGCCTGCTGGCGTGGCCGCAGGTCGACTTCGCCAAGTTCGGCCCGGTGGAGCGCCGTGACCTGTCGCGCATCAAGAAGATCAGCGGCGCCAACCTGCACCGCAACTGGGTTGTGATTCCGCACGTCACCAACCATGACGATGCCGACATCACCGACCTGGAGGCTTTCCGCGTCCAGACCAACAAGGAAAACGAAAAGTCGGGCATCAAGGTCACGATGCTCGCGTTCCTGATCAAGGCCAGTGTGGCGGCGCTGAAGAAGTTTCCCGAATTCAACGCCTCGCTCGACGGCGAGCAGATTGTGCTGAAGCAGTACTTCCACGTCGGCTTCGCGGCCGACACGCCCAACGGCCTGATGGTTCCGGTGATCAAGGACGCCGACAAGAAGGGCGTGATGCAGATCTCGCAAGAGATGGGCGAACTGGCGAAAAAAGCCCGCGACGGCAAGCTGAGCCCGGCCGAAATGAGTGGGGGGTGTTTCTCGATTTCGTCGCTCGGCGGCATCGGCGGGCGCTACTTCACGCCCATCATCAACGCCCCCGAAGTCTCCATCCTGGGTGTGTGCAAGAGCAGCACCGAAGCGGTGTGGGACGGCAAGGCGTTCCAGCCGCGCCTGATGCTGCCGCTGAGCCTGAGCTGGGACCACCGCGTGATCGATGGCGCGGCGGCGGCCCGGTTCAATGCCTACCTGGGCCAGATCCTCGCCGACTTCCGCCGCGTGCTGCTGTGACCACGGTCGTGGTGGTGCGCAAGGGCGGCACGGTGGCGATCGCATCCGACAGCCTGGTGACCTTCGGCGACACGCGGCTGGCGCACGGCTACGAGGCCAACGAAAAGCTCTTCAAGGTGGGGGACTCCTGGATCGGCATGTCGGGCACCACGGCGCACTTTCCGGTGTTGCGCAAGGCGCTGACCGCCCTGCCTGTCGACGAGTTGAAACTGCATTCGCGCGATCAGGTGTTCGACACCTTCCTCAAGCTGCACCCCAAGCTGAAGGAGACGTTTTTCCTCAACACCAAGGAAGAAGACGCCGACCCGTATGAAAGCATGCAGTTCACCGCGCTGATCGCCAACCCGGCCGGCATCTTCGGCGTCTATTCGTACCGCGAGGTGTTCGAGTTCGATCGCTTCTGGGGCATCGGCACCGGCCGCGCCTTTGCGCTGGGCGCCATGCATGCATCGTTCGAACGGGTCAAGGCGGCGCGTGAGCTGGCCGAAGTCGGCGTGCGGGCCGGCTGTGAATTCGACAAGAACTCCAGTGGGCCGATACGCGCTCACACCATCAAGTTGAAAGGCTGACGATGGCTCTCATCGACATCAAGGTTCCCGACATCGGCGACTTCAAGGACGTGGCGGTGATCGAGCTGCTGGTCAAGGCGGGCGACATGGTCAAGGTGGAGCAAAGCCTGCTCACCGTGGAAAGCGACAAGGCGTCGATGGAGATTCCGTCGTCGCACGCCGGGGTCGTGAAGGAGCTCCGGCTGAAGATCGGCGACACCGTCAACGAGGGAACGGTGATCCTGTCGCTGGAGGCGGCGGGTGCTTCGGCTGCGGCGCCGGCCAGCGCACCGGCTGCGGCGGCGCCTGCCAAGCCCGCGCCTGCCAAGCCCGCGCCGGCAGCAGCCCCGGCCGCAGCGGCCGGGCCCGCGCCGGTGGCGTCGAGCTACGCCGGCGGCGCCGACCTTGAATGTGATGGGCTGGTGCTGGGCGCCGGCCCGGGCGGTTACTCGGCGGCGTTCCGCGCCGCCGACCTCGGCATGAAAGCGGTGCTGGTGGAGCGCTTTCCGACCCTCGGCGGCGTGTGCCTGAACGTCGGCTGCATTCCGTCCAAGGCACTGCTGCATGTGGCCGCGGTGATGGACGAGGTCAAGCATTTCGAAGCCATGGGCGTGACGTTTGCGCCACCGGCGGTCGACCTGGCCAAGCTCAAGACGCATAAGGAAAAGGTGGTTGGCAGGCTCACCGGCGGCCTGGCCGCGATGGCCAAGATGCGCAAGGTGACGGTGGTGCACGGCACGGGCGAATTTGTCGATCCGTTCCACCTGAGCGTGGCCCTGGGTGGACCAGGCAAAGAAGGTGGCACCCAAGTCATCAAGTTCAAGCAAGCGATCATCGCCGCGGGTTCCGAGGCGGTGAAGCTGCCCTTCCTGCCGAAGGACGACCCGCGCGTCGTCACCTCCACCGGTGCGCTGGAGTTGCGCCAGAGCCCCAAACGCATGCTGATCGTCGGCGGCGGCATCATCGGGCTGGAAATGGGCACGGTGTATTCGACCCTGGGGGCGCGGCTCGACGTGGTCGAGATGCTCGACGGCCTGATGCCGGGCGCCGACCGCGATCTCGTCAAGGTGTGGCAGAAGATGAACGCGCCGCGCTTCGACAACATCATGCTCAAGACCAAGACGGTGGGCGGCGAGGCCACCCGAGACGGCATCCTGGTCCGCTTCGAGGGCGAGGGCGCACCGAAAGAGCCGCAGCTCTACGACATGGTTTTGCAGGCCGTGGGCCGGGTGCCGAACGGCAAGCGCATCGGCGCCGACAAGGCCGGTGTCGGCGTGACCGATCGCGGCTTCATCCCGGTGGACATCCAGATGCGCAGCAACGTGCCGCACATCTTTGCCATCGGCGACATCGTCGGCCAGCCGATGCTGGCGCACAAGGCGGTGCACGAGGCGCATGTGGCGGCCGAAGTGGCCGCCGGCCACAGCAAGGCCGCGTTCAACGCGCGCGTGATCCCCAGCGTGGCCTACACCGACCCGGAGGTGGCGTGGGTGGGCATCACCGAAGACGAGGCCAAGGCCCAGGGCGTCAAGGTCAGGAAAGGCCTGTTCCCGTGGAGCGCATCCGGCCGGGCGATTGCCAACGGCCGCGATGAAGGTTTCACCAAGCTGCTGTTCAGCGAAGAAACCCATGCCATCGTCGGCGGCGGCATCGTCGGCACACATGCGGGCGACATGATCGGCGAGCTGGCGCTGGCCATCGAGATGGGTGCCGACGCGGTCGACATCGGCAAGACCATTCACCCGCATCCGACGCTGGGTGAAACCATCGGCCTGGCCGCCGAGGCGTTCGAAGGCGCATGCACCGACCTGCCGCCGGTCAAGCGCTGAGGGCGCGGCGGCCGGCGCCGCAGCCGCTGGCGCGCTCGCTCAACCGATGTCGGCGCAATGAATCGTGAAACGGCCTTCGCGCCGGTCTTCGAAGAAGCGCCGGAGTGTTTCGCGCACGCTGCGAAAGGCCAGTTCGTCCCACGGAATCTCGTCTTCCCGAAACAGGTTGACTTCGATGGTCTCGGGGCCCGGGTCGAAGACGGTGTCCAGCAATCGAGCCCGGTAATAGAGGTGCAACTGGCCGACACGCACCACGTTGAGCAGCGTGAACAGCTCTTGCAGCTCGATGTGCGCGCCGGCCTCTTCGACGGTTTCACGCACTGCGCCTTCGGCCGAGGTTTCGCCCATTTCCATGAAGCCGGCCGGCAAGGTCCAGAAGCCGAAACGAGGTTCGATGTTGCGCCGGCACAGCAGCACCTGGTCGCCCCATACCGGCACGGTGCCGACGACGTTGATCGGGTTCTCGTAGTGGATGGCGCCGCAAACGGTGCAGGTGGCGCGTTCGCGGTTGTCGCCGGCGGGCACGGTGTAGACCACAACGCCGCCGCAGTCCGGGCAATGCTTGATGCTGCGGGCTTTGAACATCGAGACGAGTTTACCCACATGGCATCATTCGGCTCCGCCCGTTTTTCCCTATGGAGGCTCCACCCATGACCTATGTCCTTCCTGTTCCGACCGTGGCCGCGGTGCCCGTTGACGGTGGCGCGCCGGGCGAGCTGTTTGCGGTGCGCCGCATCTACTGCGTGGGACGCAACTACGTGGAGCACGCGATCGAGATGGGGCACAGCGGCCGCGAGGCGCCGTTCTTCTTTCTCAAGCCGGCCGACAACGTGTTGCCGGTGCCGCAAGCAACGGTCGGGCACATGCACTACCCCAGCCTGACGCAGAGCCTGCATCACGAAGTGGAGCTGGTGGTGGCCATCGGCATCGGTGGGCGCAACATCGCCGCCGCCCAGGCGCAGCGCCATGTGTGGGGTTATGCGGTGGGCCTGGACATGACGCGGCGCGATCTGCAGACCGAGGCCAAGAAGCTCGGCCGGCCGTGGTGCACGGGCAAGGGTTTCGACGAGTCGGCGCCGATCGGGCCGCTTCGCCGCGCCGCGCAATGCGCACTCACCGCAGACTCGAAAATCGTGCTTGACGTGAACGGCGCGCCGCGCCAGTCCAGCGTGATCGGCAAGCTGATCTGGAGCGTGCCGGAGATCATCGAACACCTGTCGCGCGCCTGGGAGCTGGCGCCGGGCGATCTGATCTTCACCGGCACACCCGAAGGCGTGGCCGCCGTGGCGCAGGGCGACACCCTGAGCGCACGGATCGACGGTGTGGGGTCGCTTCAAGTCCGGATCGTCGCCCCGGTGGCGTGACCCACCATGGCCATGCAGCTCTACAACTACTTCCGCTCCTCGGCGTCTTACCGGGTGCGCATCGCGCTGGCGCTCAAAGGCCTGGACTACGACTACCTGCCGGTGCATCTGGCGCGCAACGAGCAGTTCATGGATGGGTTCACCCAACTCTCGGCAGCCCGGCTCGTGCCGCTGCTGAACGACGGCGACAAGCGGTTGACCCAGTCGCTGGCGATCATCGAATACCTCGAAGAGACCCACCCGGCGCCCCCGCTGTTGCCCGGCGACGCGTTCGCGCGCGCACGCATCCGCGCGCTGACGCTGGACATCGCCTGCGAAATCCACCCGCTCAACAACCTTCGCGTGTTGCGCTACCTGGTGCATGACATGAAGGTCAGCGAAGACGACAAGAACCGCTGGTACCGCCACTGGGTGGAGTCCGGGCTCGAGGTGGTGGAGCGTCAGCTCGCGGGCCACGCCGCCACCGGGCGTTTTTGCCACGGCGACACACCGACCCTGGCCGATTGCGCGCTGGTGCCACAAATCCACAACGCACAACGCTTCGATTGCCGCACCGAGCATGTGCCCACGGTGATGCGAATTTTTGCTGAATGCATGCAGCTCGATGCCTTTGTAAAGACGCAGCCGTCGGCCTGCCCGGACGCGGTTTGAATTTGCATTCGGATTGGCTGCAGCCCGGCTGGCGGGTGCCGGGGGTCGGCGCATTGATGACAACCCGTCTGGGCGGCGCGAGTGTGGCGCCGTTCGACAGCATGAACCTGCGCGCCGGCGAGGGTGACGATCCGGCCGCCGTGGTGGCCAATCGCGCCGCGCTGGCGCAGGCCGTCGGCGCGCGCCCGGTCTACTTGAACCAGGTGCATGGCGCGCGCGTGGTGCGCCTGACCCTCGCGGACGCGCTGACCGGTGCTGCGGTGCACGAGGCCGATGCCAGCGTCACCACGCAAGCGGGAATCGGCTGTGCGGTTCAAGTGGCCGACTGCCTGCCCGTGCTCTTCGCCGCCCCCGGGGGCAACGCGGTCGGTGCGGCGCATGCGGGTTGGCGCGGGCTGGCGCTCGGGGTGCTGGAGGCGGCCGTCGAGGCCGTCTGCGAGGCCGGAAACTGCGAGCCGGCCCAGGTGCAAGCCTGGCTGGGAGCCTGCATCGGCCCACGCCAATTCGAGGTCGGCAGCGATGTTCTTGAAGCGTTGGGCGCCGCTCCGGCGCACGCCGACCCGGCCCGCTTTCGGCCCGGCAAACCGGGCAAGTGGCGCGCCAATTTGCCGTTGCTGGCGCGCGATCGGCTGCAAGCGGCCGGTGTGGCCTCGGTCAGCGGCGGCGCCTGGTGCACCGTGGAGGCGCCGTCACGGTTTTTTTCGTTCCGGCGCGACCGCGTCACCGGCCGCATGGTGGCGCTGGCCTGGATTCGGCACGGTGGCTGATTCGCGCGCGGCCTGCTGTGCGGCCAGCCTGGCCCGGCGCCGGGCCGGTGTGAGCAACAAATACATCACGATGGCCAGCGGCAGCACGCCGTAGAGCACAAACGTCACCAGGGCGCCGAGCAGGGTGCCGCTGGTGCTCGTGGCCTCGGCCACGGCCATCATCATCGCAACGTACATCCACCCGATCAACACCAAGTACATGCCGGATTCCAGAAGTAGCCACTACACTTTGAAAATGGACCAGGGGCCGTCCTCTTGGCGGCCGGTCTGTTCATTCCCACCCTGTCAAGCCCGGGCGGCAAGCGCGAGAACACCATGAAAAGCAAACCATTGTCTGGCAGGCCCGAGGCGAGCGCCGCCGCCGAGGCCTTCACCCACAACGCGGGTGAGGCCCTGAAAGCCTTGTCCACCCTGAGCCTGCCGCTGCCCACGCTGAGCCAGATGCAGGGCGACTACGTGAAGCAGGCCACGGCGCTGTGGAACCAGTCCTTGCATTTTCCGCAGCCGGGCACCGATGCGGGCACCGCCGCATCCACGAAGGCCAGCGATCGCCGGTTTGCCGGCCAGGACTGGGCCACCAATCCCGCCGCCGCGTACACGGCGCAGATGTACTTGCTGAATGCGCGCACGCTGATGCAGATGGCCGACGCGATGCAAGGCGACCAGAAGACGCGCCAGCGGGTGCGGTTCGCGGTGCAGCAGTGGGTCGATGCGTCGTCGCCCAGCAACTACCTGGCGCTCAACCCGGAAGCCCAGCGCAAGGCCCTGGAAACGCAGGGCGGGAGCATCGTGCAAGGCCTGCAGCACCTGTGGCAGGACGTGCGGCAAGGCCACATGTCGCAGACCGACGAGAGCGTTTTCGAGGTTGGCCGCAATGTCGCCACGACCCAGGGGGACGTGGTGTTCGAGAATGAAATCTTCCAGCTGATCGAGTACAAGCCGCTGACGCTCAAGGTGTTCGAGCGGCCGATGCTGTTTGTGCCGCCGTGCATCAACAAGTACTACATCATGGACTTGCAGCCGGAGAATTCACTGATCCGGTACACGGTGGAGCAGGGCCACAGGCTTTTTGTACTGAGCTGGCGCAACGCCGACGACAGCATGGCGCAGTTCACCTGGGACCAGTACATCGAGGATGCGGCGATCCGCGCCATCGCCGCGGTGCAGGACATCACCGGCTCGCAGAAGATCAACACCCTGGGCTTTTGTGTCGGCGGCACCATTCTTGCCACCGCGCTGGCCGTGCTGGCCGCGCGCGGCGACAAGCCCGCCGCCAGCATGACCCTGCTGACCACGCTGCTCGACTTCAGCAACACCGGGGTGCTCGACCTGTTCATCGACGAGCCCATGGTGCGGATGCGCGAGATGACCCTGGGCCCCGACAGCCCGAACGGAGGAGCGCTGCTCAAGGGCCAGGAACTGGCGACGACCTTCAGCTTCCTGCGCCCCAATGACCTGGTGTGGAACTACGTGGTCGGCAATTACCTGAAGGGCGAGACGCCGCCGCCGTTCGACCTGCTGTACTGGAACAGCGACAGCACCAACCTGCCGGGCCCGATGTACTGCTGGTACCTGCGCAACACCTACCTCGAAAACAACCTGGTGAAGCCGGGCCGGGTGACGGTGTGCGGTGAAAAGGTCGACCTCGGCGCGATCAGCGTGCCCACCTACGTTTATGCCTCGCGCGAAGACCACATCGTGCCGTGGGACGGCGCCTATGCCAACACCCAGGCCTTGAAGGGCGCGGTGCGCTTCATGCTCGGCGCGTCGGGCCACATCGCCGGCGTGATCAATCCGCCGGCCAAGGGCAAGCGCTGCCACTGGGTCGGCGGCTCGGCCGTGTTGCCCGCCAATGCGCAGGACTGGTTGGCCCGCGCCGACGAGCATCCCGGCAGCTGGTGGACCGACTGGTCGAAATGGCTCAAGGGCCACGCCGGCAAGCCCGTTGCCGCTCCCAAATCCGCGGGCAATCGCCAGTACAAGGCGATCGAGCCGGCGCCGGGCCGGTACGTCAAGCAAAAAGCCTGATGTCGCGCGGCGTCTTTGGCACCGACCGCCTGCGACCCGTCGATCCTTTTCGTTCCCTCGTTTCAACCCAAGGAGAGTTGCATGACAGACATCGTGATCGTTGCCGCCGCCCGCACCGCCGTTGGCAAGTTCGGTGGCGCGCTGGCCAAGACGCCGGCGCCGGAACTCGGCGCGGCCGTGATCCAGGAGTTGCTCCAGCGCGCCAAGCTCAGTGGTGACCAGATCGGCGAAGTGATCCTCGGCCAGGTGCTGCAGGCCGGTGGCGGGCAAAACCCGGCGCGCCAGTCGGTCATCAAGTCCGGCCTGCCGAACACCGTGCCGGCGATGACGATCAACAAGGTCTGCGGTTCGGGGCTGAAAGCCGTGATGCTCGCAGCGCAGGCCATCCGCGATGGCGACTCCGAGATCGTGATCGCCGGCGGCCAGGAGAGCATGAGCATGAGCCCGCACGTGTTGCTGGGCTCGCGCGACGGCCAGCGCATGGGCGACTGGAAAATGGTCGACTCGATGATCGTCGACGGCTTGTGGGACGTGTACAACCAATACCACATGGGCATCACGGCGGAGAACGTGGCGAAGAAGTTCGGCGTGAGCCGGGCCGACCAGGACGCGCTGGCGCTGGCGTCGCAGCAAAAGGCCGCCGCCGCGCAAGACGCCGGGCGCTTCAAGGACGAGATCGTGCCGTTCAGCATCGCGCAAAAGAAGGGTGACCCGATCGTGTTCGCGGCCGACGAGTTCATCAACCGCAAGAGCACCGCCGAAGTGTTGGCCGGGCTGCGGCCCGCCTTCGACAAGGCCGGTGGCGTGACCGCGGGCAACGCGTCCGGGCTGAACGACGGCGCTGCCGCTGTGGTGGTGATGTCGGCCAGGAAGGCGGACCAGCTCGGCCTGACACCGCTGGCGCGGATTGCCAGCTACGCCAGCTCGGGCCTGGACCCGGCCATCATGGGCATGGGGCCGGTGTCGGCGTCGCGCCGGGCGCTGGAGCGGGCGGGGTGGAAACCGGCCGACCTCGACCTGCTTGAAATCAACGAGGCGTTCGCCGCCCAGGCCTGTGCGGTGCACAAGGAAATGGGCTGGGACACGGCCAAGGTCAACGTCAACGGCGGCGCCATCGCCATCGGGCACCCGATCGGTGCGTCCGGCTGCCGCATCCTGGTGACCTTGCTGCATGAAATGCAACGCCGCAACAGCCGGCGCGGGATCGCCTCGCTGTGCATCGGCGGAGGCATGGGCGTGGCGCTGTGTGTGGAGCGCCAGGCTTGAGCGGAGTTGTCAAGGATCAACTGCGGCCCGGCCACTCAGGGCGAACCCGGTTGACCCGCCCGGATTTCGAGGCGACGCTGGTCGCCCGATTCAATGAATTCGACGGAGAAAGAACATGAGCAAGAAAGTAGCGTACGTCACCGGCGGCATGGGCGGCATCGGCACCACGATGTGCCAGCGCCTGCACAAAGACGGCTTCACCGTCATCGCCGGTTGCGGGCCGAGCCGTGATTTCGACAAGTGGCTGGGCGAGCAGAAGGCGCTGGGCTACGACTTTGTTGCGTCGGTCGGCAATGTCGGTGACTGGGACTCCACCGTCGCCGCATTCCAGAAGGCCAAGGCCGCGCATGGACCGATCGACGTGCTGGTCAACAACGCCGGCATCACGCGCGACGGCATGTTCCGCAAGATGACCCGGGCCGACTGGGACGCCGTGATCGAAACCAACCTGACCAGCCTGTTCAACGTGACCAAACAGGTCATCGACGACATGACCGAGCGGGGCTGGGGGCGCATCGTCAACATCAGCTCGGTGAACGGCGAGAAGGGCCAGTTCGGCCAGACCAACTACTCGGCCGCCAAAGCCGGCATGCACGGCTTCACGATGGCGCTGGCGCAGGAAGTGGCCAACAAGGGCGTGACGGTCAACACCGTGAGCCCGGGCTACATCGCCACCGACATGGTCAAGTCGATCCGCCAGGATGTGCTGGACAAGATCATCGCCGGCATACCCGTCAAACGCCTGGGCACGCCGGACGACATCGCGTCCATCGTTTCATGGGTGGCATCGGATGAATCCGGTTTTGCGACCGGCGCTGACTTTTCGGTCAATGGCGGTTTGCACATGGGGTGAGCCGGCGCGCCTGAAAGCGCCCATGCGAGTGCGGTGCGGGGATGCACCGCGAGCCCCGTCAAGCTCAGCCGGATTCGATCATCCGGCGCGCTGCGGCGGCCAGCGCCTCGTCGCTACCGTCCCACTCGACCACCCGCCTGGGCGCCGAGAAGCCGGCGAAATTGCGGCGCATCGACTGCAGGTAGATCGGGTCGTAGTGCGTGAGCAGCAAGTCGCGCACCACGTCGGCCGTCCGCCCGGTGCGCGCCGCCACGTGCCAGCCGTCGACGACGTCGTTGCCGCGCAGCACGCGCAGCGCGTCGAGCCGCTGGCAGAACGCCGGTGTGTCGATCACGAAGTGCTGGTAGTCGGCCAGCAACAGCGCGACGCGCGCCTGGAGCGGCAATTCGAGCGTCAAGCAGGGTGACGCGCGCATCGCCTCGATCAGCGCCTGCGGCACCCGCAGATCGCCCACCTTCTTGCTCTCGCTTTCGACCCACACCACGCGTGCCGTGTCAAAGCGGCGCAGCGCGTCCCACAATCTGGAGTCGAACTGCTTTTGCCCCGGCTGCGGGCTGCCCGGCACCAGGCCCAGCACCGACCCGCGGTGGTTGGCCAGCGCTTCCAGGTCGAGCACCTGCGCGCCCTGGGCCGCCAGCACGTGCAGCAGATGGCTCTTGCCCGAGCCGGTGGTGCCGCAGACCACGCGGTATTGAAAGCGGCGCGGCAGGTCTTCCAGCGCGGCAATGACCGCGCGCCGGTAGTCGCGGTAGCCACCTTCGAGCAGGTGGACCCGAAAGCCGATCTGGTCCAGCACCAGCGCCAGCGCGCCGCTGCGCTTGCCGCCGCGCCAGCAATAGACCAGCGGCTTCCAGTCCCTGGGCTTGTCCATCACTTCGCGTTCGATGTGGCCGGCGATGTTGCGTGCCACCAGCGCCGCGCCGCGCTTCCTGGCGACGAACGCGGAGTCCTGGCTGTATTCGGTGCCGACGATGCGGCGCTGCTCGTCGTCCAGGCTGGGCCAGTTGACCGCGCCTGGCAGCCGGTCTTCGGCGTATTCGCTTTCGGAGCGGGCGTCGATGAGGGTGTCGAATTCACCCAGCCGCGCCAGCGCCTGCGGGGCCGGGATGGGAATCAGCGCCATCGACAATCAGGCACTGATCGCATCGAGCAATTCGCTCTCGATCTGGATCTGCTTGCGGTTGTGCTGCAGCTCCGGGCCGTCGATCAGAAAAGTGTCCTCGACCCGTTCGCCCAAGGTGGAAATCTTGGCCAGCTGCAGGTTGATGCGATGCCTGGCCAACACCCGCGCGATCGAAAACAGCAGGCCCGATCGGTCGCTCGCCGACACCCCCAGCAGCCAGGCCTGCGCGCGCTCGTCGGGCCGCAGCGTGATGTGCGGTGTGATCGGGAACGACTTGACCCGGCGCGACAGCCTGCCCCGCCTGGGCTCGGGCAGCGGCCCGGTGGCGCTGAGCGCCTGCGCCAGCTGCGTCTCGACCAGCGAGATCAGGTCGCGGTAGTGGTCTTCCAGGTGCGGGCAGATCACCTGGAAGGTGTCGAGCGCAAAACCGGCGCGGGTGGTGTGCACCTTGGCGTCAAGAATGTTGAAGTCCGCCGTGTCGAAATAGCCGCAGATGCGGGCGAACAGATCGGGCTGGTCGGGTGCGTACACGAGCACCTGCAGCCCTTCGCCCAGCGACGAGAGCCTGGCGCACACGATCGGCTGTTTCGTCTGGACCCGGCCGGCCAGGGCGCGCGCGTGCCAGGCGATGTCGCCCGAATCGTGGCGCGCAAAGTAGCTGATGGCCAGCGTCTTCCACAACGGCGCTTCGAGTTCGGCCGGCAAGGACAACAGGTTCAGCGCATGGCGCGCCTCCTGTTTGCGTGACTCGATCTCGGCGTCCATGTTCGGCCGCGCCCCGCCGAGTGCCCGCAGCGTCTGCCGGTACAGGTCTTCCAGCAGCTTGCCCTTCCAGGCGTTCCAGACCCTGGGGCTGGTGCCGCGAATGTCGGCCACGGTCAGCAGGTACAGGCCGGTCAGGCGCCGTTCGGAGCCGACCCGTTCGGCGAATGCCTGAATCACGTCGGGCTCGGACAGGTCTTCCTTTTGCGCCACGCGCGACATCGTCAGGTGTTCCTTGACCAGGAATTCGATCAGCGAGGTGTCCTCCCGGTTCAGCCCGTGGTCGCGGCAAAAGTGCCGCGCCTCGCGGGCGCCCAGCTCGGAGTGGTCGCCGCCGCGGCCCTTGGCCACGTCGTGGAACAGCGCCGCGATGTACAGCAGCGAAGGCTGGTTCCACGACGCCGCGAGCTGCGAGCAGAACGGGTATTCATGCGCATGCTCGGGGATGAAGAAGCGCCGCACGTTGCGCACCACCATCAGGATGTGCTGGTCCACGGTGTAGACATGGAACAGGTCGTGCTGCATCTGCCCGACGATGCGCCTGAACACCCACAGATAGCGCCCCAGCACGCTGGTCTGGTTCATCAGGCGCAGCGCATGCGTCTGGCCGTGCGGCTCGCGCAGGATCTGGATGAAGGTGGCGCGGTTGACCGGGTCGCGCCGGAACTCGGCGTTCATCTGGTCGCGCGCGTTGTACAGCGCGCGCAGCGTTCGTGCCGACAGGCCACGGATGCCCACGCTGCGCTGGTAGGTCAGGAAGGTTTCAAGAATGGCGTGCGGATCGCGGTGGTAGAGGTCGTCGCTGGCCACTTCGAGCATGCCGCCGCGCTCGAGGAATTTGGCATTGATCGGGCGCATCGCGGCGTCCTGCGAGCCCTGCACACGCTCTTCGATGTTGAGCATCAGAATCTGGTTCAGCTGCGTCACCGCCTTGGCCGCCCAGTAATAGCGGCGCATCAGGACCTCGGAAGCGCGCTGGTTCTGGGTCGGCTGGTAGCCGAAGCTTTCGGCCACCGCGGTCTGCAGGTCGAACACCAGCCGGTCTTCGCGGCGGCCGGCCACCATGTGCAGGCGCGCGCGAATCAGCTTGAGCAAGCCTTCATTGCGCTGCAACTGCTTGACCTCGAAAGGGGTGATGAGCTCGTTGCCCGCCAGCGAGCTCCAGGTCTTGCCCAAGCCGGCGGCGCGCGCCACCCAGATCACCATCTGCAGGTCGCGCAGCCCGCCCGGGCTTTCCTTGCAGTTGGGCTCCAGCGCATAGGGCGTGTCCTCGAACTTCTGGTGGCGCTGGTGCATCTCCAGCGTCTTCGCGCGCAGGAAGGCTTTTGCGTCCATCGCGCGGGTGTTGGCATGGCGAAACGTCGTGAAGACGCGGCGCGAACCACACAGGTAACGCGATTCCAGCAATGCCGTCTGCACCGTCACGTCGCGCTGCCCCTCGGCCACGCATTCATCGACAGTGCGCACGCTGGAGCCGATTTCCAGGCCAATGTCCCAGCAGGCGGTGATGAACCCCTCGATCGCCGCCCGCTCGGTGCGCGGGGTTGACGGCGAGCCGTCCGCGGCGGGGTCGTCCGACGGCTCCGTGGGCGACAAGCCCGGCGGCAGCAGCACCAGAACGTCAACGTCGGAATAAGGGAACAACTCGCCGCGGCCGTAGCCGCCGACCGCCAGCAGCGCGGAGTTGGCCGGCATGCCGGCGTGGTTCCACAAGTCGATCAGGGTCCGGTCGACGTGCCGGGTGAGCGTGCGCAGCAAGCGCGACGCCGCGGGCGCCGACGCACGCGAGTCGCGGAAGTGCTCGATCAGCGCGGTCTTGCCGTCGCGAAAGCGCTGCCGAAGCTCGGCGACGCTGCGCGGCGCGGGGTCCACCGCGGCCGCCACATTGGCTTTGATCGGCGCCAGCATCGGGGCCTGCGGTTGTCTCAAACCAGCACGGCTCAAGCCGCCACGAAGGCGGGCGGTGGGGGGCTGCCGGCCGACAGCGTCATCACCTCGAAGCCCGACTCGGTGACCAGCACCGTGTGCTCCCACTGAGCCGACAGCGAACGGTCTTTGGTGACGATGGTCCAGCCGTCGCCGGTCTCGCGAATGTCGCGCCGGCCGGCGTTGATCATCGGCTCGATCGTGAACATCATGCCCGGCACCAGCTCTTCCATCGTGCCGGGCCGGCCGTAGTGCATCACCTGCGGCTCCTCATGAAACTTGCGGCCGATGCCGTGGCCGCAGAACTCGCGCACCACCGAAAAGCCATTGTTCTCGGCAAAGGTCTGGATGGTGTGGCCGATGTCACCGAGCCGGACCCCCGGCTTGACGCGCGAGATGCCCTTCCACATGGCTTCGTAGGTCAGTTGGCACAGCCGCTTGGCGGCAATGGAGCCCGCGCCGACGATGAACATGCGGCTGGTGTCGCCATGCCAGCCGTCCTTGATGACGGTCACGTCAATGTTGACGATGTCGCCGTTCTTCAGTGGCCTGTCGTTCGGAATCCCGTGGCAGACCTGGTGGTTGATCGAGGTGCAAATCGACTTCGGGTAGGGCGTGTAGCCGGGCGGCGCGTAGTTCAACGGTGCCGGAACGGCGTGCTGCACGTTCACGATGTGCGAATGGGCGATGGCGTCGAGCTGGTCGGTCGAAACGCCTGGCTTCACATGCGGGCCCAGGAGGTCCAGGACTTCCGAGGCCAGCCGGCCGGCAAGGCGCATGCCTTGGACGTCCGAGGCGGTCTTGATGTTGATGGTCATGGACCGAATTATCCCATCGGCGCAGCGCCCCTGCCGGCGTGCGGGACGAGCTTGGCGGCAGCGGCGGCCACCGGCCGCATTGGCGCGCCAGAGCCGTTCACGGCGCGCCGGCCGCGCCGGGCTCAGGGCGGGTCGGAAGCAGCTTGGGGAAACAGGTCTCCGAATGCGCTCTCGGACAGCACATTCACATCGATGCCGCTTTCGAACTCCAGCGGGTCGCGCTGTTCGACGCGCACCGCGGCGCGCCGCTGCGTGCTGCCGGCCACCGAGCCGGCGGGCGGCTCGAAGGCGCCGCGCAGCATGTGCTGTTCAAGGCTGGACTTGCGTCTCGCCGAGTGCCGGGCGCGCTCGGAGGCGGATTGCTCTTCCTTCGGCAAGCCGAACCAGAATGATGTGGAGTCGCGCATGGGGTCGAGGTGTGCAGAGGTGCGGTGGAAGGAACAACCCGACTGTGGCCGATCCCGCCTGACACGCGAATCCCGCGATCACGGGGTTTTGGAGTGTCATCGTGGTGCCGCCACGCGGGTCGAGGTCGATTCGGTGCAAAGCGGTCTCCTTAGAATCGGGGTGGGTCTGCGGGCAAGGTGTCACCGTGCCGATCTCAGCCCCCCATATCTCAACCGAGTGGCCGCCCGTGACAACTTCCTCCCCGTTTCTTCAGTCCCTTCCGGGCGGCAACGCCTTGTCCGGGTTTCGCGCCCAGGCCTTGCTGCCGCGCCTGCAGGAAGTCTGCCAGCGCATGGCGTCTGTGCATGCGCGGCATGTCCACTGGGTCTGCAGCGACACGCCCTTGGGTCGCGCCGAACTCGACAAGCTGGCCGCGCTGTTGCATTACGGCGAGCCCTATGCCGGCCCGTCCGACGGGCCGCTGGTGGTTGTGGCGCCACGCCTGGGCACGCTGTCGCCTTGGGCGTCCAAGGCGACCGACATCGCGCACAACTGCGGCCTGGCGGTGCGCCGCATCGAGCGCGTCACCGAGTTCCGCCTCGGGTTGAAAAGCGGCCTGTTCGGTGGCGCCAGTCCGCTGACAGAAGCCGAACTGCTGGCGTGTGCCGCGTTGCTGCACGACCGCATGACCGAGAGCGTGCTGCTCGATCGCGAGCACGCTGCCCACTTGTTCGACGAGCGCATCGGCCAGGCGATGGAAAACGTCGATGTGCTGGGCCTGGGCCGCCAGGCGCTGGTGGCGGCCAACAGCCGCTTCGGCCTGGCCTTGTCGAGCGACGAGATCGACTACCTGGTGCTCGCGTTCACGCGGCTCGCGCGCAACCCCACCGACGTGGAGTTGATGATGTTCGCGCAGGCCAACAGCGAGCATTGCCGGCACAAGATCTTCAACGCGCAATTCAGCATCGACGGTGTGGCGCGGCAACACTCCATGTTCGACATGATCCGCAACACCGAGGCGCATTCGCCCGGCCGCACCATCGTCGCCTACAGCGACAACGCATCGGTGATGCGGGGCGCCGAGATCGAACGCTGGCTGCCGACGGGCTACACCAATGCACCGCTCTACGCCGCCCGCAGCGAAACAGTGCACGTGCTGATGAAGGTGGAAACCCACAACCACCCGACCGCCATTTCGCCGTTCCCCGGCGCGGCCACCGGCGCCGGTGGCGAGATTCGCGACGAAGGTGCCACCGGGCGCGGCTCCAAGCCCAAGGCCGGCCTGACCGGGTTCAGCGTTTCCAACCTGCACCTGCCCGGGACCGACGAGCCCTGGGAGCGCCAGCCCTATGGCAAGCCCGGGCACATCGCCAGCGCGTTGCAGATCATGCTCGATGGGCCACTCGGCGCGGCAGCGTTCAACAACGAGTTCGGCCGGCCCACCTTGGCGGGCTACTTCCGTGTCTATGAACAGAGCATCGGTGCGGGCACGGCGGCGCAGCGGCGCGGCTACCACAAGCCCATCATGATCGCCGGCGGCATGGGCAGCATTGGCGCGACCCAGACGCACAAGCTTCGCTTCCCGGCCGGCACGCTGCTGGTCCAGCTCGGCGGCCCCGGCATGCGCATCGGCATGGGGGGCGGCGCGGCCAGCTCGATGGCCGCGGGCGCGAACGCCGCCGAACTCGATTTTGATTCGGTGCAGCGTGGCAACCCCGAGATCCAGCGCCGCGCGCAGGAGGTCATCAACCATTGCGCGGCGCTGGGCGAGCTCAACCCGATCCTGGCGATCCACGATGTCGGCGCGGGTGGCATCTCCAACGCCTTCCCCGAACTGGTGGACGGCGCAGGGCGCGGCGCCCGCTTCGACCTGCGCAAGGTGCCGCTGGAAGAAAGCGGCCTGGCGCCGAAGGAGATCTGGTGCAACGAAAGCCAGGAGCGTTACGTGATGGCGGTCTCGCGCGAGGCGCTGCCACTGTTCCAGGCGATGTGCGAGCGCGAACGCTGCCCGTTCGCGGTGGTCGGCGTGGCCACCGACGAGCAGCGGCTGGTGCTCGAAGACGGTGAGGGCGGCGCGCGCTCGATCGACATGCCGCTGGAGGTCTTGCTCGGCAAGCCACCCCGGATGCACCGCGCCGTGACGCGCATTGCCCGCGCGCTGCCCGCGCTGGACCTGGGCGACGTGGCACTGGCCAGCGTGGCGTTTGACGTGCTGCGCCACCCGACGGTGGCCAGCAAGCGCTTTCTCGTCACCATCGGCGACCGCACGGTGGGTGGGCTGAGCAGCCGCGACCCGATGGTCGGCCCGTGGCAGGTGCCGGTGGCCGATTGCGCCGTCACGCTGGCCGACTACAGTGGCTTTCGCGGCGAGGCCATGAGCCTGGGCGAGCGCACCCCGCTGGCGGTGCTGAACGCGCCGGCCTCGGGCCGCATGGCGGTTGGTGAAGCCATCACCAACCTGCTCGCCGCGCCGATCGACCTGGGCCGCGTCAAGCTCAGTTGCAACTGGATGGCGGCCTGTGGCGAACCCGGTGAAGACGCCGCGCTGTACGACACGGTCGAGGCGATCGGCATGGCGTTGTGCCCGGCGCTGGGCATTGGCGTGCCGGTCGGCAAGGACAGCTTGTCGATGCGCACGCGCTGGAGCGAAGGCGGCGAAACCAGGCAGGTGACGGCGCCGGTGTCGCTGATCGTCTCGGCCTTCGCCACGCTCGACGACGTGCGGCCCACGTTGACGCCGCAACTCCAGGGCGGTGACACGGCGCTGATCCTGATCGACCTGGGCCAGGGCCGATGCCGCATGGCCGGCTCGATGCTGGCCCAGGTGCTGAACCAGTTTGGTGACGAGGTGCCCGACCTCGACGACCCGGCGCCGTTGAAGGCGCTGGTGACGGTGGTGAACCGGCTGCGCGCCGAAGGCAGGCTGCTGGCCTACCACGACCGCAGTGACGGCGGGCTGTGGGCGACGGTGTGCGAAATGGCGTTTGCGGGCCACCTGGGCGTGAGCCTGAACGTCGACATGCTGGTGCTCGAAGGCGACGGCATCCACGACAGCCGGGCCGACGTGGGCGACGCCAAGAACTGGGCGGCGCAAGTCGGCGCCCGGCGTGCCGAGCGGACCTTGCGGGCGCTGTTCAACGAAGAGCTGGGCGCGGTGATCCAGGTGCCCGCGGCGGTGCGCGACGAGGTGATGCAGGCGCTGCGCGAGGTGGGCCTGAGCCGGCACAGCCACGTCATCGGCCAACCCAATGACAAACAGGTGATTGAAGTGTGGCGCGACGCCAAGGCGGTGTTCAGTGCGCCGTTGAGGGACTTGCACCAGGCCTGGGACGAGGTGAGCTGGCGCATGTGCCAACTGCGCGACAACCCGGCGTGTGCCGACGCCGAACATGCCGCGGCGGGCCGGGTCGACGATCCTGGCCTGCGAGTGCACCTGAGTTTTGATCCGGTTGCGGCGCCGGCGTTGAAGTCGGTGCGGCCCAAGGTCGCCATCCTGCGCGAGCAAGGCGTCAACAGCCAGGTCGAGATGAGTTACGCGATGCACCAGGCCGGCTTCGACACCTTCGATGTGCACATGAGCGACCTGCAAGCCGGCCGCGCGCGGCTGGACATGTTCCAGGGCTTCGTGGCCTGCGGCGGGTTCAGCTACGGCGATACCTTGGGCGCGGGCGAGGGCTGGGCGCGCTCGGTGATGTTCAACCCCGCGCTGGCCGATCAATTCGCGGCGTTCTTCAACCGCAGCGACACTTTTGCGCTGGGCGTGTGCAACGGCTGCCAGATGATGGCCGCGTTGGCGCCGCTGATCCCCGGCGCGCAGGCCTGGCCCCGCTTCACCCGCAACCGGAGCGAGCAGTTCGAGGCGCGGCTGTCGCAGGTCGAAGTGCTGGACAGCCCGTCCATCTTCTTCAAGGGCATGGCGGGCAGCCGCTTGCCGATTGCGGTGGCGCATGGTGAAGGATTTGCCGACTTCTCGCAGCGCGGCGATGCGGCCGAAGTGCGCCGCGCGATGCGCTTTGTCGACGCCAGCGGCAAGCCGACCGAAGCCTATCCGTTCAACCCGAACGGCAGCCCTGGCGGCCTCACGGCGGTGACCACCGCCGATGGCCGTTTCACCGTGTTGATGCCGCACCCGGAGCGGGTGTTCCGCAACCTGCAGATGAGCTGGACCGATGGCGACCGCAGCGCACTCAGCCCGTGGATGCGCATGTTTCGCAACGCCCGCCAGTGGGCGGCGTAGAAGGAACGCGGCGGCGGCGCGCTCAGCCGGACGCCGAGGCGGCTGAAAGCAGCCGGCGCGACGCGCCTTCGATCGCCGCGCGCAATTCGGGGTAGCTGCGCGTCACCGCAAACTGCGGAAACAGCGCCGTGATGGACTCGGGCGGGTGAATGAAGAACCCGGCATCGGCGGCGATCAGCATGCCGGTGTCGTTGTACGAGTCACCGGCTGCGATCACCTGGTAGTTCAGGCTGCGCAGCGCATTGACGGCAGCGCGCTTCTGGTCCGGTTGGCGCAGTTTGTAGTCGCGCACAAAACCGGCGTCGTCGACCACCAGCCGGTGGCACAACAAGGTGGGCCGGGCCAGCTGCGCCATCAGCGGGTCGGCAAACTCGTAGAAGGTGTCGGACAGGATGAACACCTGGAAGCGCGATCGCAGTTCGTCGAGAAAATCGCGCGCTCCGGGCATCGGCCCCATGCCTTCGATGACACGCTGGATGTCGCTCAGCTTGAGCCCGTGCGCGGCCAGCAGGTCGAGCCGAAAGCGCATCAGCTTGTCGTAGTCGGGCTCGTCGCGCGTGGTGCGCGCAAACGCGGCAATGCCGGTGCGCTTGGAGAACTCGATCCAGATTTCCGGAACCAGCACACCTTCCAGATCAAGGCAAACCACCTGCATGAACGGCTACTCCTCAGGGCGAGCGCCGGGGCTGGTCTCGTCTCGGGGCCGGATGGTAACGCAAGCCCGCCGCGCGCTCGTGCGCCCGGGGAGTTGCGCTATCGTCGCCGCGTGACCTTGCTTGTGGACCCTCATCAACCAGGCCGATACGACCGCCTCGACGCGCTGCGCGGCCTGGCCATCGTGTGGATGGCGCTATTTCACTTCGGGTTCGACCTGAACCACTTCGGTTTGATCCGGCAGAACTTCTACACCGATCCGTTCTGGACCGTGCAGCGCGCCTGCATCGTCAGCCTGTTCATGTTTTGTGCCGGCTTTGGCCAGGCGGTGGCACTGCACCGGGGGCAGGGGTGGCCCCGGTTCTGGAAACGCTGGGCCCAGGTGGCGGCGTGCGCGGCGTTGGTCAGCCTGGGGTCGTGGTGGATGTTCCCGCGCAGCTTCATCACCTTTGGCGTGCTGCACGGGTTTGCGGTGATGCTGATCGTGGCCCGCCTCAGCGCGGGTTGGGGGCGCTGGCTCTGGGTGCTGGGGGGCGTCGCGCTGGTGTTGCCGAACCTGGTTCAGCACCCGCTGTTCGACACCCGCTGGACCAACTGGGTCGGCCTGGTCACACGCAAGCCGGTGACCGAAGATTACGCGCCGCTGCTGCCGTGGCTGGGTGTCGTGTGGTGGGGGCTGGCCGCCGGGCAATGGGTGCTGCAACAGCGCCCCGCCTGGGTCTCGGGGCCGCTGCCCGGCCGGCTGCGGGCGCTGGCGCTGCTGGGCCGCTGGAGCCTGAGCTTCTACATGCTGCACCAGCCGGTGCTGATCGGTGCGCTGATGCTGTGGGTGCAATTCGCTCGTTGACCGGCTCGCGATCGGCAGAACTGGCCCGCAAAAGCTGTCTTGTTTACAGCGGCTTACACATCGGCCGTGAAGGCGCGGCACACCGAGGTCGACAACGGGTTCATCGGCGCCCAGCACCTGCGGACCGCCACTTGCCATGACCAGGAGTCGCCATGTCCATCACCTCGCTTTCGTTCTCGTTCGTGAGCATGTACGCGCCGCAAAGCGCCAAGCCCGCCGCACCCACCGAGCGCCAGCCGACTCCCGCCGCGGCGGAGTTGAAATCCTGCGAAGGGCACCGGCCCAGTGGCCGCCAGAGCCGGCTCGTCGACGCCATGATGTCCGCGCTGCGCGAACTCGGCTTTGGCAACCAGGGCGCGTCGGCTCCAGCCGCGCAAAGCCCTGCGGGCGCTCAAGCGAATGCCGGGAGCGTTGGGTCGGCCGATCCGGGCGCGTCGGCCTCGGCGGTTGCCATCGTTGATGCACCAGGCGCCACCCCTGCCGCCGCGACGCCGGACGAGGCCGGCGCACAACCGGCGGCCACGCTGGAGTCGGCGGTGCGTGAGTTCGCCCATGAGTTGTTCAGCGCACTGCGCCAGGGCGGCCGGGGCGATGCGTCCGGCCAAGGTTCCGGCCGCATCGAGAGCGGGGAGGGCCGCAGGCAGCATCACGGCCACCACGGCTTGGGCCGGCAAGGTTATGGCGACATGTCGCAGCGCCTCGATGCCTTGTCGCAAACCTTCGCCGCACCCGCGGTGGCGGCCGCCGCGGCCCAGGACAGCGCGCCGGTGTCGGCGTCGATCTCGATCACGCTGACGGTCCAGGACGGGCCTGCGGATTCGCCGGTCCAGCCCCTGACCAGCGCCACACCGCCGGCACCATCGGCCGCTGCGGCCGAACCCGCTGCGCCAAAGATGGCTGCCCCGGAGATCGCCAGGAACCCGCTGCTGCAAGCGTTTTCCAGGTTGTTCGATGCGCTCAAGCCGCAAGCCGCCGGCACGCCGTCGATGGACATGGCGGACAAACTCCGCTCGTTCCTGCAGACGCTGGCGCAGGCGATGCGGCCCGAGACAATGAGCAGCGTGCAGGCGCCGCAGGTCGGCGGGTTGGTCAACGTGACGGCCTGAATCGCGCCGCGCCGCTGGGGCGCTGGCTGCGGCGTGCCGCTACCATCGGCGCATGAGCAACAAGATCCTGTTCGGCTTTCACGCGGTGACGGTGCGGCTGAAAGCGGCGCCGAAATCGGTGCTCGACATTCACGTCGATGCGAGCCGGCGCGACCAGCGCATGCGCCAGTTCGTCGAGCGGGCCAAAGAGGCAGGCGTGCGCCTGATCGAGAGCGACGACGACCGATTGCAAAAAATGTGCGGCACACATCGGCACCAGGGCGTGGTGGCGCGCGTGGAAGTCATCGCGCTGAGCCATTCGCTCGACGACACGCTGGACGCGGTCGACGGCGATCCGCTGTTGCTGGTGCTGGACGGCATCACCGACCCGCACAACCTGGGCGCCTGCCTGCGGGTGGCCGACGGGGCCGGCGCGCATGGTTTGATCGCGCCCAAGGACCACGCGGTCGGTGTCAATGCGACGGTGGCCAAGGTGGCCAGCGGCGCGGCCGACACGGTGCCCTACTTCATGGTCACCAACCTGGCGCGCAGCCTGAACGAGCTGAAGGAGCGCAACATCCGCGTCGTCGGCACCAGCGACGATGCGCCGCTGTCGCTCTTTGACGCCGACCTGCGCGGCCCGCTGGCGCTGGTGATGGGGGCCGAAGGCGGTGGCATGCGGCAACTGACGCGCAAGACGTGCGACCTGCTGGTGCGCCTGCCCATGCACGGCGCCGTGGAGAGCCTGAACGTGTCCGTCGCCAGCGGCGTGTGCCTTTACGAAGCCGTGCGCCAGCGCACCCACCCCTGAAGGAGACCCCATGCCCGTGATCGACGTCAAGCACCCGCTGGTCAAACACAAGGTCGGCCTGCTGCGCGAAGATGACATCTCGACCAAGAAATTCCGCGAGCTGACCAACGAACTCGCGCGCCTGCTGGCTTACGAGGCGACTGCGGATTTCCCGCTCGAAAAAACGACCATCCAGTGCTGGAGCGGCCAGATCGAGATCGACCAGATCAGCGGCCGCAAGGTCACCGTGGTGCCCATCCTGCGCGCCGGCCTGGGCATGCTCGATGGCGTGCTCGACATGATTCCCAGCGCCAAGGTCAGCGTGGTGGGCCTGAGCCGCAACCACGAGACCTTGCAGCCCGAGAACTACTTCGAGAAGTTCGTCGGCCACCTGAGCGAGCGCACCGCGCTGATCATCGACCCGATGCTGGCCACGGCCGGCTCGATGATCGCCACCGTCGACCTGTTGAAAAGCCGGGGCTGCAAGGACATCCGGGCCCTGGTGCTCGTGGCCGCGCCCGAAGGCATCGCCGCACTCGAAAAGGCCCATCCCGATGTGCGCTGCTGGACCGCCGCGGTGGACAGCCACCTCAACGAGGTCGGCTACATCATCCCGGGCCTGGGCGACGCGGGAGACAAGATCTTCGGCACCAAGTAGCCTCCAGGCCGAGCGCGGGTGTTGCTGCGCCGCGACTCGGCGCTTTACATCGAGTCACAGCTTTTTTCTTGTGCCTGACACACGGCCCCACTAGGCTGTAACGCATGAGAAAAAATGTGTCGCAAACGATTGATCGCCCTGATGAAATTGCCGCTGCCCGACCGCCTTTCAGGTTCTGGATGACGGGTTGCATGGCGGTGGTCGTGTCCGCGTTCAGCAGCACCACGCTGGCGCGCGCAGACGCCAGGGGCGTGGTCAGCCATGCCAGCCGCTACAGCGTCGCCGAGACCGTGCAGCGCATCGAGGCGTCGGCCCAACGGCATGGATTGCAGATGTTCGCGCTCGTGAACCGGAGCGCTGCGGCCAAGGATGCGTCGGAGCCCACCCACTGGAAGGTGGTGGTGTTGGGCTCGTCCGAAGGCGGTACGCTGGTCTTGATGGAACGTCCGGGCGGCCAGCATGCGGTGCCCATGAGCCTGGTGGTGCGGGCCAACGCGCACGGCGGCAGCGATGTCTTGCTGGCGACCGGCGCCGCCCACGCGGCGTTGGCCGGGTTGCCGAACCGCCTCCAGCGCGACCTGGCCGAACTGCCCGAACTCGTAGCGGACGCGTTGCGCTGAGCCCGCGCACAAGGGCGTGCCTGCGCACGGCCTTGTGGCTGGCGAAGGGCCGAGCGCCTGCATGCGCGAGGCCTGATCTCAAACCCAGCCGAGCGCCCCGACCAGCGCCCCCAGGCCGATCAGCCACATCGGGCTGACTCGCGTTCGCAACATCGTGATCACGCTGACGCCGACCAGCGCCAGCGCGCCGAGGCGGTGTTCGGGTGCCCGCACGAAGGGTTCGGCCAGCACCCAGCCGGTGGCCAGCAACAGGCCGATCGTCACCGGCGCCAGGCCGCTGGTGAAGGCCCGAACGCCGCGGGTGGCGCGCTGCGGGCTGCCCCAGCGCCCGGCCCACAACGACAGCACCGTGGACGGCAACAGAATGCCGCTCATGGTGGCCAGCGCGCCGGCCGCACCGGCCACGTTCCACCCCACCACGGCGACAAACAGCACGTTCGGCCCCGGCGCGGCCTGCGCGATCGCCACCGAGGCGCTGAACTGCGTGTCGCTGATCCAGTGCTGCTGCGTCACGACATAGCGGTGCATGTCGGGCGCCGTGCTGATGGCCCCGCCCACCGAGAGCAGGCTGAGCAGCATGAAATGCCCGAACAGACCGAGCAGCTCGGCCGCGCTCAACCCGTTCATGGCTTCAACTTCCACCACGCGATCGCGATCGACAACGATCCCAGCGAGCCAACGACGGCGGCCAAGGGCCAGCGCCACCACGCCACCGCCAGCAAGGTCGCCAGCATGAACCCGACGCACAGCGCGGGGCCGACCGGATGGGTCCTCAGCGCGACCGCCAGCTTGCATGCCGTTGCGATGACCAGGCCCGCCGCCACCACGGCCATGCCGCGCAGTGCGCCGCTGACGGCAGGCCACGGCGCGAATTGAGCGTAGAGGGCGGCCAGCACCAGCACGATGACCAGCGGCGCCGCGAGCATTCCAGCCAGTGCGGCGAAGGCGCCGCGCAGACCGAAGTAGCGGTCGCCCAGCATCAATGCCAGATTCACCACATTGGGCCCGGGCAGCACCTGGGCGACCGAGACCAGTTCAAGAAACTGTTCGCGGTCCAGCCAGCGCCGGCGCTCGACCAGTTCCCGTTGGGCCACCGCCAGCACCCCGCCAAAACCCTGCAGGGCCAGCCCGTTGAAGGCGAAGAACAGCTCGGCCGCCGACTGCGGCCGCTGCGCCGCTTGAATGTCGATGGGCAACCGGCTCACCGGATGACGCGCAGCGCCTCCGGGTTGATGATGTGCGTCGGGTTGCTCTTGATGAAGTTCACCACGTTCTCGAAAGCGGCCCGGAAATACGTCTCGTAGCTGTCCTGTTCCACATAGCCGATGTGCGGTGTGCAGATGGCGTTTTCCAGGCGCAGCAGCGGGTGGCCTTGAAGCACCGGTTCGATCTCGAACACATCGACCGCCGCCATGCCCGGCCGGCCACGGTTGAGCGCGGACACGAGCGCGCCGTCTTCGATGATTTCGGCGCGCGAGGTGTTGACGATCAGCGCGGTCTGCTTCATGCGCGACAGCGAATCCAGTTTCACAATGCCGCGCGTGTCGTCGTTGAGCCGAAGGTGCAGAGAAATCACATCGCAGGCTTCGAAGAACGACTCGGCACTGGGCGCCGGAACAAACCCGTCCTGCTGCGCCTTGGCCCGCGACGCCTCACTGCCCCACACCGTGACATGCATTCCGAACGCGCGGCCATAACCGGCGACGATCTTGCCGATCCTGCCGTAGCCCCAGATGCCGATCGTCCGGCCCCTCAGTGACAGCCCGAGGCCGAAGTTCGGTGGCATCGAGGCGGACTTCAGCCCCGATTGCTGCCACACCCCGTGTTTGAGGTTGCCGATGTACTGCGGCAGGCGGCGCATCGCGGCCATCACCAGCGACCAGGTCAACTCAGCGGTGGCGAACGGTGAACCTTCTCCTTCGGCGACCGCGATGCCCATGCGCGTGCAGCTGGGCACGTCGATGTGCGAGCCGACCTTGCCGGTCTGCGAAATGAGCTTCAGCTTGGGCAGCTTTTCGAGCAACTGGCGCGGAAACTGGGTGCGGTCGCGGATCAAGACCAGCACGTCCGCGTCACGCAACCGAACCGCCAACTGGCCGATGCCCTTGACGTTGTTGGTGAAGACCTTGGCGCTCAGATTTTCGAGCATTGAAGCGCACTTGAGTTTGCGCACGGCGTCTTGATAGTCGTCGAGGATGATGATGTTCACGGGATGGGCGGCGACTGTGAATTCGGGGGCCATTGTGCACTTGCACATCGACGGCTGTAGCATCGGCGGCTCGATTGATCCAAGGAGAAGCCATGTCCCTGACCATGCACTCGGCCAGCGTGCCGGTGTTCGTTCGCATGCTCGGCAACCTCAACGCCTGGCTCGACAAGGCCGAAGCCCACGCACTGGCGAAAAAATTCGACGCCGGCGTCTACTTCAATGCGCGGCTGGCGCCCGACATGCTGCCGTTTTCCAAGCAGATCCAGATTGCCTGCGATGCGGCCAAGTTCGGTGTCGCACGGCTGGCCGGCGTCGAATCACCCAAGTTCGAGGACAACGAAACCAGCCTGGCGGAGTTGCGCGCGCGCATCGCCAAGACGGTGGCCTATGTGCAGTCGATCGCGTCGAAGCAGATCGACGGCACCGAGGACAAGGACATCGTGGTGCCGCGGCGCGACGGCTCGATCACCCTCAAGGGCGAGTACTACCTGAAACACTTCGTCTTGCCGAACTTCTATTTCCATGTGACCACCGCCTACGCGCTGTTGCGCAACAACGGTGTGGACCTGGGCAAGGGTGACTATCTCGGCGCGCTGAAATAGGCCGCCGTTCTACGCCTGGCCGGCCGCGGCGTCATTGCCGCGAACCGCTGAAGATGACATCGAACTCGCGCTGAAGCTTCATTCGGTGGCTCAGCGTTCGCTCATGGTCGGCCGTCAGCGAGGCCAGGATCACGGCCCGCACGCTCCACAACTCCCAGGGCTCGCTGGCCTTGCGTACCCGGCTGCGCAGCAGTTCGGCGGTGGTGCTGGCGATGTCGGACGCCGCATCCATGTACGACTGCTTCATCTCGACGAAGGCGCGCCGCGCCGCGATGTGGGCCAGCCGCTCCGCGGGCATCCCCATGCTTGCAGCCGAGGGCTTGCGTGAAAGCTCGGACGGCGACGGGTTCATGCGGAGGCGGCGCCCAGGCGGCCGTTGGACGCGCGTGTCGGCGCGGGCGGAAAGTGCGCGCCCAGGGCCGTCACGCGATGACTGGCCTCCGCCTCGTCGCGGTGATGGGCGACGAGATTGAAAACCTCGGTGCGCATGAACCACAGTTCGCGCAACGAGCGGGCCAGGCGGACCCGGCGCAGCAGATCGCCGGCCTGTTGGGTGCGGATGTCTGCCAGAACCTCGATGAAATCCTGCTTGGCGGCGGCAAGGACGGGCTCATCGGCATGCCGCGTCGCCGAGCCCGGGTGGCACTCCGACCCACCGCCCGCGCGCTCCGGCAAGCTGCTGGTGCTCGGGCTGCGCAGTCCATTGCGGGGCCGCAGCGCACGCTGGCGGTCGAGCGGCGGGCACACCTGGATTCCACTGTCCAGCGGGTGGCGCAGCACGGCTGAAACCGACGAGATGAACAGCTTCTTGAACATAGCGTGAATTTTCGACTTGACCGAGCCACGCCACAATGGCAAGACAAGTGACGATTGTTTCAATGCGTTAGTCCCTGGGTGGAGCGAAAAGCAGCCCGGAAACACGCCATTTCGCGGCCCGCAAAAGCACCGATGGGCGCGGCCGACGCCGCGAGCTACCCTTGCATGTCGCGTGACAAGCAAGCGAGGGATGGCATGAAGTGGCTCAAACGTGTGTCGTATGGGGTTGTCGCGCTGATGCTTCTGGCAGCGGCTGCGGCGTGGTTCTACAGCCGGCAGACCCTGCCCCAGACCGACGGGTCCATCACTCTGTCCGGCCTGCGATCTGAGGTGCGCATCGAGCGCGACGCCTTGGGCATCCCGACCATCAAGGCAGGCAGTGCCGACGACGCTCTGTTCGGCCTGGGATTTGCGCATGCACAGGACCGGCTGTGGCAACTGGAGACGCACAAGCGCATCGGGTCCGGGCGCCTGGCACAGGCCTTTGGCGAGGGCGCGCTGGAGAGCGACAAGTTTCTGCGCTCGCTGGGCGTCAAGCGCGCTGCCGCCGCGCAATGGGCGCGCGCCAACACCGAAGTACGGGCGGCGGTGCTGGCTTACACGGCGGGCATCAATGCCTTTCTGAAAGGATCAATGAAAGCGCGTCCGCCCGAGTTCGTGCTGCTGCGCCTTCAGCCCGAGGCCTGGACGCCCGAAGACACCCTGGCCTGGGCCATCATGATGGCCTGGGATCTGGGCGGCAACTGGTCGACCGAACTGCAGCGCATGCGGCTGGCGCTGAAACTGCCGGTGGCGCGCATCAACGAATTGATCCCGCCGTACCCCGGTGACGCGCCACGCGCCACCGCCGACTACGCCGCGCTGTTCCGTGAGCTCAAGCTCGACGGCCGGCTGGGGGCGCAGGCGCTCGACGCGGCGCCCGAGTCGGGGGTCGAGGGCGTGGGGTCCAACAACTGGGTGGTGCACGGCTCGCACACCGACACCGGCAAGCCCTTGCTGGCCAATGACCCGCATCTCAAGCTCAGCACGCCCGCCCTGTGGTATTTCGCCCGACTGGAAATGCCAGGCCTGAAGGTTGCGGGCGCCACGATGCCCGGCCTGCCTTTCGTGGTGCTGGGACAAAACGAGCACATCGCCTGGGGATTCACCAACACCGGCCCCGACGTGCAGGACCTGTACCTCGAACGCATCAAGCCCGACGATGCAGGCAAGTACCAGACGCCCGAAGGCTGGGCGGCGTTCGAGACCTTTGCCGAGACGATCCACGTCAAGGGCCGGCCCGATGTGCCGGTGACCGTGCGCGCCACCCGCCACGGACCGGTGATCTCCGACTTCGGTGTCGCCGAGGGCCTCACCGGCGCTGCCGCCAAGCCGGGCTACGCGCTGGCGCTGCGCTGGACCGCGCTGGACCCCGATCCCGCGACGCTGGAGGCCGGCCTGGCGTTCAGCCGCGCCAGGTCGGTGGCCGAATTCATCAAAGCCTCCGCGCTGTATGTGGCGCCGATGCAGAACATGGTGGTGGCGGACCGGGACGGCCACATCGCCGTGGTGTCGGCCGGGCGCGTGCCGCTGCGCAAGCCGGACAACGAGCTCCAGGGCCAGGTGCCGTCACCTGGGTGGGACGCCCGCTACGACTGGGCCGGCTTTCTGGACCCCGCGCTCACACCGCGCGAGGTTGACCCGCCGCGCGGCTGGATCGCCACCGCCAACCAGCGCATTCACGGCCCGGAATACCCGCACTACATCACCAACGAGTGGGCCCCGCCTTACCGGATGCAGCGCATCGAGCAGCTGCTGGGCGCCAAGCCCAGGCACAGCATCGAGAGCCTGGGCGACATTCAGGCCGACGTGATGTCGCTCGCCGCGCAGCGCCTGCTGCCCTTCATTCGGAAGGCCCGGTCGCCGCACGCGCAGGCCGCCGCGGCGCAGCGGCAACTGGCTGGCTTTGACGGCAGCATGGCCGCCGACCGGGCCGCGCCTTTGATCTTCTGGGCCTGGGCGCGCCAGCTCACGCTGGCCGTTTTTGCCGACGAGGTGGGCCAGCCGCTGTTTGACCGCACGCTCGGCGGGCGCAGCTTTCGCGACGCCCTGGAGGGCGTGCTCGAGCGCAACGATGCGTTCTGGTGCGACGACAAGGCCACAGCCGCGGCCGAAACCTGTGCGCAGCAGGTCGACCTGGCCTTCTCGCGGGCGCTGGAAGAACTGACGGCCGTGCACGGTGCCGACGTGTCCAGGTGGCGCTGGGACCGGGCCCACATTGCGCGGTCGGAGCACCGGCCGTTCAGCCGTGTCAAGGCGCTGGCCCGGTGGTTCGAACTGCGTGCGCCGGTGGGCGGCGATACCTACACGATCAACGTGTCGCGCGTGGCCCTCAAGCCGGACGCGACAACCGGCGAGCTGTATCTGAATGAGCACGGGCCTTCATTGCGGGCCATCTACGACCTGGGCGACCCCGCCAAATCACGCGTCATGCACTCCAGCGGCCAGTCCGGCATCGTGTTTTCGCCACTCTACGACAGCATGGTGCAGCGCTGGACGGGCGTTGAATACGCGCCACTGTGGGGAACGCCGGCGCAGCACACGCTGGTGCTGATGCCTGCCCGGTGAAAGCTGGCGTGGCCGCTGGCGTCAAACCTGCCCGAACAAGGCTTTTCGCTGCAGCGTGTACTGCCACCACGGGGCGGCGGGCGCTCCGCGCATGAAATCGGTCGCGGCCATGAAGGTGTCCAGAACACAAGGGTCTTGGCGCTGGCCGGTGGCCGCGCACAGCTTCTGGTACAGCACAAACGCGTCTTTGCCGCGCAGGTCACGCGGCTCGGAGATGCCGATCAGCCGCAGGTCGGCGGCCAGCGCCGGGCCGATGTTGGGAAGCTGTTCGAGCGCTTTGCATTCGGCCGCGCTGGCGGCCTTGGGGGATTTGATGATCGACGCCATGGCTTGCTCGCCCCTCACATCAGCATGTGATTGCGGATCAGGCCCACCGCCAGGCCTTCGAGTTCGAAATCGAGTTCACCGCCCTGGCCAGTCAACGGCACCACAATGGTTTTGAAGTCCGGGTTTTCAGGGATCAACTCGATGCCGGTCTTGGTCTTGCGGAAGCGCTTGACCGTGACCTCGTCGCCCAGCCTGGCCACCACGATCTGCCCGTTCTTGGCCTCCTTGGCCTTTTGCACGGCGAGCAGGTCGCCGTCCATGATGCCGGCGTCGCGCATGCTCATGCCGCGCACCTTGAGCAGGTAGTCGGGCCGGCGCGGGAACATGCTGGCTTCCATCAGGTAGGTCTGTTCGATGTGCTCCAGCGCCAGCATCGGGCTGCCGGCGGCGACGCGCCCGACCAGCGGCAGCGTGAGCTGCGCCAGGCTGGGCAAGGGCAGGCTGTACTGCCTGCCGCGCGACGCGTTGAGGGCACGCAAGGTTTCAGACCTGAGGCGGATGCCGCGCGAGGTGCCGCCCACCAGTTCGATCACGCCTTTTCGCGCCAGGGCCTGCAAGTGTTCCTCGGCCGCGTTGGCGGATTTGAACCCGAGTTCGTTGGCAATTTCAGCCCGGGTCGGAGGAGCGCCGGTGCGCTCGATGGCGCTTTGCACCAGATCGAGAATCTGTTGCTGGCGGTCGGTGAGCTTCGGTGTTTCTGGCATGGCGGTTCCTTGACGGCAGCGCTGGCGATTCATCCAGTATCTGTATTTTTATCCAGCCTGGGGAAAAATGCAAAACATTCCTTCGACAGTGGTGGTGCTCGGCACCGGGGGCACGATTGCCGGAACCGCGGCCGACGCGTCGGACAATGTGGGTTACACCGCCGGCCAACTGTCCGCATCGACGCTCGTTCAAGCGATTCCCTTGTTGGCCGAGGCACCGCTTGAGGTCGAACAGCTGGCGCAGATCGACAGCAAGGACATGAGCCACTCGGTCTGGGCGGCGCTGGCCCGGCGTTGCGAGCACCACCTCGCGCGGCCCGAAGTGGCGGGCATCGTCATCACCCATGGCACCGACACGCTGGAAGAAACCGCCTGGTTCCTGCAGCGCGTGCTGGCACCGGCCAAACCGATCGTGCTGACGGCGGCGATGCGGCCCGCCACCGCGCTGCTGAGCGATGGGCCGCAAAACCTGCTCGATTCAGTCGCGGTCGCCCGCACCCGGGGTGCGCACGGCGTGTTGGCGGTGCTGTGCGGCCGGGTCCATGGCGCGCGCGATGTGCGCAAGATTCATCCGTACCGGGTCGACGCGTTCAGCTCCGGCGATGCAGGTTGCATCGGGGTCGTCGAAGAGGGTGCGGTTCGGCTGTTTCGTTCCTGGCCGCGGGGCGATGCGATCGGCATCGACGCCTTGCCGGCACACGATTCGTTGTGGCCGAGCGTCGAAATCGTCACGAGCCATGCGGGAGCGGGCGGCGCGATCGTGCGCGCACTTTGTGACTGGGGTGTGCAGGGTCTGGTGGTCGCAGCCACTGGCAACGGCACCTTGCATGCCGAGCTGGAGTCGGCGCTGCTCGAGGCGCGCAGAAGAGGTGTGGCTGTTCTGCGCAGCACGCGTTGCGGCAATGGGCGCGTGCTCGGCAATGCGCGCGCTGAGCTGCCATCGGCCGATGACCTGTCGCCTGTGAAGGCGCGCATTGAGTTGATGCTGCGGCTGATGTCGAGCCCTCAGTAGAGCGCGCCGCACAGGCCGCGTGTTCGCGGCATCCATGCCCGACAACGATGCAATTTGTGACGGAGTTCATGAAACTTCGGTAAGCAAGCGTTGTGAGCTGGGCCGCCCCCTGACTCCGGGGTTCTGTCGCGATGCACCGATAGATAACATCGATGCACAAGATCAGGGCAATTCAATGGCAACGGTCGCGCCGCTCGTTCTGGGCGCTGTCGGCAGCTGAAATCCTCGGGTCTTGAATCAACTAACAACCAAGCCCGGCAAACGGGCCACAGGGAGATTTCATGAGCGGCACCACAGGGACGACGGGCAACGACAACCTCAACGGCGGATCGGGGAACGACTACATCGACGGAGGTGCCGGCAACGACATCATCAGCGGAGGCTCCGGAAACGACACGCTGCTCGGCGGCAGCGGGAACGACAGATTGTCTGGCGGGGCCGGCAGCGACACGCTCGACGGTGGCAGCGGGAACGACAATGTCGACGGCGGCTCCGGCAACGATGTCCTCATCTACCGCCTGACCGAAAACGCGGGTTCCCGCGATGTCTACACCGGCGGCTCGGGAGTCGACACGCTCCAGTTGATGTTCACCAGCGCGCAGTGGCTCGACCCATCGGTGCAGACCCAGCTCGCACAGTATCTGCAGCAGCTCGCGACGTACACCAACGCCAAGACTGGCGAGATGTCCAACAGCTGCGCCAGCGACTTCACCTTCAACTTCACCACGGTCAGCGGCCAGACGACCACGCTGACGGTGCAGATGACCGAAAAGCTCGATGTCTGGGTCGACAACGCGAGGGTCGATTTCCACAAGCCGGGCGTTCTGGTTGTCGACTTGCTCGGCGCCGTCAAGGAGGATACGGCAGTCGTGGCGTCGAACCTGACGGACAGCGGCGTCATCAATTTCTTCGATCTGGACCTCGGCCAGACCCACAGCGTCAGTGCCGCGCCGGTCGGGGCCAATCCGCTTGGCGGAACGTTGAGCGCCTTGGTCACCAACACGGCCACCGCCGACGGAGTCGGGGCGGTGACGTGGACCTACACCCTCAACAACAACAACCCCTTGGTCCAGGCACTCGCCGTCGGTGAGACCCGGACCGAGAACTTCACGGTCACCATCACCGACAACACTGGCAAAGCCGTCAGCCAGGTGGTCGCTGTCACGGTAACCGGCACCAACGACGTGGTGACCATCACCGGCGCGACCGCCACCGGTGCGGTGGTCGAAGACGGCACGCCCAGCGCCACCGGCACGATCAGCTTCACCGACGTGGACCTGATCGACAGCCACAGCGTGAGCTTCGCCGCTGCCCCCGGCAACACCACGACACT
>JANORB010000245.1:0-5679 GCA_031415135.1 Methylibium sp.
CGGCGCGCCGCCCGCAGCCGCGGCCACGGCGGAGGATGGCGCCGGCGCCGGCGCGGCCGACCCGGACAGCGCGGCCAGCACCAGGTTCTTCGGCCCGTCCAGCGCCACCTTGCCACCTTCAACCACCACCACGCGCTGCACCAGGTCGAGCACGGCCGGGCGGTGCGTCACGACGATCAGGGTGCGCGTGCCCACCGCCTCTTTGAGCTGGCGCAGGAACAGCACTTCCGACTGCGCGTCCATCGAGCTGGTGGGCTCATCCATCAACAGGATCTGCGGCTGGGTCACCAGGCAGCGCGCCAGCGCGACGAGCTGGCGCTGGCCGCCCGACAACATGCCGCCCATTTCGCCGACCGCCAATTCCCACCCCTTGGGGTGCGAGGCCACCACCCGGTCGAGCCCGGTGAGGCGGGCCACCTGCGCCAGCTTGGAGGGGTCGACATTGGCGCGGCCCATCAGCACGTTGTCGCGCAGGCTGCCATTGAACAGGCGCGGCTCCTGCGACACGAATCCCACGCGGGCGCGAAAGTCGGCCGGGTCGATCTGGCGCAGGTCGATGCCGTCGACCTGCACCATGCCTTCGGTCGGCTGGTACAGCGAGGCCAGCAGCCGCAGCACGGTCGACTTGCCGCTGCCGATGCGCCCCAGGATCGCCACCCGCTCACCCGGCTCGAACGCCAGGTTGATGCCCTTGAGCACACGCGGTGATTTGTCGCCTTCGTGGTCGGGGTAGGCAAAGCTCAGCTCGTGCAGCGCGATGCGGCCGCTCACCTTGTGGTTGGCCAGGTAGGTCTTGCCGGGCTCGCGTTCGGTCGGCAGGTTCATCAGGTGGTCCAGCGACACCATCGCCGCGCGCGCGCCCTGGTAGCGCGTGGCCAGGCTCACCACGCTGCCCAGCGGCGCCACGGCGCGGCCGGCGAACATCACCGCGCCGATCAGCGCGCCGCCGGTGATCGAGCCGTCGTGGATCAGGTACACGCCCCACACCAGCATCACCAGCGTGACGAGTTGCTGCGCGGCGGCCGAGATGTTGTTGGTCCAGCTCGACAGCGAACGCGCGCGCAGCGCTGTTTCGGCCGCCGCCGCGGTGGCGTTTTCATAGCGGTGCAAAAAGCGCCCCTGCGCGCCGGCGGCCTTCAGGTCTTCGAGCCCCTCGACCGCCTCGACCAGCACCCCCTGCAGATCGGCCTGCTGGGTCATGTTGGCGCTCATCGTGTGGCGCAGCCGGCCCTGGATCACGGCGGCCAGGCCGAGGATGGCCGGGATCGCCAGCACCATCACCCAGCCCAGCGGGCCGCCGATGATGAAGATCATCGCCACGAACACGAGGATGAACGGCAGGTCGCTGATGGCCGACAAGGTGGCCGACGCAAAGAAGTCGCGCACCACCTCCACCTGCGCCAGATGGTGCGCGTAGGAACCGGCCGACGCGGGCCGGTGCTCCATGCGCACGCCCAGCGTCTGGCGGAACAGCAGCGAGCCGATGATCAGGTCGGCCTTGCGGCCGGCCATGTCGATCAGGTGGCTGCGCAGCTGCCGCGCCAGCAAGTCGAACAGCAGGGCCAGCAGCGCGCCGCTGGCCAGCGCCCACAGCGTGACGAAAGCCTGGTGCGGAATCACCTTGTCGTACACCACCGACATGACCAGCCCGCTCACCAGCATCAGCACGTTGCTCATCATCGCCGCCAGCAGGGCCGAGCGGTAGTACGGGAAAAAGCGCCGCAGCGTGCCCCACAGCCAGTGGCTGCCGGGCTCGCGCAGCGGGCCGTCGTCGTGGCGGGCGGCGGCTGCCTGCACCAGCGGCGACGCGACGAAGGCAAAGCCGGTGTACTCGGCCTGCAGCTCCGATTCGCTGGCTTCGCAGCTGATGCATTCGGCGCCGGGCATCACCACTTCATAACGGTCCGGCGCGCCGCCGTCCAGGCGGCGCGCCACGATGCAGGCGTCGCCGTTCTTCAACAGCAGCACGGCGGGCAGCAGCAGCGCATGGATCTCGCCGATGCGGCGCTGGATCAGCCCGGCGTTGAAGCCGGCTTCGCGCATCACGCGAATCGCCTGGTCGGGGCCGATTGGGCCGGTCAGCGGCAGGTCGGCCAGCAGCGACTCGACCGAGCGTTCGCGCCCGTGGTGGCGCGTGAGCCAGACCAGCGCGTGCAGCAGCGCGTCGTCGATTCCACTCGGCGGCGGGCCGGCGCTCGGCTCCGGCGGCGCAGGCTCACCCCGCGCCGCGAACGATGGCGCCGCAGCGTCGAAGCGAGGCTCCAGGCGTTCTTGCACTCAGGACCTTGCCTTGTGCCGTTCGGCCAGCGCCAGGCGCTCGAACTCGTGGTCGATGGCGCGCACCAGGGCCGGGATGTCGAACAGGGTCGAGTCGCGCCCATGCTCGGCCAGGTAGCGCTTGTACGAGGCCACGCGCAGCGGGTTGCCGCCCAGTTGCACCGCCAGGCGTTCGTAGTCCGGCAGCGACGTGGTCACCAGGTCGGGCAGCCCCACGTGCGTGAGCAGGCTGCCGGCCATGCGCGAGATGTAGCTGCGCCCGGCCAGCGTGAGGATGGGCGTGCCCATCCACAGCGCGTCGCTGGCGGTCGTGCCGGCGTTGTACGGGAAGGTGTCGAGCACCAGGTCGGCGAGGCGAAAACGCGCCAGGTACTCGGCCGGCCCGACGCGCGGCGCAAAGACCAGGCGCTCGCGCGCCACGCCTTGGGCGTCGGCCTGGCGCAGCATGTTTTCGCGCGCCCATTCGTTGTCGGCCAGCAACCACAGCACGCTGCGCGGCACCTGTTGCAGGATGCGCATCCAGCTGCCAAACACGCTTTCAGTGAACTTGAAATTGTTGTTGAACGAACAGAACACGAAGCCGTCATCGGGCAGGCCGCAAGCCGCGCGCGAAGGCGTGGCGGCCACTTCGCGCTGGCGGTCGCTGACCTGGTAGCAGCCCGGCAGGTAGAGCGGCTTTTCGGTGCAAAAGGGCAGCAGCTCGGGCGGCATCACAAAGCGGTCGGCCACCATCCAGTCGACCCCCGGCAGCGCCGTGGTGCCGGGGAATCCGAGGTAGCCCACCTGCACCGGCGCCGGCCGCAGGCCCAGGATGGCGGGCCGCGCGCCGTTGGTCAGGCCTTGCAGGTCGACCAGCACATCGATGCCGTGGCCGGCGATCAGCGCCGCCGCGCCGGCATCGTCGAGCGCGCCGATCGGCACGTGGTGGTCGAACCCGGCGACCAGGCGCTTGCGCTGCGGCGTGCCGTCGTCGCGGCTCCAGCAAAAACCGAACACCTCGATGCGGCCGCGGTCGTGCAGCTCGAACAGCTCCGGCGTCAGCAGGCCCACCGCGTGCATGCACAAGTCGCCCGACAGGTAGCCCACCTTGACCCGGCCGCTGCGGCGCGGCTGCGCGGCATGCAGCGGCTGGGCCGGCGGCCTGGGGCAGCGCTCGTGCACGAAGCGCTGGGCCGCCAGCAACTGCAGGGCGGGGTCGTCGCTGACGCTCAGCATGGCCAGCGGCGAGGTTCCCACCAGCAGCTGGTTGGCGGTGACCTCGCCGACCGGCTCGTACAACGGCCATTCGCATTGTTTCTGGCGGATGTGAACGTAGTGCTGCAACACGTCGAACTGGGCCGGCTTGTGCGCCAGGCTCACGCGCATGTGGCGCTCGGCCACATTGAACTGGCGCCGCATTTCACACACCCGCGCCAGGTTGTTCAGCGCGTGCAGGCGCAGCTCCAGTGTGTCGCGGGTCGGCTGGGCCAGGTGGTCGGCCACCCATTGCCATTGCGCCATGGCGTCGTCGGCGCGGCCCTGCTGTTCGAGCTGGTGGCCCAGGTTCAGGCGGGCCTGCAGGAAGTTCGGGTCGAATTCGAGCGCGCGCCGGTACGCCGCCTCGGCTTCCCTGTGGCGCCCCAGCGCCCCCAGCACCGTGCCCCAGTTGAAGCAGGCCACGTGGCGCATCGGCGAGTCGGTGTGGGCGATCCAGCTCTCATACAGCCGCGCCGAGGCGTCGGCCAGCCCGCGCTGGTGCAGCTGCTGCGCGCGCTCGAGCAGGTCAGACAGCTGCATGGCGCCGGAACGGGCCAGCGCCATCTCGCGTTCCAGCTCGGCCGCGCGGGTGACGCCACTGTCCGGAGCTTTCAGAGTTTCCATGGGTGAGACCGCAAAGGCATTGATCCGATGCATTCTGGTGCGCTCGCCCCACCCGCAACGCCCACATAAACGGGGCCTTTGGAGCGCATTTGCCCGGCCGGCCCTCGCAGCAGGCCGTGCCGGGGAGGGCGTGCACACCGCGCCGGCAGCGTGTAGGTGTTTGCCTGACACGGGACGCAGAAGAATCTGGACTCAAGCGACAGAACTGGGCTGATGTTGCATCCCATCTCCGGTCCTTACCATCCGTTTCACGTTGACACCAAACCCCAACGACACCGCCACCGCCAGACACCGCCAAACAAAACGCCCAAGGGAATCCACATGACCGCCGACCAGACCCTCACCGACATCCGCGAAGCCAACCTCTCCTACCTGATGCTGGCGCAGAACCTGATTCGCACCGACCGCGAGCAGGCGCTGTACCGGCTGGGCATCTCGGAGGAAAGCGCCCAGATGATCGGCATGCTGTCGCCCTCGCAGATGATGAAGGTCGCCTCCGGCAACACGCTGCTGTGCCGCTTCCGCATGGACGACGACGTGGTGTGGGGCCTGCTCACCAACCACGGCAAGAGCGCCGCCAACGAAGTCACCGGCCGCCTGCACGCCAGCATCCTGATGGCCGGGCGCCACCAGGAATCGGCATAGGGATGACGACACCGGCGCGGTGTACCGCGCCACCCCCGAGGGGTCGCCTGGCCGGCTTGGGAGCGGCCCGGCGCTCGGCCAGGCCTTCTTCGATCCACGCCACTTTTCGATTCACGCCTCTTCTCTGAACAACGTCTTGAAAGTCAGCACCATGCGCAACAAAAGCATCCTCACCGAAGCCACCCAGATCCAGCGCGCCGTCACGCTGATCAACCTGGGCGCGCGCCTGCAGGTGCTGGAGTCGGAGACCGACCTGTCCTACGAGCGCCTGCTGCGCCTGTACAAGGAAGTGGCCGGCAAGTCGCCCAGCAAGGGCCAGCTGCCGTTCTCGACCGACTGGTTCATGACCTGGCAGCCCAACATCCACGCCTCGCTGTTCCTCAACATCCACGAGTACCTGAACAAGGTGGCCGAGCTGGACGAGATCGACGCCGTCATCAAGGCCTACCAGCTCTACCAGGAGCAGACCACGGCGCAGGGCCTGGAGGCGCTGCTGTCGGTCACACGCGCCTGGCGGCTGGTGAAGTTCATCGACAACGGCATGCTCAGCATGACAAAGTGCTCCAGGTGCGGCGGCCATTTCGTGACCCACCCGCACGAGATCGCCCAGCACTACGTGTGCGGCCTGTGCTCGCCGCCGGCGCGTGCCGGCAAGGGCACGGCCGCGGGCGGAATCCAGTTGCACTGAGAGAGTGAGAGTTTTTCTGCCGCGACCGTACTTGCTCCCTCGCCCCTTTGGGTAGTGGGTTGGGGTGTGGGGCTGCGCCGGGCACGATGGTGTTTTGCGAGCCCTCACCCCCACCCTCTCCCAGAGGGCGAGGGAGTCAATTCAAAAAACTCTCAACCTCTGAGCCCGCACGAAGAGCGCCGGAAGGCGATCTTCGGCTGGCGAAGGCC
>JANORB010000246.1:0-4594 GCA_031415135.1 Methylibium sp.
CCGCGAGGATCAACAAGGCGCGGACCACCGCGAGGATCAACAAGGCGCGGACCACCGCGAGGATCAACAAGGCGCGGACCACCGCGAGGATCAACAAGGCGCGGACCACCGCGAGGATCAACAAGGCGCGGACCACCGCGCCCTGCGCTTCCTCACCGCCGGCAGCGTCGACGACGGCAAGAGCACGCTGATCGGCCGGCTGCTGTTCGACAGCCGCGCCATCCTCGCCGACCAGCTCGACACCCTGCAACGGCGCGCCGGCGGCGCACCGATCGACTTGTCGCTGCTGACCGATGGCCTGGAAGCCGAGCGCGAACAAGGCATCACGATCGACGTGGCGTACCGCTACTTTGCGACCAAGACACGCAAGTTCATCATCGCCGACGCGCCCGGCCACGAGCAGTACACCCGCAACATGGTCACCGCCGCCGCCGGCAGCGACGCCGCCGTGGTGCTGGTCGACATCACCAAGCTCGACACCCACGCCAGCCCGCTGAGGTTGCTGGCGCAAACGCGCCGCCACGCGCTGCTGGCGCACTTGCTGCGCGTGCCCAGCATCGTGTTCGCGGTCAACAAGCTCGACGCGCTGGACGACCCGGGGCCGGCCTACGGCGCGGTGCGCGACGCGCTGCTGGCCTTCGCGCGCGATGCCGGCATTCGCGTGGCCGGCGTGATTCCAGTTTCGGCGCTGCGTGGCGACAACGTCACCCAGCCGCTGGATGCGCCGTGGTACGACGGCCCGTCGCTGCTGCAACTGCTCGAAAGCCTGCCGGCCGCGCAGGAGCGCACTGACGGCGACCTGCTGATCCCGGTTCAATACGTCGCGCGCGACGGCGAAGGCACAGGCAACCAGCCGCGCACGCTGTGGGGCCGCATTGCCCATGGCCGGGTGAAGGCGGGTGACACGGTGCAGTTGTTCCCGAGCCAGCAGACCGCCACCGTGGCCGAGGTGCGACGGGCCGGCGAGGTGGTGGCCACGGCGCAAGCCGGGCAGTCTGCCGGCCTGGTGCTCGACCGCCAGCTCGACGTCTCACGCGGCGACTGGATTGCCACGCCGCAAACCGTGCAGGCCTCGCAGCGCTTTTCGGCCACGCTGGCCTGGCTCGACACCGAACCGGCGCAAGTGGGTCGCAAATACTGGGTGCGGCATGGCAACCGCTGGGTGCAGGCGCGCATCACGGCCATCGAGAGCAGGCTCGACATCCACACCCTCGACGCCATCGACGCACACCAACTCGCGGTCAACGAGATCGGCCACGTGCTGATCGAAACCCAGCAGCCGCTGCCGGTCGAGCCCTACGAGACCAACCGGATCGGCGGCGCGCTGATCGTCGTCGACCCGGCGAGCAACCGCACCAGCGGCGCCTTGCTGGTCAAGGCGGTGGTGTGATGAAAAGAGGGCGCGTCGTCTTCATCGGCGCCGGGCCGGGTGCGGCCGATCTGATCACGCTGCGCGGCGCGCGCCTGTTGGCGCAGGCCGATGTGGTGCTGTTCGACGCGCTCACCGACCCGGCCCTGCGCGCCATGGCCCCGCACGCGCGCTGGGTCCACGTGGGCAAGCGCGGCTTTGCCGACAGCACGGGGCAGGCCGCCATCAACGCGCTGCTGGTCAAGCATGCGGGCGCCGGCAGCGTCGTGGCGCGACTCAAGGGCGGCGACCCCAGCGTGTTCGGCCGGCTCGAAGAAGAACTGGCCGCGCTGGCGCAGGCCGGCATCGCCTGCGAGGTGGTGCCCGGCGTGACCGCGGCGCTGGCCGCCGCCGCCGCCAGCCAGCGCCCGCTGACGCGCCGCGGCAGTGGCCGCAGCGTGAGCCTGAGCACCGCGATGACGCGCGAGGGCGAGATCACCGCCAGCCGCTGTGCCGACACCGAGGTGTTCTACATGGCCGGCAAACAGCTTGCCGCGCTGGCGCGCCGCTTGGCTTGCGCCGGGTGGGCGGCCGACGCGCCGGTCTGCGTGGTGTCGCGCGCGGGCTGGCCCGACCAGTTGACGAGCGATCACGCGGTGGCCAGCCTGAGCCACGCTGCCATGCTGCACGCGGGCCGGCCCAGCGTGGTGACGGTCGGCGCCGGGGCGCTGCCGGTGTCGAGCGTGCCGGGCTGGCCTCAAAGGGATGCGCCGGCATCCGCTGCGCAACAGGGTATTGCCATTCCTCCACCTGAGGCGGTCGTTCCGAAGCCCTAAAATCAGCGCTTGGCACAGACCCGCAACCGCCTGCCGCCAAGCCCCGCAGGCAAGCCGGGGCGGACCCCACAACCAACGAGCCTCATTCATGACCCACGTCGTTCTCGAATCATGCATTCGCTGCAAGTACACCGATTGCGTCGATGTGTGCCCGGTCGACTGCTTCCGCGAGGGCCCGAACTTCCTGACCATCGACCCCGACGAATGCATCGACTGCGCGGTGTGCATCCCCGAATGCCCGGTCAACGCCATCGTGCCCGAGGAAGACGTGCCCGGCGATCAGCAGCACATGATCAAGCTCAACGGCGAACTGGCCCGCAAGTGGCCGAGCATCACCAAGAGCAAGGGCGGCCTGCCCGATGCCGACGACTGGAAAGACCGAACCGGCAAGCTCGGTGAACTGATCAAGTAGCTTCGATGCCCTTTGCGGCGACGCCATGGAAGCGACCCCCAACAACGAAGTGGCCCGCACCGCGCAAGCACATGACGGGCCGCCGGGCGACAGCATCGAAACCGATGCCTTGATCGTCGGCGCCGGCCCGGTGGGCCTGTTCCAGGTGTTCGAGCTCGGCCTGCTGGAGATCAAGGCGCACATCGTCGACTCGCTCGCCTACCCCGGCGGCCAGTGCATCGAGCTCTACCCCGACAAGCCGATCTACGACATCCCGGCCGTTCCGGTGTGCACCGGCAAGGAACTGACCGACAACCTGCTGAAGCAGATCGAGCCGTTCGGTGCGGTGTTCCACCTGGGCCAGGAAGTGACCGTGGTGCGCCGCCTAGACGAACCCGGCGCGAGCGGCCGCTTCTTCGTCGAAACCTCCAGGGGCACGCGCTTCGTGGCCAAGACGATCTTCGTGGCCGGTGGCGTGGGCGCGTTCCAGCCGCGCTTGTTGAAGGTCGATGGGCTGGACCCGTACCACGACACGCAGGTCTTCTACCGCGTCAAGAATCCGGCCCAGTTTGCCGGCAAGAACCTGGTGATCGTGGGTGGCGGCGACTCGGCGCTCGACTGGGCGCTCAACTTCGTGCAGGAAGGCCCCAACCGGGCCGAAAGCGTGATCCTGATGCACCGGCGCGACGGCTTCAAGGCCGCACCGGCCAGCGTGGCGAAGATGCGCGAGTTGTGCGGCGCCTTGGAGATGCAGTTCATCGTCGGCCAGGCCACCGGGATCGAAGAGAAGGACGGCCGGCTCACCGGCATCAAGGTCACCGGCAACGACGCGGTGACGCGCGTCGTGCCGCTCGACGCACTGCTGGTTTTCTTCGGGCTGTCGCCCAAGCTGGGGCCGATTGCCGAGTGGGGCCTGGGGCTGGAGCGCAAGCAGATCGTCGTCAACACCGAGACCTTCGAGACCAACATCCCGGGCATCTTTGCGGTGGGCGACGTGAACACCTACCCGGGCAAGAAAAAACTCATTCTGTCGGGCTTTCACGAAGCGGCGCTGGCCGCGTTCGGCGCCGCGCCCTACGTGTTCCCGGACAAGCGCATTCATCTGCAATACACCACCACCAGCCCGAAGCTGCACAAGGTGCTGGGGGTGGAGTCGCCTACCTTCGATTGACATCACCGCGCGTGAACGAACAGCCCGCGCGACCTGCGGGCTGTTTTGTTTGGCGCGCATGAATGGCGCGCGCGTGCCGCGCGCATAATCCGGCCGCAGCGTGTTTCACGCCGCATTCGCTAGGGGTGTTGAAGGCTTGCCGCCTTCGACTGAGAAAGTCCCTTTGAACCTGATTGAGGTAATCCTCGCGCAGGGAAGCAAGTTCAGCGTGCCGCGTCCTGCGGCGCGCTCGACCCGCCGACCTGCCATCGACCCATGGAACCCACGATGGCACGCATTGTTCGTCACACGCACTCCCCGATCGCCCTGGCCGCCTGGTTGGCCGCCAGCTCTTGCTGGGCGCAATCAGCCACCACGCAATTGGCGCCGGTCACGGTCAGCGGCCGCTCCTACCCGGCCGTGAGCGTGGGTGGCTGGGGCGAGCTGCCGCTGTCCAGGGCGCCGTTGCAGGGCAGCGTATTCACATCGGAGCAACTGAAGGACAACGGCGTGCAACGCCTGTCCGACCTGACCGGCTTCGACCCCGCCCTGAGCGACGCCTACAACGCCGAGGGCTACTGGGACTACCTGACCGTGCGCGGCTTCGTGCTGGACAACCGCTTCAACTACCGCCGCGACGGGCTGCCCATCAGCGCCGAGACCTCGATCCCGCTGGACAACAAAGCGCGCATCGAAATCCTCAAAGGCGCCAGCGGCATGCAGGCCGGCACCAGCGCGCCGGGCGGGCTGGTCAACTACGTCGTCAAGCGCCCGCTGAACGATGCGCTGACTTCGGCCAGCCTCGAATGGCGGCAGTCGGGCAGCATGGCCGCGTCCATCGACCTGAGCCGCCGCTTTGGCACGGACAA
>JANORB010000247.1:0-4381 GCA_031415135.1 Methylibium sp.
GCGCTACACGCCGCAGGACTTCATCGATCTGGTGGCCAGGCACAGAATCGGGTGGCACGAAAAACACAAGGGCCAGCTGTTCTGTGACGAGTCCAGCGACGCCATCATCACCCTGCTGCTGCGCGAATGCGGCCAGGGGCAGGTCACCCGCTGGCAGCCCTGCGCCGTGCACGCGGTGCGCCTGACAAACGGGTTCGAACTCGACACCGATCGCGGCCCGGTCCGCGCATCGAGCGTGGTGGTGGCCAGCGGCGGCCTGTCGATTCCGAAGATCGGCGCCAGCGACTTCGGCTACCGGCTTGCGCGCCAATTCGGGCACGCCATCGTCGAGACCCGCCCGGCGCTGGTGCCGCTCACGTTCGACCCGCTGCACTGGGCGCCTTTTATCGCGCTCGCCGGCCTGTCGCTGCAGGCGCGGGTCGAAACGGGAAGCGGCAAAACGGGCGGGGAGTTTGTGGAAGACCTGTTGTTCACGCACCGAGGCATGAGCGGCCCGGCGATCCTGCAGATCTCCAGCTTCTGGAAACCGGGCGCGCCGCTGCGCATCGACCTGTTGCCCGGCACCGATCTGGAGGCCGCCCTCAGCACGGCCAAGCGCCTTTCCCGGCGCAAGCTCGGCAACGAACTGGCTGAGCTGATGCCACGCCGCCTGGCCGAGACATGGCTTGCGACACAACCGGAGCTGGCCGACCGGCCGATGGCCGAACAGCGAGACCGGGAATTGGCGGCCCTGGCCCGGCAGCTCCATCACTGGGAACTGGTGCCCAGCGGCACCGAGGGGTACCGCAAGGCCGAAGTCACCGCCGGCGGGGTGGACACGAACGAACTCAGCTCTCAGACAATGCAGAGCCGGCTCGTCCCCGGCCTGTATTTCATCGGCGAGGTGGTGGACGTGACGGGCTGGCTCGGCGGCTACAACTTCCAGTGGGCCTGGGCCAGCGCCGCGGCGTGCGCGCGCGCCCTTGCCGCGCGCACCGGGTCCAGCGAGCGCAGCCTGGCTTGATGCACACCCTGGAGGCGTCATTGCGCGGCAAAAATTGCCGGCATATAATCCCACTCTTTACAGGTTTTCCAGGAACCCCTATTTTCATGACTACGATTCGCGTCAAAGAAAACGAGCCGTTCGATGTGGCACTGCGCCGCTTCAAGCGCACCATCGAAAAACTCGGACTTCTGACCGATCTGCGCGCCCGCGAGTTCTACGAGAAGCCCACCGCCGAGCGCAAGCGCAAAAAAGCCGCCGCCGTCAAGCGCCACTTCAAGCGCGTGCGCAGCATGCAGTTGCCGAAGAAACTGTTCTGATCCACTGGCATTGATTCATCAGGGTGCACGCCCCGGGAGCCCGCAACACGCGGGCTTCGTTGTTTCAGAAATCTTCATTCACGCCAGCGCTGCGGAGTCATCATGACCCTCAAGGACCAGATCGCCGAAGACATGAAGACCGCCATGCGCGCCAAGGACGCCGCGCGCCTGCTGACGATCCGGGGCCTGCTGGCGGCATGCAAGCAGCGCGAGGTTGACGAGCGCATCGTGCTCGACGACGCCGCAGTGGTGGCGATCATCGACAAGCTCGTGAAGCAGCGCAAGGATTCGATCGCCCAGTTCAGCGCCGGCAACCGAGCCGACCTGGTCGACAAGGAGGCAGCCGAAATGGCCGTGCTGCAGGCCTATCTTCCCGCCCGGTTGAGCGCCGATGAGGTGGCCGCCGAAGTCCACGCCATCGTCGCCGAACTGGGCGCCACAGGCCCGGGCGACATGGGCAAAGTGATGGGCGCAGCCAAAGTGCGCCTTGCCGGCAAGGCCGAACTGAGCCTGGTGTCGGCGGCGGTCAAACAGGCACTGAGCCAGTAAGCTGTCGCGGTTTGCCTGCGGGAAATGACCAGCATGAGTACTCCCTACGTTCAACAGCTCAGCCCAGCCCTGTCCGTCGCGCCTCAACTCGAACCATCGGACATGGCTTGGGCTGCAAAGGCCGGGTTCAAGAGCGTGATCAACAACAGGCCAGACCACGAAGAAGGGCCCGACCAGCCGACCAATTCGGCCATGGAGGCCGCTGCGACGGCAGCCGGCCTGGAGTACGCGTTCCTGCCCGTGAGCCCGAGTTATCAAAGCCCTGAAGAGATCGCAAGCTTTGCCCGCCTGTTGGTCACCTTCCCAAAACCGATTCTGGCCTTCTGCCGCTCGGGTACGCGGTCGGGCAAACTTTTTCGAGCGGCCGTGGGAGCTTGATCCGTTTCGGCAGGGGCGCCGGCTCTTCGGCGACTTGTCGACCAATAGGGAAATGTCCCCTGCCGGAAAGCGATCGCACCCTCTTACACTGCTACGCTGGCATATTCCTCATCGATCGACGGACCCTTGCCGGCGCGCCAGCGAATCCGGATGAGCCGCGCAGCGGCGACCGTTTCCTCACTCCCGACACACGAAAGCGCCTTGCATGAATGCTTTGCTTTCCTTGTCCCGGCTCATCGACGCGATCACCGACAAGTTCGGCGACATCGCGAAGTGGGCGGTCTTGGCGTCCTGCTTCATCAGTGCGGCGAATGCGATCGTTCGCTATGTGGCCAACTACAGCTCGAACGCGTACCTGGAAATCCAGTGGTACATGTTTGCGGCCTGCGTGATGCTCGGCGCCGCGCAGGTGCTGCGGGTCAACGAGCATGTAAGGGTCGATGTGATCTACGGCCTTTTCTCGGGCCGGACTCAGGCGTTGATCGACCTCTTCGGCCTGTTGCTGTTCCTGATGCCCGTGATGGTGGTGATGATCTATTACTCGCTGCCGATGTTCCTGTCGATGTACCAAACGGGTGAAATGTCCAGCAACGCCAGCGGCCTGATTCGTTGGCCCGCGATGCTGATGCTGCCGCTGGGCTTTACGCTCTTGCTGGCTCAGGGCGTGTCTGAAATCATCAAGCGCGTGGCCTGGTTGGCACACAAGTACGACGCCGACTTCCACTACGAGAGACCGCTGCAATGAGCATGGAGACGTTTGCCCCGCTGATGTTCGCGGGGCTCATCCTCGTCTTGATGATCGGCTTCCCGGTGGCGTTTTCGTTGTCGGCGCTGGGACTGGGCTGCGGCTTCTTTGCCGTCTACATGGGCTGGTTCCCGGCATCGTTCATGACGGCCCTGCCCCTGAACGTGTTCGGCATTCTCTCGAACGACCTTCTGTTGGCCATCCCGTTCTTCACGCTGATGGGCACGATGCTCGAAAAGTGCGGCCTGGCCGAGGACATGCTCGACTCCATGGGTCAGCTCTTCGGCCCGGTCCGGGGCGGCCTCGGTTACTCGGTCATCATCGTCGGGTTCATCCTCGGCGCGATCACCGGAACGGTTGCGGGGCAGGTCATCGCAATGGCGATGATCTCGCTGCCGGTCATGATGCGCTGGGGCTACAACATGCGCTATGCGACCGGTGTGCTGGCGGCTTCGGGCACGATCACACAGCTGGTACCCCCGTCGCTGGTTTTGATCGTTCTCGCCGACCAGTTGGGAAAGCCGGTGGGCGACATGTACAAGGGTGCCTGGGGTCCATCGATCATTCAGGTCCTTTTGTTCGCGCTGTACACCTTCATGCTGTCGCGCCTGCGGCCGGAACATGTGCCCGGCGTGCCAAAGTCGGCTCGAACGCTGCAAGGCTGGTCGCTCTGGTCCAAGTGCCTGCGCGGCATCATCCCGTCGGCCGTTCTTATCTTCACCGTGCTCGGCAGCATGGGCGGGTTGCCGGGCCTGAAAACCGCGATTGCAACCCCGACGGAAGCCGGCGCCATGGGTGCCGTAGGCGCGTTCATTCTGGCGGCGATGCACAAGCGCCTGAACTGGGTCTTGATCAAGGAGGCCATGCTCAGCACGATGCGTCTCACCGCCATGGTGGTGTTCATTCTGATCGGCTCGCGCGTGTTCTCATTGGTGTTCCAGGGGGTCGACGGTGGCAAGTGGATCGAGCACATGCTGGCCGGCCTGCCGGGGGGCCAACTGGGCTTCCTGATCGCGGTCAACATATTCATCTTCTTCCTGGCGTTCTTCCTCGACTTCTTCGAGATCGCGTTCATCATCATCCCGTTTCTTGCGCCGGTCGCGGACAAGCTCGGCATCGATATGATCTGGTTCGGCGTGATGATCTGCGTGAACATGCAGACCAGCTTCATGCACCCGCCGTTCGGCTTTGCGCTGTTCTACCTGCGCGGAATTTCCGACACGTTGTTCAAGAACAAGGCGCTGCCGCGCCGGGTCGAGTCCAGGGACATCTACATGGGGGCGATTCCATGGATCGCGATTCAGCTCATCCTGGTGGCGATCGTGATCTTCGTTCCCGAAACAGTGACCGTGTTTCTCGACAAGGAAAAGGTGCTCGACATCAACAAGGCCGGTGAAGCGATTGAGC
>JANORB010000248.1:0-9664 GCA_031415135.1 Methylibium sp.
CGCGCTTCGCTTGCCAAACAACCGTTGAAAAAGGAGACCAAGGAAAAGCCAGCCAAGACACTCAAACCATCAAGAAATTCCCCCCGCCTCCACCGGCCAGGATAGTTGTCGCCGGGCGGCCAGGATAGTTGACGCCGGCCAGCCGGGTGCAGCCACTGCACCCGGCCGTGACCGGTGTGCTCAATCCAGGCCTCGGCGAAGATCGTGAGTTGCACGCGCTCCGAGACTGGTCGATGCCGCCTGACTTGATCAGCGGGATGAAAGAGGCAATTCTTTGGAGCGTTAGGCCCTTTCGCAGACGCACTCCAAGAAGATCGATTGCCTTTGCACGCCCCATTTCGACGAGCTGATCGCGGCGCTCGACTTCGCGATTGCCAATGAGTACCCGGCTCGCGGCTAGCACACCGACGCGGTGTGGTCCGGAACTCTTGCGGTCATCGGTCGAGCCAATGACGGCTGGCTGTTGCCCGAACGCACGCCAGCGCGCTGAAAGTCCCAGAATTCGCAGCATCCCGATTCTTCAGGAGTTCTGATGTCTGATCGACTCGCGTCACTCCTGACACGCTTTGAACTGAAGTCCCGTGTCTTCTACGCGGGCAATCTGTGCAGCTTGGTCAATTTCGACGCTGTCGAGGGCGTTGGGCACCTGCACTTGCTCAAACGCGGGAATCTAGAGGTGATCAAGGCCAACGGCGAGGTCTTGCGTCTGACTGAGCCGAGTCTGCTGTTCTACCCGCGTCCAGCCAGTCACCGGTTGCGTGCAGGCGAGAACGCCGGCGTCGATCTGATTTGCGCATCGGTGGAGTTCGGCGGGCAGGACCTCAATCCAGTCGTCGTTGGCTTGCCGCCGTTGATGGTGGTGCCACTTTCGGCAATGCCCAACCTGAGGTCAGTTCTGGAGGTGCTCTTTGCCGAGGCCTTCTCCGAGCATTGCGGTCGTGGCGCGGCGCTGGACCGGTTGAGCGAAGTGTTGTTGATCTACCTGTTGCGCCATGCAATGAACGAAGGCTTTGTCCAGTCCGGTGTGATCGCGGGTCTGGCAGACCCCCGGCTGGCCAAGGCCATCACCGCCATTCATGACGAGCCGGCCCGGCTCTGGAGCCTGCAAGGGCTCGCAGAGGTGGCCGGCATGTCACGAGCGCGATTCGCGGCTCACTTCATGCATGTCTTGGGCACATCGCCAGGCGACTACCTGGCCGCATGGCGGATCAGCGTCGCGCAAGGTCTGCTTGTCCAGGGGCGACAGGTGAAGACCATTGCCGATGAGGTGGGTTATGGAAGCGCCAACGCGCTGACCCGAGCCTTTACGCAACGCGTGGGTCAGACGCCGACCGAGTGGCTTGCGGCGCGCAGAGAGGCGCAGAGCGCGTAGGGGCAACTCGGACGACATCCGACGCCGGTCCTCGCGGCCCTAGACAGCCTGTGGCAGCAGAAATTCAAAGCGCGTGCCGCGCCTCAACTCGGAATTCACGCGGACCACGCTGCCATGCAAATCGAGTATCCGTTTGACGATGGCCAACCCCAGGCCGGAACTCGTACCCGGGCCAGCCTCGTCGGTGTCCGTATCGTGCCAATAGCGCTCGAAGATGTGCGGCAGGTGCTCTTGCGCGATGCCGCGCCCGGTGTCGCTAACACTGATCTCCATGAACGCCCCGCAGGATCGGATCGCCAGCGTCACATCACCGCCCGCAGCCGTGTAGCGCAGCGCGTTGTCGATGAGGTTCTGGAGCACGCGTTCGATCATCGCAATGTCTGCTCGAACCGTGGCCTTGGTGTGGCTGCCGTCGGCCAGCTTGAGCTGCACGCCGCGTCGCTGCGCCGCCAGCTGGTGGTTCTGAACCACGTCCTGGAGCAGTTCGGCGAGGCGAAAGACCTCTTGCTTCGGCGTCACCCGGTCCGCATCGAGCTTGGACAATTCAAACAGATCGCCAATGCGTTTTCCCAGCAGGTCGACGTGCCGAAGCGCCGTGCGCAGATGCGCGGCACGGGTCGACGCGTCGATCAGTTCCTCGCGCAGCAGTACCGTCTCTACATAGCCCTGGATGCTCGACAGTGGTGTGCGCAAGTCATGCGAAATGTTGCTGACGAGTTCCCGGCGCTGCCGGTCGCTATCTTCCAGGTGCTTGAACTGTTGCGCGATCCGGCTTTGCATCGCATGCACAGCGCGGCGCAACACACCGATCTCGTCGCCCGGCTCGCTGTCTGCTGGCGACTCTGCATCGCCCCGGAAAGACCGAAGTTCATCGGTCAACCGTCGCAACGGACGCGTCAGCTTCTGCCAGGCGATCACGAGCACGGCCGCCGCCAGGGCTGTCGCGGCAGCTACGCCAACGGCCATGGCACGCAGCGCATCGGAGTTGGAAAGACTGGCCGACACGCTTTGTGCCGTACTGCCGTTCAACACGATGTACAGGTAACCGGTCGGGCCAGCTGCTGACGTGAGCTGCGCCACCGAGAACGTGTTCCGACGGTCTGCGTTGCGAGGGTCGACGCCGAGAACTGGCAGGCGCGGAGTACCCTCGCGCGAGTCGTCCAGCAATCGGTGCACGGGGGCGAGATCAACCTGCTGGCCCACAGGGTCTGGCCCCTTCAAGCCCTCCAGCGCATGCGCGAGAACACGGCCGCCGCCGTCAAGCAGGTACACCTCCACCGACGGGTTGATCATCATCACGTGCAGTGCCAGTTCCTTCATGCGGATTCGATCCGGCTCGCCATTGGTTCCGATCAGTCCGGGCGGTTGGTGCTCGACGACGTAGCGGGCGAGACCGAGATTCATGCGCTGCCCCGCCTCCAGCGCGGTCTGCGCGCTGTACTGGCGAAGCATGAAGAACATCGTGGCACCAAGAAGCAGAAGAAGCGGCACAGCGACAAGGGCTGCGCGAACATGTAGTTGTCGCCACATCGGCCTGCGGAGCACGTGGGCGACAGGCTTCACAGCGTGACCTCGAAGCGATAGCCCACACCCCACACGGTGTGGATGAAACCGGACTCCGCACGCTCGTCACCCAATTTGCTGCGAAGTCGATTGATGTGGCTGTTGACCGTGTGGTCGTAGCCATCGTGTCCGTAGCCCCAGACGTCGGCCAGCAACTCGGTGCGCGTGAAGACTCGGCCGGGGTGTTGGACGAAATGCCACAGCAGGTCGAACTCCCTTGGCGTGAGCACGACCTCGACGTCACCCAGCCAGCTTCGACGCTGAACCCGGTCCACACGCAGGGTTCCCTGCTCGATCATCGATGGCTTGTGCGCCTGGGCCTCCAGGCTGCGCGAAGCGGTTACTGCGGAGCGCCGCAGCAGGGCCTTGAGCCGCGCTTGAAGCTCGAGCACGCTGAACGGCTTCGTCAGGTAGTCGTCCGCACCCAGTTCCAGGCCGAGGACACGATCAAGTTCCCCGCCGCGCGCGGTGAGCATCAGGATCGGCACGTGCGACATTTGCGCCCGCACCTCGCGGCACAAGTCCAGCCCGTTCAAGCCGGGCAGGCGGATGTCGAGCACGATGGCATCCCATGGGTTGTTCAATGCGAGTTGCAGGCCACGCGACCCATCGTGTGCCAGAGTCACTTCAGCAGGCAGTTCCGACAGATGCAGTGCGATCAGCTCGGCGATATCACGTTCGTCCTCGACGACGAGGATTCTTCGAGTGCTGTGGTTCGGGCTTGTGCTCTGCATCTGGGCGAGGTTGTTGCGAACGCTATCAACGATCATGCTTCAGCATCTCCTGCCGCACCAAGGCCACGCATCGACAGTTCGTCTTCGAGACGTTGCAGATCCCGGGCCCAATCAAGCCGGGCGTGGCTGACGACTTCGATGCGGCGGTCGTTCAGGGCCGTCTCAAGCGGCGCGTTGCGCGCCAGGCGGCGGTCGCGTGCATGGAGCACACGGGCGATCAGGGGCTCGTACAGGCGCACGAACGCGGTGATCCAGGCGCATGAGTCCGCATGGTCTTCTACGTCGCAGAGCTCAAATCGGCGAACCCTCGCTATCGTTGTCGGGGCGTCGAACCAATAGCCACCCGTCACCCAATGGTTCACGGTGAACAGGGTCACCGGCAGCCCGCGCGCATCCAGCCCAATGGACACCAGATGGCTCGGGGCTCCCCGGATCCAGTCGCCACTCGTTTTGCCTGCCCGAGTTCGGCCGAGAAGGCGCCGACGGCCGCTTCTTGTTGCATGCCAGAACAGGTGGATGTGCCCGTGCTCCAAGCTCTCCGCGCGATGGCTGTGGTAGTAGAACTGCGAACCCCGCCGTCGATCCACGACACCGCCGGCAGGGTAGTGTTCGAGGGCCACGAAACTGGCACCCCGCACCCAACTTTGAATCAATGAGCCGTGAATTGCTGTCGCCTGGCGGAATGCGCTCAGGCTCGCCCTCGCCGTGTCATGCAAGCGGATCAGTTCGCTGTCGGACAGGGCACGCAAGGGCAGATGCATAGAGGACGGGTCAACGCACGCGAATTACTTCTTGGCAGCGCAGGCGCCGCACTTCTTCGCTGCACAAGGGCTGCACTTCTTAGCGGCGCAGGCGCCGCACTTCTTCTTGGCAGCGCAAGCGCTGCACTTCTTGCCGCTGCAGGCACTGCTCGCCGTGCTGCACCGAGCCCGGCATCCTGGATTGGCGCAGCCAGCGAGTGCTGCAGCGGTGACCACGGCGGCGGCAAGGGTTCTGGAAAGTTCGGTCGCGAGGGAATTCATGTCTATCTCCTGTGGGTGTGAATTGGTTGATGGCATGGGCCGGACGGCCATGCCCGTGGGCGTGCTGTCTACTGGTCCTTCAGCGCACCCCAGTTCTGATTGGCGCGTTTGATGAAGACCGGAATGTCTTCCTGCCAGCGCTTCTGAACGGCAGGGCTCAGGTTCAGGTAGAGCTTGCCGTCCACGATGCGGAAGGCCGTCGGGTCGATGTCGGGCTTGTGGCCCTGGGCCACGCCGTAGGCGCAATAGCCGCCGTATTGCGGTTCGTATTTCGACGGGTCGGCCTTGAAGGTTTGCAGGTTCCCCTCGCTGGCGAACCAGTAGGTGGCGGCACCGACTGTGGCCTTGTACTCGGGCTTTCCGACAACGGGCCGGCCTTCGACGAAGTAGGCCACCGGGTCGTGGCCATGGATCGCGATACCGCGGGAGTCGATGTTGGTAGCGGCGCCAGCGAACGCTGCGAAAGGCACCAGCGTGGCGGCCAGTGTCAGGAGAAGAGTCCGTCGGTGAGAATTCATGGTCATGCCTGAATCTGTGAGCCCCGATCTTGCCCGGCGGGCCTGCGCAAGTCCTCACCGATTCATCACGCCGCCATCAGCGATTCACATCGCGGGCCGTGACATCGAGAACCTGCCCTTCCGACCTCAACGGCCGTGGCGCCCGGAAAACCGCGCGAGTACCCTTCGGCGTAGGTCGTCGAAGCCATCGACGATGAAGTCATAGGCCATGTTCGGCAGCGGGTCGGGCGGGCCTTCGGGACCCCATTCGTCGGGGCGTCGCACGAACGCCGTTCGCATGCCCGCGTGGTGGGCGGCATTGAGGTCGAAGTTGTGGCAAGCCACCATCAAAACCTGCGCGGGTTGCAGGTTCATCCAACGCGCAGCGGTGAGATAGGCCTCGGCGTGTGGTTTGTACACGCCGATCATTTCGCACGAGATGATGGCGTCCCAGGCAACGCCGTTGCGGCGGGACACGTCGACCACGAGCGACACGGGCAGCATGGTGAAGGACACTACCGGCAACGCGGCACGCAGTGACGCCAGCGCGGCCGGAAAGTCAGGCCAGGCGTTCAGCGCATGCCAGGTGCGCCACAGTTCGTGGCGGTCGTCGGCGGTGAAGGCATCCAGCGCGAAGTGGGCCAGCGTGGCGTCGAGCACGCGCCGATGCACGTCGTCCATGTGGAAGTCTGGCCGCACCTGGCCGACGATGGCCTGCATGGTGCGCCGCCGCCAGTCATTGGCCAGCGCGTGCCATTCCACGGTGATGCCACGGCGAGCACCGACTCGCTCGAGCGCCTTGACGAGGCCGGCGTGCCAGTCCAGCACGGTGCCGCCGGTGTCGAAGGCCAGGGCCCGGATGTCCATGCAATCTCCTTGACTCAAGTTCGGTGGCGTGGCTCAGGCCCGCGATTCGCCATCGTGGGACTGCCAGGCCGTCGGGCTCTTGCCCAGACGCTGCGAGAAGACACGGCCGAGCGCGCTGGCGTTGGCGTAGCCGACTTCCACCGCCACTTGTTTTACCGGCAGTCCGCGGCGCAGCATCGTGCGCGCCAAGCCAAGCCGCCAGCCGGTGAGATATTCGCCTGGCGGCACGCCGACGAGCTGAGCGAAGCGCGACGCGAAGCGCGCGCGCGACATGCCAGCCTCGGCCGCCATCGACTCAAGCGTCCATGCACGCGCGGGTTCGGCATGCACGGCGCTGAGCGCCTTGTGCAGCCGCGAGTCGGCCAGGCCCGCCATCAGTCCGCCATCGACCAGGCGCAACTCGATCGCGTAGCGCAACACCTGGATCACCAGCACCTCGGTCAGGCGGTTCACCACTGCTGCGTGACCGCAGCGTTGACCAAACGCCTCACCGAACAAGACCTCTTGCGTCAAGGCCAGGCCGGGAAGCCGGGCCAGTGGCACGAACAGTTGCGATGGCAGGGCACGCAGCAGCGGGTTCTCGTCGCCGATGCCGAACTCGACCGCAGCGCACACGAGTTCGGCGCCGTGCGCCTCGTCGGCATCGAGCCGGTGCGCTGCAGGCCGCGGGAAGAACAGCACGCTCGGCTCGTCGAGCACCGTGCGCCGGCCCTGGGCATCAGTGACGCCCAGGGTGCCATGCCGCAGAAGGTGCAGATGACCGATACCCTGCCCGATGCCAAAGCTCGCGACCCCACACAACGCTCCGCTGTGGAACACGCGGGTGCTCAGCTCGAAGCGCTGCAACAGGGCCGATAGACGGTCAGACATGAGACGCATCGTATATCAATAGAGACGAATTGCGGCCCATCGACTCGCTTTGGCCGATAGACTGCGATTCGCCTCAAGGAGACTCATCATGCTGATGCCCCGCCAACCCGTGCCCACGCTGAACCTGCCCACGCTCAGCCATGGCGACTTCAAGCTGTCCGAGGACGATGCGCCGAACTTCACCCTGGTCGTGTTCTATCGCGGCTTGCATTGCCCGATCTGCCTGAAGTACCTGCTGGAGTTGGGCCGGCTGCAACCCGAATTCGACAAACGCGGCGTGAAGGTCATCGCCGTGTCCAGCGACGGGCGCGAGCGTGCGCAAGCGATGGCCGACAAGCTGAAGGCCGCGGACTTGCGCCTCGGCTACGACCTGGGCTTGGCGAACGCCCGCGAATGGGGCCTGTATGTCAGCACCTCGCGCGGTGTGACGTCGATCGGCATCGACGAGCCGACGCTGTTCTCCGAGCCCGGCGTCTTCATCGTGCGCCCGGACGGCGCGCTCTACTACGGCGCCGTGCAGACCATGCCGTTCGCACGGCCGCATTTCGATGAACTGCTGGCGGCGCTGGACTTCGCGCTGGCCAAGGACTACCCGGCCCGCGGCGAATACAGCGGCGCGGTGTAAGAAGGGCGCGGCGGGCGGCGACCCAGCTTGCATGAGCCTTCAAGCATGAGCGCTGCCGCCGACGCAGCGACGTTTGCGCCGCGTGCAGCGCCTGCCTTCGACCCGCTGGCGGAAATGCGCGCGGGCATGCAGCGCACCGGCCAGTGGCATGCGGGTCAAATGGCAGGCCGCCGCTGGCCTGTAGCCTGCGTGTCGCTCGAGATCACGCAGCGCTGCAACCTCGACTGCACGCTGTGCTACCTGAGCGAGTCAGCCGAAGCGGTTCGCGACTTCCCGCTCGAATAGGTGTTTCGCCGCATCGACTTGATCGTTCAACACTACGGGCCCGGCACCGATGTCCAGGTCTCAGGCGGCGAGCCCACGCTGCGCCGGCGCGACGAACTGGTGGCCATCGTGCGCCGGCTGGCAAGCAAGGGCCTGCGCGCGTCGCTGTTCACCAACGGCATCAAGGCCAGCCGCGAGTTGCTCGTCGAGCTGTGCGACGCGGGCCTCACCGACGTTGCCTTCCATGTCGATACCACGCAGCAACGTGATGGGTACGCGACCGAGCACGAACTGAACGCGCTGCGCCGCGAGTACATCGGGCGCGCCCGCGGCCTGCCGCTCAGCGTGTTCTTCAACACCACGGTGCATGCGGGGAACTTCGACGACGTGCCGATGTTGGCTGGCTTCTTCGTGGCCAACGCGGATGTGGTGCGCTTCGCGTCGTTCCAGCTGCAGGCCGAGACCGGCCGCGGCGTGCTCGGCGCGCGCCTCGATCAGATCGGCAACGACAGCCTGGCGCGGCGCCTGTGCCAAGGGGTCGCTGTGGACGACCTGAATTTCAATGTGCTGTCGGCCGGCCACCACGACTGCAATCGCAGCGCAGTGCTGCTGGTCGCGAACGGCCGCGCGTACGACGCCTTCGCGGACAGCGCTTTCGTGCAGCGCTTCATGCGCGAGACCGCGCACCTGCGTATCGACCGCGGCACGCCCTGGCGCGCCGTGCGCTCGCTGCTGGCTGCGGCCCTGGCACGGCCAGCACTGAATCTGGCGGCAATACGCTGGGGCCTGACGCTGGCATGGCGCATGAGTCGTGATCTGCTCGCCGCGCGAGGGCGAGTGCACAAGCTGACGCTGTTCAGCCACAACTTCATGGATGCCTGCAACCTGGACGCCGAACGCATCGACGCCTGCGTGTTCATGGCCATCACCCAGGACGGCCCCTTGAGCATGTGTGCCTACAACGCGCGGCGCGATGATTTCCTCCTGCGGCCTTTGCAAACGCGACAAGGCGCCTGGCAGCCGCTGCGGCACGCGCACGACGGCGTGCCCACGGTGGCGGCCGCACCGGTGGCGGCCTTTCCCATCAAGTGGTTGAAGGGCCGGTCGCGCGCCGCGGCACTGCGGATGGGTCAGCACGCGGCCGCAGGGGAGAGGAGCCGTTGATTGCCATAACGCCACGACTGCGCGCCGCGTTGGTAGTGCTCATGCTGGCGCTCGTGGCGGGGTGCACGACGCTCGTACCCACGCCCAATCTGCCCGCCCCAACGCCGCAGGCTGCGCAGGCAGCCTGGGCGCGCGTGCTGTCCAGCCACGTCAATGCGCGCGGCGAGGTGGATTTTGAAGCGCTCGCACACGACCACACCGACCTCGACCGCTACGTCCGACATGTGGCGCAGACCCCGCTGACCAGCGTGCCCGAGGGGCCGGAACGCCTGGCCCACATGATCAACGCCTACAACGCGCTGTCGATGTTCAATGTGCTGCAAAGCGGCGTTCCGGCTACACATGCGGGATGGGCCAAACTGCGCTTCTTTGTTCTGCGCAAGTTCGACATCGGCGGCCAGACCCTGTCGCTGTACAGCTTCGAGAACGACGTGATCCGGCCCACAACGCGTGCGCGCGACGATCCGCGCGTGCATTTCGCGCTCAACTGCTCGGCGTTGTCGTGCCCGGTGCTGCCGCGCGCGCCCTTCGCAGCCGATGCACTTGACGCCGAACTCGAGCGCGAGACGCGGGCGTTCTTTGCGCGGCCGGAGAACTTTCGCGTTGATGCCGAGCAGCGCACCGTGTGGCTGAGCGAACTGCTGAAGTTCTACTCCGAGGACTTCGTGCCGCGGCCGGCGGTCAGC
>JANORB010000249.1:0-50194 GCA_031415135.1 Methylibium sp.
CGGCTTGTAGGCCATGACCTTGCCCGAGCGGCTGCCCGCATCGGCGCTGACGATGACGGTGGGCGTGGCGTCGTCGATGCGGCTGGCCAGGCTGAGGCTGGCAAAACCACCGAACACCACCGAGTGGATGGCGCCGATGCGCGCGCACGCCAGCATCGCAAACGCCGCCTCGGCAATCATCGGCATGTAGATCAGCACTCGGTCGCCCTGTTTCACGCCCAGCGCCAGCAACACCGCGGCCATGCGCTGAACCTCGGCATGCAACTCGCGGAAGCTGTAGCTGCGCTCCTGGCCGGTCTCGGTCGACACAAAGATCAGCGCGTTTTGTTCGGCCCGGTCTTTGAGATGCCGGTCGACGGCGTTGTGGCACAGGTTGGTCTGCCCGCCGACGAACCAGCGCGCGAACGGCGGGTTGCTGTGGTCGCAGACCTGGGTGAACGGCTGGTGCCAGTCGATCAGGGCCGCCTGTTCGGCCCAGAACGAATCCCGCTCTTCAATCGAGCGGCGATAGAACTCGGCGTAGCGTGTCGGAGCGGTCATGGGAGGGTCTCCTGCGGGCGGTTTTGCGAATCATTGTCGCGCTGCATTGAACGTCGATGGGCTTACTTTGCACTGACGCTGCCGGCCTGATGAGCCGCCGCGCCGTGCATCGTGGCCCGGGTTTGCGGCAGATCAACCATCACTGGCAGGTTCGGCGCGCTGCAGCCCTGGTCGCAGCATTTGCCCGGCTGGCGATTCGCGGTGATGGCGCGTTGCGGGTCGTGCAGCACGCCGCGGTTGAGCAGGCGCTCGACCAGCTCGACTTTGTTGCCGACCGGATAGTTGCGCCAGATCTCCTGCTTCATCGCCGCCGGCGAGCCGCCGCCATGCAGGCTGATGACCGAGTACCAGCCGCCCTGGTACGAGGCGGTCAGGTCCTCGATGAAACGCGCGGCCTGGATGCGTTTGTCGTAGGGCACGTCCGGGTTGGCGCGCAGCACCTCGGCCAAGCTGGCCGAGGTCGCCGGGTTGTGGTCTTCGTCCGGCCCGGGCAGCGAGACGATCAAGCCGCCCGACACGTAGTGCGCAATCCGGTGCATGTCGTAGATCTGCGTGGCCAGCAGCAGCTTGCCGATGTTGGAGAACACCGCGTCGGGCATGAAGGTCCTGGAGTGCGGGTCGACGCTGGCATAGACGCTGGCGGCCACGCCGCAGGCGTAGAAACCTTCCGTGATCTTGATCAGCTCGACCATCTGCTCGCGCAGGTGCGATTCCTGGCCCGGGTCAAAGCCGTTCGCCTCGCACATCAACGCGCCGGCGCCGATCAGCAGGTCGCCAAAGCCGGCCCGCGCGCCAATGCAGGTGTGGCGGTGGTGCGTCGCGTAGTGGTAGGTCAGACCGCCCGAGTGCTGCCATTCGCCGGCCAGGAAAACGCGCTCCCACGGCACGAACACCCGGTCGAAGATCAGCACGCCGGTGGACTGGCCGTAGCGGTTGGAGAACAGCGCGGCCTTCTCCCCCGGCCGGCCGGCGGGGCGCGCCACGATGGTCAGGCCCTGCACGTCGCAAGGCACGGCGCAACAGACCGCAAAGTCGGCATCGTCCTGGCCCATGTTGCGGCACGGCATGACCAGGAACTCGTGCATGTAGGGCGCGCCGGTGACGATGGCCTTGGTGCCGCTGATGACGATGCCGCGCGCATTGCGTTCGACGATGTGCACATAGGCGTCGGGGTTGGCTTGCTGGTGCGGGCGCAGGCTGCGGTCGCCCTTGGCGTCGGTCATCGCGATGCCCAGGCACAGGTCGCGCTCCTGCACGTCGTGCAGGTAGGCCATGAAGCGCTGGTTGAGCTCGCCGCCGGTTTCGGCGTCGGCTTCGGCGTCGATTCGGCAGGTGGCCTGGTGAATCGCGTTGAAGGCATCGTTGACCAGGTAGCGTTGCGCACAGCCGGTTTCCTGGCACAGCAGGCGCACCGCTTCGAGCTTGTTGAGCAGGTCGCCGCTGGCGCTGTTGATGTGCAGCATGCGGTTGACGGTTTTGCCGCTGCTGGCCTGCACCGCCGTCATCAACGGCGCCAGCTCCGGCCGCAGCGCAAAGTCGTAGCTCACGCCCAGCGCGTTGATGCCGGGGGCCAGTTGCGGCGCGTCGGCCACGCTGGCGATGCGCTCGCCGTCGACAAAAACACGCGGCGAATAGCGCCGCAGCGATTCACGGTACTCAGCGGACGTCATCAACATGGAAAGACTCCTGGGGCAGGGGCGGGGGCAGGAACAGGGGCAGGGGCGGGACAATGGACGGCCGCGCGCTCTTGAGCGCACTGTCGAACCACCGATTCAACGCACGCCCGGAGGCCGGACATGAGCGCATTGTGTGACGCGAAAGACTCGATCCTGCTCATCGTCGACCCGCAGCAGCGCTTGATCCCGTCGATTCACGATGCCGGCGCGGTGCTGCACCGCTGCACCCAGCTTGCGAATGCGGCACGCGAGCTGGCCATTCCGGTAATCGGCACCGAGCAGAACCCGGCGGGCCTGGGCCCCAATGTGGCCGAGTTGCGCGCGCTCTGCGATGCCACCTTGTCGAAGTTTCATTTCAACGCGGTGGCCGAACCCGGCTTGATGGCGCAGTTGCCGCCCGGCCGCGCCACGCTGGTGGTGGCGGGCTGCGAGGCCCATGTGTGTGTGCTGCAAACCGTCATCGGCTTGCTCGAATCGGGCCGCCCGGTCAAGCTGGTGCTGGACGCCGTCGGCGCACGCCACCCGCACAACCGGGATGCCGCGTTGGCCCGCGCGCAGCGGCTCGGCGCCGACCTCGTCACCACCGAGATGGTGATCTTCGAGTGGCTGCGCAGCAGCCAGCATCCGGCCTTCAAAAAGATCCTGCGGTGGGTCCGGTGAGCGGGTGCGGCGCGGTCGAAGCGGCGCCGAAACCGCGTGTCGAAATCCGGTTGACTGCCTTCGGAGCGTCGCCTATCCTGCGCGCCATGCGCCCGCCCGCTCCCCGTCGACCGTTTCATGGGCTTCCTGCTCTGGGGGCTGCGGGCTTGCTGTTGGCGGCTGCCGGCGCGCTGGCCGCTCCCGAATCGGCGGACGATGTGGTCAGCCGCTACCTGGCGGAAAAGGGGCTGGTCGACAGCGCTGTCGTGGCCGCCGCGTCGACCGAAAGCAACTTTGTCCGCCAGATGCGCGACAAGGCTTCGGACATGGTGCTCACGGCGATGAACTTCTTGGGCGTCCCGTATCGCCGCGGTGGCAGCTCCACCGAAGCCGGCTTCGACTGCAGCGGCTTCACCCGCCATGTTTTCGAGATGAGCCTGGGCCTGGTTCTGCCACGCCGCGCCGCCGATCAGGCCAGCGCTCCTGGCCTGTTCTCGATCAAGCGCGACGAGCTGAAACCGGGCGACCTGGTGTTCTTCAACACGCTCAAGAGCAGCTTCTCGCACGTCGGCATCTACGTCGGCGAAGACAAGTTCATCCACTCGCCGCGCACCGGCGGCGAGGTTCGCGTCGAAGACATGCGGCTGGCCTACTGGACCAAGCGCTACAACGGCGCGCGGCGCGCCGAACCGGCCACGGCCGATGTGAGCGCCGCCGCGGCGCCGGCGGCGGCGTCGCCCGCGCCTCAGCTTGCCGCGCACAAGCCCGCGGCGTCCACTTCACGCACTCGCTGAACGGTCCGGCTCGTCCGCGGCGGGCGATTGCCCGACCGTTGCCCGACCGTTGCCTGACCGTTGCCACGGTGGGGCTGATGCGCCCGCTGCCGGCGCCACGCAGGCACAATCGGCGCATGTCCGAGAAAGTCATTCCGCTGGCGGATCACCGCTATGCCGCCACCCTGCCGCGCGTGCCGCTGACGGCTCAGCCGCCCACCGGCCTGCTGGGCGACACGCTCGGCCGGCCGCTGCGCGACCTGCGCGTTTCGGTCACCGACCGCTGCAACTTCCGCTGCGGCTACTGCATGCCCAAAGAGGTGTTCGACAAGGCCTACACGTTCTTGCCGCAGACCTCGCTGCTGAGCTTCGAAGAAATCACCCGCACGGCGCGCCTGTTCGCCGCGCACGGGGTGCGCAAGATTCGCTTGACCGGCGGCGAGCCGCTGCTGCGCAAGCATCTTGAAGTCCTGATCGAGATGCTCAGCCACTTGCGCACGCCCGATGGCCAGCCGCTGGACCTGACGCTCACGACCAACGGCTCGGTGCTGGTCAAGAAGGCCCAGGCCTTGAAGGATGCCGGCCTGCAGCGCATCACCGTGAGTCTGGACGCACTCGACGACGCCATCTTCCGGCGCATGAACGACGTCGATTTTCCGGTCGCCAGCGTGCTGGACGGCATCGCCGCCGCGCAGCGCGTGGGCCTGGGGCCGATCAAGGTCAACATGGTCGTCAAGCGCGGCACCAACGACCATGAAATCGTCGCCATGGCGCGCCATTTCAGGGGCACGCCCGTGGTGCTGCGCTTCATCGAGTACATGGACGTGGGTGCCACCAACGGCTGGCGCATGGACGAGGTGCTGCCTTCGGCCGAGGTGGTCGCGCGCATCAACGCGCAGTTTCCTCTTGAAGAAGTCGAGCCCAACGTCACCGGCGAAACGGCGGAGCGTTGGAAGTACCGGGACGGCGGCGGCGAGATCGGTGTGATCTCCAGCGTCACGCAGGCCTTCTGCCACGACTGCAACCGCGCCCGCCTGTCGACCGAAGGCAAGTTGTTCCTGTGCCTGTTCGCGACCCACGGCCACGACCTGCGCGCGCTGCTGCGCGGCGGCTACACGGACGAGCAGATTGCCGGGGCGATCGGGCTGATCTGGCAGGCGCGGGATGACCGCTATTCGGAGCTGCGCGGCGCCGCCGGGCCCGCGCTCGAAGGCGACCGCGGCCAGCGCCGCGTCGAGATGCACTACATCGGCGGCTAGCCGGCATGATCGAACGCAACCAGATCACCGGCCTGATCCTTGCCGGCGGGCGCGGCAGCCGCATGGGGGGTGTCGACAAGGGCCTGCAAAGCCACCATGGCATGCCGCTGGCGATGCATGCGCTGTTGCGCCTGGCGCCGCAGGTCGGCGAAGTGATGATCAACGCCAATCGCAACCTCGGCGCCTACGAATCGATGGGCGTGCCGGTGTGGCCCGATGCCTTGCCCGACTACGCCGGCCCGCTGGCGGGTTTTCTGGCCGGGCTCGAACGCTGCGAGACGCCGTACATGGTGACGATCCCGTGCGACTCGCCGCTGTTTCCCGACGACCTGGTGGCGCGCCTGGCGCAGGCGATTGAAGCGAATGACGCCGAGATCGCCATGGCCGCCACGCGCGAAGGCGCCAGCCTGCAAGTGCAGCCGGTGTTCTGTCTGATGAAGGCCGAACTGATGGAAAGCCTGGTCCGGTTCACGCAGGACGGCCAGCGCAAGATCGACCGCTGGACCGCGCTGCACCGCGTGGTCGAAGTGCCGTTCGACGATGCGCAGGCTTTCGCCAACGCCAACACGCTGGCCGAGTTGCGGCAACTGCAAGGGCATGGCTGAGGCGTTTGCCGTTGGTTCGTTGCAGGCCGTTGACCTGGCGGACTACAAGCGGCGGGCCTGGAGTTGCTGACCCTGAGCGTGACCTCGACCAACCAGGTCGCCATCACGCTGTACCAGCGCAGCGGCTTCAGGCGCCATGGCACGCTGGTGCATGCCATCAAAATAGGCAGCGAATACCATGACAAAGACCTGATGGCACTGAACCTATGACACCTGCTTCCCCCTCCCTGCAAGAGATCGCCTCCTGCGTCAGCGGCTACGACCCGAACGCGTTGCCGGTGGCACAGGCGCAGGAGTTCATCGCCCGCCTGGTGCCGCGCGTGGAGGCGGTTGAAATGCTGTCGATCCGCGCCTCGCTGGGCCGGGTGCTGGCGCGCGACATCGTCTCCGCCATCAACGTGCCCGCGCACGACAACTCGGCGATGGACGGCTACGCACTGCGCGGCGCCGACCTGTCGACCGACACTGAAACCCTGCTCCAGGTCGTCGGCACCGGCTTCGCGGGCCAGCAGTTCGGTGGCGCGGCGGTGGCGGCGCGGCAGTGTGTTCGCATCATGACCGGCGCGGTCATGCCGGCCGGGCTCGACACCGTGGTTCCGCAGGAATTCGTGACGCTCCAGGCCGATCACATCGGCGTGCCGGCCGGGGTGGCGCGCGCCGGCGACAACCGCCGGCTCGCCGGTGAAGACCTGGCGCAAGGCGAAGCCGCGTTGCACGCCGGCCGCGTGCTGCGCCCGGCCGACCTGGGGCTGCTGGCCTCGCTGGGGCAAGCCGAGGTGCCCGTGCTGCGGCGCTTGCGGGTGGCGTTTTTTTCCACTGGCGACGAGTTGCGTTCGATCGGCGAGCCGCTGGAGACCGGCTGCGTCTACGACAGCAACCGCTACACGCTGTGGGGCATGCTGCAGCGGCTCGGCGTCGATCTGATCGACATGGGCGTGGTGCGCGACGAGCCGGCCGCGCTGGAAGCGGCGTTTCGCTCCGCCGCCGAGACGGCCGACGCGGTGATCACGTCCGGCGGCGTCAGCGTCGGCGAGGCGGATCACACCAAGCAGGTGATGGCCCGCCTGGGCGACGTGCTGTTCTGGCGCATCGCCATGCGCCCCGGCCGGCCGATGGCGATCGGGCGCATAACGAGCGCCGGCCACAGTGCCATCCTGTTCGGCCTGCCCGGCAACCCGGTGGCGGTGATGGTGACTTTTTACGCCTTCGTGCGCGACGCGCTGCTGGCGATGGGCGGTGCCAGCGCCGTACCGCTGCCGATGTTGCGCGCCGCCTGCCTGACGCCGATGCGCAAAAAACCCGGCCGCACCGAGTACCAGCGCGGCATCGTCAGCCGCGCCGCCGACGGGCAGTGGCAGGTCGAGATCACCGGCTCGCAAGGCTCGGGCATCCTGCGCAGCATGAGCCAGGCCAACGGGCTGGTCGTGCTGCACCACGAACAAGGCAACGTCGAGGCCGGCGGGCTGGTCGACGTGCTGCCGTTCGACGGGCTGGCCTGACAGACCGAGCCCGGCCGCTGACGCTCAGCGCTGCGCCAGCCGCTTCCAGGTCTCGACCACGGTGTCGGGGTTGAGCGAAATCGACCCGATGCCTTCTTGCGCCAGCCAGTCGGCGAAGTCGGGGTGGTCGCTGGGGCCCTGGCCGCAGATGCCGACGTACTTGCCATGCGCCCGGCACGCCGCGATGGCGCGCGAGATCATCGCCTTGACGGCGGGGTCGCGCTCGTCGAAATCCCGGGCCAGCAGTTCGATGCCCGAATCGCGGTCCAGCCCGAGGGTGAGTTGGGTCAGGTCGTTGGAGCCGATCGACATGCCATCGAAATACTCCAGAAACTGATCAGCCAGGATCGCATTGCTCGGCACCTCGCACATCATGATGATGCGCAGCCCGTCCTTGCCACCCGCCGACGCACGCTTGAGTCCCTTCTCGGCCAGCATCTCGACCACCCGGCTCGCCTGGCCCAGCGTGCGCACGAACGGCACCATGATTTCCACGTTGTTCAGGCCCATCTCGCCGCGCACTTTTGTGAGCGCCTCGCACTCCATCGCAAACGCCTCGCCGAAAGCCTCGCTGATGTAGCGCGACGCACCGCGAAAGCCGAGCATCGGGTTTTCTTCTTCGGGCTCATAGCGTGAGCCACCGATGAGCTTGCGGTATTCGTTGCTCTTGAAGTCGCTGAGCCGAACGATGACCGGCTTGGGCCAGAACGCGGCGGCGATGGTGGCGATGCCTTCGACCAGCTTGTCGACATAGAACGCGCGCGGCGACGCATGCCCGCGCGCCACGCTCTCGACCGCCTTCTTCAGGTCGAGGTCGATGTTGGGATAGTCGAGGATCGCCTTCGGGTGCACGCCGATGTTGTTGTTGATGATGAATTCCAGCCGCGCCAGGCCCACGCCCGAATTGGGCATCTGGCAGAAATCGAAAGCCAGCTGCGGGTTGCCCACGTTCATCATGATCTTCACCGGGCAGTAGGGCAGCTCGCCGCGCTCCACGTCGGTGATTTCGGTCTCCAGCAGGCCGTCGTAGATGTAGCCGGTGTCGCCTTCGGAGCAGGCCACGGTCACCAGCGCGCCGTCTTTCAGCGTGTCGGTGGCGTTGCCGCAACCCACCACCGCCGGCACACCGAGTTCGCGCGCGATGATCGCGGCGTGGCAGGTGCGCCCACCGCGATTGGTGACGATGGCCGAGGCGCGCTTCATCACCGGCTCCCAGTTCGGGTCGGTCATGTCGGTGACGAGCACGTCGCCGGGCTGCACCTGGTCCATGTCGGCCAGGCTGTGCACGATGCGCACCGGGCCGGTGCCGATCTTCTGGCCGATCGCGCGGCCCTCGGCCAGCACGACGCCGCTCTTGCCGGCATCGCCCTTGAGCTTGTAGCGCTGTTCCACCTTGCCTGCCGCCTGGCTCTTCACCGTCTCGGGGCGGGCCTGCAGGATGTAGAGCTTGCCGTCGGCGCCGTCCTTGCCCCACTCGATGTCCATCGCGCGGCCGTAGTGCTGCTCGATGGTGAGCGCGTAGCCGGCCAACTCGCTCACATCGGCATCGCTGAGCGAATAGCGGTTGCGCTGCTCGGGGGCGGTGTCCACCGTCTTCACCAGCTTGCCGCTGGCGGCCTTCTCGGCCGGCGTGGCGAACTCCATCCGGATCAGCTTGGAGCCGATGTTGCGCCGGATGATGGCCGACTTGCCGGCCCGCAACGATGCCTTGTGAACGTAGAACTCGTCCGGGTTCACCGCGCCCTGCACCACCGTTTCGCCCAGGCCGTAGCTGGAGGTGATGAACACCACCTCGGTGAAGCCGCTCTCGGTGTCCATCGTGAACATCACGCCGGCCGCGCCCAGGTCGGAGCGCACCATGCGCTGCACGCCGGCCGACAAGGCCACGTCGTGGTGCGCGTAGCCCTTGTGCACACGGTAGCTGATGGCGCGGTCGTTGTAGAGGCTGGCGAACACCTCGCGCATCTTGGCCAGCACGTCATCGATGCCGACGACGTTGAGGAAGGTCTCCTGCTGGCCGGCGAACGACGCGTCGGGCATGTCCTCCGCCGTGGCCGACGAGCGCACGGCGAACGACGCGCCGGGATGGCTTTCGGTGAGCCGGGCGAACTCGGCGCGGATGGCGGCTTCGAGCGGCGCGGGAAACGGCGTGGCCTCGATCCAGTGGCGGATTTGCGCGCCGGCATCGGCGAGCGCGCGAACGTCGTCGGTGTTCAGCGTGGCGAGCCTGTCGTTGATCTTCTGCGCCAGCCCTTGGTGCGCCAGGAACTGCCTGAACGCATTCGCCGTGGTGGCAAAACCGCCCGGCACGCGCACGCCCGAACGGCTGAGCTGGCTGATCATTTCACCGAGCGAGGCGTTCTTGCCGCCGACCGACTCGACGTCGGTCATTCTCAAGCGTTCAAACGGCGCGACCAGGGCGGTCGCCAGGTTCGTGGATGACATGGGAGAACTCCGTGAGGTTGATAAACCGGTGCACGCCCACCTGCTGCGCGGCCTCCCGAGCCAGGCTCAAGGGAGGGGGATGTTTTCGCGCTCGACCTGGCCTTTGCGAATGATTCTGGGCAGGGAGCGGCGGTCACGGCGTTCAGGGGTGGAAGTTTGCTGCGGATTCTACGAGCCAACTGCCTATGATCCGGCTCATCGCGTCTGCACTCCCCATTCAAGGCCATGCCAAACCGCACAGTCTTTTTTGTCTCCGACAGCACCGGCATCACCGCCGAAACCTTCGGCAATTCGATCCTGAACCAGTTCGCCATCAAGCCGCGCCATGTGCGCCGGCCGTTTGTCGACACGGTCGACAAGGCGCATCAGGTGGTGGCCGAAATCAACCACACCGCCGCACTCGAAGGCAAGAAGCCGATCGTCTTCGTGACCCTGGTGGACGCCGACGTGCTGGCCATCGTCAAGGCCCACAGCAAGGGCCTGGTGCTGGACATGTTCAACACCTTCGTCGAGCCGCTGGAGGCCGAGTTCGGCATGACGTCCAACCACCGCGTCGGCCGTTTCTCGGATGTTTCCAAGAGCCAGGAGTACACCGACCGCATCGAGGCCATCAACTTCTCTCTCGCGCACGACGACGGCCAGTCGTCGCGCAACCTGGCGCAGGCCGACGTGATCCTGGTCGGCGTGAGCCGCAGCGGCAAGACGCCCACCTCGCTGTACCTGGCGATGCAGCACGGCATCAAGGCCGCCAACTACCCGCTGATCCCGGAAGACTTCGAGCGCGGGCATCTGCCCACATCGCTGCTGCCGTACAAAAAAAAATGCTTCGGCCTGACGATCGCGCCCGACCGGTTGAACCACATCCGCACCGAACGCCGCCCCGGCAGCAAGTACGCGGCGATGGAGAACTGCCGCTACGAGGTCAACGAGGCCGAGGCGATGATGCGGCGCGAAGGCATCGCGTGGTTGTCGTCGACGCACAAGTCGATCGAGGAAATCGCAACCACGATCCTGCGCGACCTGCGGCCCGATCGGTTGATGTACTGACCCTAGCCGGCCGCCCGCTGGCGCGCCGATTCGTACAGGCACACGGCGCCGGCGGCCGCGACATTGAGCGACTCTTCACCGCCTGGCTGCGGAATGCGCAACACCTGCGCGCAGCGGCGCAGCAGGCCGGGCGAGACGCCCTGCCCCTCGTGCCCCATCAGCCACGCGCAAGGCCAGGGCAGCGCCACCTCGTGAATCGCCTGCGCGGCGTGCGGGCTGCCGGCCAGCAAGGGGATGCCGAGCCGGTCCAGCGAGGCCTCGTCCGCCCCTTCCACCAGATGCAATCCAAAGTGCGCGCCCATGCCCGCGCGCAAGACCTTGGGCGACCACAAGGCGACGCTGCCTTTGAGCGCGATCACCTGCATGAACCCGAATGCCGACGCGCTGCGCAGCAGGTTGCCCACGTTGCCGGCGTCCTGCAGGCGGTCGAGCACCAGCCCGGGTTGCGCGGGCCGCAGTTCGCCCGTGCCGCGCCAGGGCACGCAAAAGGCCAGCGGCGGGCTTGATTCGAGCGTGCTCAGCGATGCCATCAACGCGGCAGGAATCACCGCCACAGCGGCCGCCTGCGCAGCGAGGGCGTGCAACGCCGGCGTGGCCCACGCGGGCTCGGTGATGACGGCCTGCGCCACCGCCCCGCCGCGTTGCAGCCAGGCCGAACAAAGGTGTTCGCCCTCGATCCACACCAGCCCCTGCTTGCGATAGCCAGCGGGGTCGGCGGCGAGCTTGCGCAGCCGCACGAGCAACGGGTTCTCGCGTGAACTGACGCGCTTGACCTCAGGCATCGACGATCACGCGTCGACGATCACGTGTCGACGATCACGCGGCGCACCGGCGCAAACGAGCGCCGGTGGTGGGCGCAGGCACCGTGCTCGCGCAGCGCGGCCAGGTGGGCCGGTGTGGGATAGCCCTTGTGGCCATCGAATCCGTACTGCGGATGCTGCTCGTGCAGCACCAGGCAGAGCCGGTCTCGATGCACCTTGGCCAGGATCGACGCCGCCGAGATCGCCTTGACCTTGGCATCACCCTTGACGATGGCCTGCGCCGCCACCGTGAGCACCGGCAGGCGGTTGCCGTCGACCAGCACCTTGTGCGGCCGGAGCCGAAGGCCCTCGACCGCGCGCCGCATCGCCAGCAGGGTGGCCTGCAGGATGTTGAGGCGGTCGATCTCTTCGACGCTGGCCTCGGCGATGCAGCAGCACAGCGCCTTGGCGCGGATCTCGTCGAACAGGCGCTCGCGTGTGCGCGGGCCCAGCACCTTGGAGTCGGCCAGGCCCCTGATCGGCTGGAGCTCGTCGAGCATCACCGCGGCGGCCACCACCGGCCCGGCGAGCGGGCCGCGCCCGGCTTCGTCCACGCCGGCGATCAGGCCGAGCGGGCTGAAGCTCGGTTCCAGACGGCTACGCGGCCAGAACCTGGGCGATGGCATCGGTCGCCGCCTGCGCGGTGTTGCAGCGCAATTGAAGGTGCAAGGCCTCGAAGCGCGCGCTCAGCGCGTCGCAGCGAGCCGGGTCGTCCAGCCACGCCAGCGCGGCGTGCGCAAGCTTGGCCGGGGTGGCGTCGCCCTGCAGGAACTCGGGCACCGCGAAGTCGTTCAACAGGATGTTGGGCAGGCCGACCCAGGGCTGGTACTTCATGCGCTTCATCATCTGCCAGCTGAGCGGGTGCATGCTGTAGGCAATGACCATCGGCCGCTTGAACAGCGCCGCTTCCAGCGTGGCCGTGCCACTGGCCACCAGCGCCACATCGCAGGCGGCCAGGGCCTCGTGCGACAGGCCGTCGAGCAGCTCGATCCGCACCCCGGCCGCATGCTGTTTGCGCAGCGGCTCGATCAGGTGGCGCAATCCCGGCACCACCGGAACGATGTAGCGCAGGCCCGGGCGCTGCCGGTTCATCTCGCGCGCGGCGCCCAGCAGGCGCGGCGCGATGTACTGGATCTCGGAGCGGCGGCTGCCAGGCAGCACGGCCACCACGGTGTCGGAGCCGGCCAGGCCCAGCGCGGCGCGGCTGGCGGCGCGCGGCGGCGCCAGCGGGATCGTGTCGGCCAACGGGTGGCCGACGTAGGCCGCCGCGACGCCGTGTTTGGCATAGATCGCCGGCTCGAACGGGAAGATGCACAGCACCAGGTCAGCGGCCTCGCGGATCTTGCCGATGCGCTTGCCGCGCCAGGCCCAGATGGACGGGCTGATGAATTGAATCGTCTTGATGCCCTGCGCCTTCAGCCTGCGTTCCAGGTCGAGATTGAAGTCGGGCGCGTCGACACCGATGAACACATCGGGCCGGTCCGCCAGCAGCCGTTCGGCGAGCTGGTTGCGGATGCCGACGATGGCTCGGTAGTGGCTCAGCACCTCCACGTAACCGCGCACCGCCAGCTTGTCATGCGGCCACCAGGCATCGAAGCCGTGCTCGGCCATCCTCGGCCCGCCGATGCCATCGGCGCGCAATTCCGGCCAGCGCGCTTTCAGGCCGCCCAGCAGTTGACCCGCCAGCAGGTCGCCCGAGGCTTCACCTGCCACCATCGCAAAATGGGGTGCCTGCGGACTCATCGACAAGCGCTCAGCGCACGATGCCGCGCGTGGCCTGCGCGAGAAACGCCGCCATCAACTCGACATCGGCCTGCGCCTGCGGGATCTTTTCCGCCAGTTCGGACAGGCCGGCGCGCGCGGCGTCCAGCGTGAGCCCGGAGCGGTAGATCAGGCGGTGCATCTGCTTGACCGCCGCCACGCGCTCGGGCGAATAGCCGCGCCGCTTCAAGCCTTCGAGGTTGAAGCCGCGCGCCTGCGCCGGGTTGCCCGAGACGGTGGCAAACGGCGGCACGTCCTGCAGCAGGATCGTGCCCATGCCGGTCATCGCGTGCGCGCCGATGCGCACGAACTGGTGCACCGCCGTGTAGGCGCCCAGGATGGCCCAGTCGCCCACCTGCACGTGGCCGGCAATCTGCGCGTTGTTGGCGAAGATCGTCTTGCTGCCGACCTGGCAGTCGTGCGCCAGATGGGTGTAGGCCATCATCCAGTTGTCGTCGCCCAGGCGGGTGACGCCGACATCTTGCGCGGTGCCGAGGTTGAAGGTGCAGAACTCGCGGATGGTGTTGCGGTCGCCGATGTGCAGCTCGGTGGGCTCGCCGGCGTACTTCTTGTCCTGCGGCATGGCGCCGAGCGAGCAGAACTGGAACACCCGGTTGTCGCGGCCGAGCGTGGTGCGGCCTTCGATCACGCAATGCGGCCCGATCTGCGTGCCCTCGCCGATGCGCACCGCGGCGCGCACGATCGAGTACGCGCCGATGCCGACCGACTCGGCCAGCTCGGCGCCGGGCTCGACGACGGCCGTGGAATGGATGTTCGCCATGCCGCCGCGGCCGCGCTCAGGCGAAGGTGCGCATGGTGCAGATCAACTGCGCCTCGACGGCCAGCTCACCGTCTACCGATGCCCGCGCCGTGAACTTGAAGACGCCGGACTTCATGCGATCGAGCGTGGCTTCCAGGATCAGCTGGTCGCCGGGTTCGACCGGCCGCTTGAAGCGCGCGCCATCGATGCCGCCGAAGTAGTAGACCGTCTTGTCGTCCGGTGTCTTGTTGAGCGTCTCGAAGCTCAGCACCGCCGCGGCCTGCGCCAGCGCCTCCAGCATCAACACCCCCGGCATCACCGGGCGGTACGGAAAGTGCCCGGCGAAGTACGGTTCATTGATGGTGACGTTCTTGAGCGCCTTGATGCGCTTGCCCTTTTCAAGCTCGAGCACCCGATCCACCAGCAGGAAGGGGTAGCGGTGCGGCAGCTTCTTGAGGATCTCGTGGATGTCCATCATGGTGTCTTCTTCTCCAGGGCCCGCAGCCGGTCGCGCAGGGCATGCAACTGGCGCAGCGTCGCAGCGTTCTTTTCCCACGCGGCATTGTCGTCGATGGGAAACACGCCGCTGTAGTGTCCCGGCTTGTGGATCGAACGCATGACGACGCTGGCGGCCGAAATGTGCACCTGGTCGGCCAGCGTCAGGTGGCCCAGGATCACCGCGCCGCCACCGACGGTGCAGCCGGAGCCGATCTTGGCGCTGCCGGCCACGCCCACACAACCGGCCATCGCCGTGTGCGCGCCGACCTGGACGTTGTGCCCGATCTGCACCAGGTTGTCGAGCTTGACGCCGTCTTCGATCACGGTGTCTTCGAGCGCGCCGCGGTCGATGCAGGTGTTGGCGCCGATCTCGACGTCATTGCCGATGCGCACCGCGCCGAGCTGTTCGATCTTTTCCCAGCGCCCTTGTGTCGGCGCGAAGCCGAAGCCGTCGGCGCCGATCACGACACCGCTGTGAACAATGCAGCGCTCACCCACCACGCAACCGGCGCCGACCACGACAGCGGCGGCCAGCCGCGTGCCCGCGCCGATTCGCGCACCGGCCCCCACCACGCAGTGCGGCCCGATCACCGCGCCTTCGCCAATGGCGGCACCGGCCTCGATCAGCGCCAGCGCGCCCACCGATGCGCCGAGCGCGACGTGAACCGAAGCGTCGACGACGGCACTCGCATGCACCCCGGCGGATGCCGCCGGCCGCCGCGATGCAACCCACCACTGGGTCAGCTGCGCGAACGACAGGTAAGGATCGGGCGTGACGATGGTTGCGCCGCGCGCCGCGGCGGCGTCGCGCAGCGCCGGCCCGACGATCACGCAGCCCGCCCGTGTGCCGGCGAGCTGGGCCTGGTAGCGTGGGTTGGCGACGAAGGTGATGGTCGACGGTGTGGCGCTTTCGAGCGAGCCGATGCGGTCGATTCGAAGCTCTGGATCGCCGATCAGTTCACCGCCCAATTGCTGGGCCACGTCACGAAGCGCGACATCGAACACGACTCACTTGGCGGCAGGTTGCGCGTTGAGTGCCTTGATCACCTTCTCGGTGATGTCGATCTTGGGGCCCGCGAACACCGCTTCCTGCAAGATCAGGTCGTACTTCTCGGTCTCGAAGATCTGCTTGATGACCTTGTTCGCGCGTTCCACCACCGAGGCCAGCTCCTCGTTCTTGCGCTGGCTCAGGTCTTCCTGGAATTCGCGCCGCTTGCGCTGGAACTCGCGGTCCTGCTCGACCAGGTCGCGCTGGCGGCGGCCGCGTTCGGCTTCGGCCAGCGTGGGAGCGTCCTTGTCGAGCTTGTCACCGGCGGCCTTCAGGCGGGCGGCGAGGTCGGCAATGTCCTTTTCGCGCTTGGAAAATTCGGTTTCGAGCTTGGCCTGCGCGGCCTTGGCGGGAACGGCCTCGCGCAGCACGCGGTCGCTGTTGACGTAGCCGATCTTCATGTCCTGGGCCTGTGTCGCGACAGCCGTCAGCGCCAGCAAGGCCGCCGCTGCCATTGACCTGACAAATGAGCGTTTCATTAGAAGGCGGTCCCGATCTGGAATTGAAGACGCTGGATTCTATCTCCGGGCTGCTTGCGCACCGGGGAGCCATAGCTCAGCTGAAGCGGGCCGACCGGGGAGATCCAGCTCAGCCCCAGACCGGCCGACGCGCGCATGCTGGAGGTGGTGATCTTGTCGAACTCGCCCCACACGTTGCCGGCGTCCAGAAAGGTGAACAGGCGCAAGGTCCGGTCGTTGCCCGCGCCCGGGACCGGAATGTAGAGCTGGCTCTGGATCGTCAAGCGTTTGCTGCCGCCGATGTAGGCGCCGGTCACGTCGACCGGCCCGAGCGAGCCCTGGTCGAACACCCGAACCGTGCCCAGGCCACCACCGTAGAAGTTCTTGAAAATCGGATACGGGCGGCCGCTCAGGCCCTTGCCCCAGCCCAACTCGGTATTGAGCGCAAAGGTGAACTTCTTGGTCAGCGGCCAGAACTGCTGCAACTGGGCATTGGCGCGCAGGTAGCGCGTGTCGCCGGCGATGCCCCAGTCGAGGTTGAGCCGCTCAAGGCTGCCCATGGTGGGAACGAGCGCGCTGTCGCGGCCGTCACGGGTCCAGCCGATGGTCAGCGGCACCGAGGTGCTCTTGGCGCCGAACTGCTCGCGGTACAGGAAGTAGTTGTTGGGCAGCGCGGTGGCGCCGCGGATCTCGGTGCGCTCGAAACCGATGCCGAAGAACACCGTGTCGAACTCGCTGAACGGCACGCCAAAACGCACCGACACCCCCGGCGTCACCAGTTCGTACTGCTCGCCCTGGCTGTTGAGCGGCTTGCTGGTGCGGTAATACATGTCGAACGCGCGCGAGATGCCGTCGATCGTGAAATACGGGTCGACCGTGCTCAGCACCAGCGTGCGGCTGGACTTGCTGGTGTTGAGTTCGAGGCCCAGGTAGTTGCCTGAGCCGAACACGTTTTCCTGCCTGACCGAGGCGGTCAGCGACAACTTGTCGGCGGATGAAAAACCGGCGCCGAGCAGCAGGTTGCCGGTCGGCTTTTCGGTCACGTTGACCGTCAGATCGACCTGGTCGGGCGTGCCGGGAACTTCAGCGGAGTCCACCGCCACGTCCTTGAAATAACCGAGCCGGTCGATCCGGTCGCGCGACAGCTTGATCTTGCGCCCGTCGTACCACGACGACTCGAACTGGCGGAACTCGCGCCGCACCACCTCGTCGCGCGTGCGGCTGTTGCCGGCCACGTTGATGCGGTTCACGTACACCCGGCGCTGCGGGTCGGCCGCCAGCGACACCACCACCTGGCCGGTGGCGCGGTCGATGTCGGTGCGCGGTTCGACCTTGGCAAACGCATAACCAAAGGTGCCGAAGCGCTCGACAAAAGCGCGCGTGGTGTCGGCCACCGCCTCGGCCCGGTACGGCTCGCCGGGCTTGATCGCCACCAGGGTCTTGAAGTCGTCTTCCTTGCCGAGGTATTCGCCTTCGAGCCGCACTGCGGTGACGGTGTAGGCCTGCCCCTCTTTCACGTTGATCGTGATGTTGATGTCTTGCTTGTCGGGCGAGATCGCCACTTGCGTGGAGACGATTTCGAACTCGAGGTAACCGCGGTTCAGGTAGTACGCGCGCAGGGTTTCCAGGTCGGCATTGAGCTTGGCGCGCGAGTAGCGGTCGGCCTTGGTGTACCAGTTGAGCCAGCCGCTGTCGTTGAGGTCGAGCAAGCCGCGCAGCGTGTCTTCCGAGAAGGCCTGGCTGCCGGTGATGCGCAACTCGCCGATCCGCGCCGCCGAGCCTTCGGTGACCGTGAAGGTGACGTTGACGCGGTTGCGCTCTTGCGGCGTCACGGTGGTCACGACCTCGGCGCCGTACAGGCTGCGCGTCAGGTACTGGCGCTTGAGTTCCTGCTCGGCGCGGTCGGCCAGCGCCTTGTCGAACGGCAGGCCTTCACCGATGCCGAAGTCTTTCAGCGACTTGGTGAGCTGGTCCTTGTCGAACTCCTTCAGCCCGACAAAGTCGATGTTGGCGATGACCGATCGCTCTTCGACGATGACCACCACCACGCCGGCATCGACGTCGATGCGCACATCCTTGAACAAGCCGGTGGCGAACAGCGCGCGCAGCGCGGCCGCGCCCTTCTCGTCGTTGTAGGTGTCACCGATCCGGAACGGCAGCGATGCGAACACCGTGCCGGCATCGCTGCGCTGCAAGCCCTCGACCCGAATGTCCTTCAGCACGAAGGGCTCGACGGCCCACGCCGAACCCAGGTGGAGCGCGGTGGCCAGAGCAACGGACAGGAGCGGCGGGCGAATGCGTTTCGGCGCGAATTGAAATGGCATTGGAGGGGGTCAGTGCAGGCCCAGCAAGCGGGCCATGTCGTTGAAAAGAGCCAGGGACATCATCATCAGCATGATGGCCACTCCGCCACGTTGCAGCCTTTCGAGCCACACCTCGGAGACAGGCCGCCCTGTCAAACCCTCGAAAAGATAATACATCAGGTGCCCTCCATCGAGCATGGGCAGCGGCAGCAGGTTGAGCACCCCCAGGCTGATGCTGACCACCGCCAGGAAACCGAGGTAATACGCCAGGCCCAGGCGCACCGACTGGCCGGCATAGTCGGCGATCGTCAACGGCCCGCTGAGGTTTTTCAGCGAGGCCTGGCCGATCAGCATCCGGCCCAGCATCTTCAACGTGAGGGCGGACATCTCCCACGTTTTGGACACCGCCTGCACCAGCCCGTCGACCGGCCCGAAGCGCACCGTCACCATCTCGGGCGCCTGCCCCGGAAAGACCTCGGCGCGGCCGACCGTCTGTTCGCCTTCGGAGACGATGACCGGCACGACCGTCGCCTCGATCCGCTGGGCGCCGCGCTCGACCATCCAGAGCATCGGTTTGGGCGTGCCGCTGCTGCCACTGGCGCGGATCAGGTCGCGCACGCGCGTGGCGTCGACGATGGCCATGCCGTCGATGCTCAAGACCCGATCGCCGGCCTGCAGCCCCGCGCTGGCCGCCGGGCCGCCCGGCGTGACCCGGCCCAGCACCGGCTCGCTGAAGGCGTTGCCCAAGCCGACGCGCTTCATGGTCTGGGCGTCGAGTTCGGTCGTGCCCAGTTGATCGATATCGAGGGCGACGCGACGCTGGCCACGACCTTCCCGGTCGCTGACCGACAGGTGCAGCCGCTCGCCGCGCAACACCGCCTGCGAGACCTGCCAGCGCAGGTCCGACATGGAGCGCAGGTCTTCCCACTCGGTGCCATCGAACGAATACGCGCGCGCCCAGTCGCCTCTGCGCAGGCCGGCCCGTTCGGCCAGGCTGGCGCTGACCGGCGGGCCCAGCACCGCCTTGGCTTCGTCGATGCCGATCCAGTGCGCCGCCGCATACAACAGCACCGCCAGCAGCAGGTTGGCGGCGGGGCCGGCGGCCACGATCGCCGTGCGTTGCAGCAGCGGCTTGCGGTTGAACGCACGGTGCATGTCGCCCGGCGCCACCGTGCCTTCGCGCTCGTCCAGCATCTTCACGTAACCGCCCAGCGGCAGCGCGGAGATGACGAACTCGGTGCTGTCGGGGGTGGCCTGGCGGCGCCAGATCACACGGCCGAAACCGACCGAAAAGCGCAGCACCTTGACGCCGCAGGCCACCGCCACGCGGTAGTGGCCGTACTCATGAATGACGATGAGCACGCCGAGCGTGAGCACAAACGCCAACACGGTGATGATCATGATGGTCTTGCCTTCGCAAATTGCTCGGCGCGGCGGCGGGCGCGGGCGTCGAGTTCGAGCAGGGCGTCGAGCGAGTCGCAGGCATCGGCCCCGGGCAGAACCGCCTCCAGCGTCCGCAGGTTGACGGCATGGATCTGGTCGAAGCGGATCTGCCGGTCCAGGAAGGCGGCCACCGCCACTTCATTGGCCGCATTCAACACCGCGGTGCTGCCCATCGGAGCGCGCAAGGTGTGCCAGGCCAGCGCCAGCCCGGGGTACAGCGCGTTGTCGGGCGGGTTGAAACTGAGCGACGCCAGCGTGCCGAAATCGATCTGCCCGGCACCCGATTCGATGCGCTCGGGGAACGCCAGCCCGTACGCGATCGGCACCCGCATGTCGGGCGTGCCGAGTTGCGCCAGCACCGAGTTGTCGCGGCACACGACCATCGAATGGATGATGCTTTGGGGGTGGATGACGACCCGGATTTGTTCAGGTTCGAGATCGAACAACCAGCGCGCCTCGATCACTTCGAGCGCCTTGTTCATCATGGTGGCCGAGTCGACCGAGATCTTGCGCCCCATCACCCAGTTGGGGTGGGCGCAGGCCTGCTCGGGGGTCACGTCTTTCAGCGTCGCGGGGTCGCGCGTGCGAAACGGCCCGCCCGAGGCGGTCAGCAGGATGTGGTCGATGCGCGCACCCCAGGTGCCGCGGTCCTCAGGCAGGCACTGGAAGATCGCCGAGTGCTCGCTGTCGATCGGCAGCAGCATGGCGCCGCCGGCGCGCACCGCGTTCATGAACAGTGCGCCGCCGACGACCAGCGCTTCCTTGTTGGCCAGCAGCAGCCGCTTGCCGGCCTTGGCCGCGGCCAGGCAGGGTGGCAGCCCGGCGGCGCCGACGACGGCGGCCATGACGGCATCCACGTCGGGGTGGGCCGCCAGGTCGCACAGCGCCGGCGCACCGGACAGCACTTCGGTGCGCAGGCCGGCGGCCTGCAAGCGCTCGCGCAGCGCGCGCGCCTGGCTCTCTTGCGGAACCGCCGCGAAACTGGGCCGCCATTGCAGGCACTGCTGCAGCAACTCGTCCATGCGGCTGTGAGCCGACAACGCGAACACCTCGAAGCGGCTCGGGTGGCGGCTCAGCACATCGAGCGTGCTGGTGCCCACCGAGCCGGTGGCGCCGAGGATGCAGACCCGTTGACGCGGAGCGTGGTCGGTGTACATGTCAGAGTGATCCGAGTGCCATCGCGATCGGAAACACGGGCAGCAGCGCATCGAAACGGTCCAGCAGGCCACCGTGCCCCGGCAGCAGTCCGCTGCTGTCCTTGGCGCCGGCGCTGCGCTTGACCAGCGATTCGAACAGGTCGCCCACCACGCTCATCGCGGCCAGGAACACCACCACCAGCACCAGCCCGGCCACGCCGAGCCGCTGCAACACATGGCTGTAGAGGCTGGCCGAATCCATCGCAAAGGACCGGTCCAGCAGCAGCCACAACAGGGCCAGCAACAACGCGCCGAGCATGCCGCTCCACACGCCTTCCCAACTCTTGCCCGGGCTGATGGCCAGCGCCAACTTGCGCTTGCCGAATGCACGGCCGCCGAAATAGGCCGCGATGTCGGCCGCCCAGACCAGGCAAAACACCGACAGGATGAAGTTGATGCCGATCGCCTTGGCGTTGACCATGGCCAGCCAGGCGGTCCAGAGCAGCACCAGCCCCAGCCCCCACCGAACCAGCGCCGGCACGCCAGGCCAGGCCGCCGGCCCGCCCCGCAGCGCCCAGGCACCGCCGAGCACCCACGCCGCCATCGCGGCCCACCAGACCGCGCCGGGGGCGGACAAGGACCAGCCCCACCCGAGCGCCACCGCACACGCCGCTGCCAGCAACAGCCCCAGCACCACGGCGCCTCGGTCGGCGCCATTCAAGCGGCCCCACTCCCAGCCGCTGGCGCCGATCATCACCAGGGTCAGCAAGGCAAAGGGCCAGGCGGACTGGCTGAACAGCGCGGGCAGCAGCAGCGCCACCAGAACCAGCGCCGTGATGATGCGCTGCCGCAGCACGATCACGCCCCGTTCATGGCGGCCGACACGGGGCTGTTCACCGCCCCGAAGCGTCGATCGCGGCGGGCATACTCCGCCAACGCGGAATCCAGCTCGGCATCGCCGAACTCGGGCCACAGGCATTCGCTGAACACCAGCTCCGAATACGCGGCCTGCCACAGCAAGAAATTGCTGATGCGAACCTCGCCGCCGGTGCGGATGAACAAGTCGGGGTCGGGCGCGTGACTCAGCGCCATGTAGCTGTTGAGCCGCGCCTCGTCGAGTTCGTGCGCCGGCACACCGTCTTCGATCGCACGCCGGCAGGCTTGCACGATGTCCCAGCGGCCGCCGTAGTTGAACGCCACCGACAAGGTGATGCGCGAATTGTGCTGGGTGCTCGATTCAGCCTGTTGCCAGGCGTCGCGCAGCTTGTCGGACACCTGGCTGCGGTCGCCGACGATGCGGATGCGAACGCCCTGCCCCACCAGCTTGGCAAGGTACTTGGTCACCGCCACCAGCACCAGCCCCATCAGGCCGGAGACCTCTTCGGTCGGGCGCTTCCAGTTCTCCGACGAGAACGCAAACACCGTCACGAACTCGATGCCGCGGTCGGCACACGCCAGCACCGTGCGCACCAGCGCATCGACACCTTGCTTGTGGCCGAAGAAGCGCGGCATGAAACGGCGCTTGGCCCAGCGCCCGTTGCCATCCATCACGATCGCGACATGGCGCGGAACGGCGGGTTTCAAACGAATCGGGTCGACCACGCTGGGGCCCAGGCTCATGAACGGGTCCGCATATCAGACCGCCATGATCTCCGCTTCCTTGCCGGCCACCAGGCGATCGATCTCGGCAATCGTGCGGTCGGTGAGCTTTTGCAACTCGTCCAGCGAGCGGCGCTCTTCGTCTTCCGTGATTTCCTTGTCCTTGAGCAGCTTCTTGGCATGCTCGTTGGCATCGCGGCGCAGGTTGCGCACCGCGATCCGCGAATCCTCGCCAGCGCCTCGGACGACCTTGGTGAGGTCGCGCCGGCGCTCTTCGGTCAGTGCGGGCATCGGCACGCGCAGCAGGTCGCCCTGGGACGCGGGGTTCAGGCCCAGATCGGACTCGCGAATGGCTTTTTCGATCTTTGGCCCCAACCCCTTTTCCCATGGCTGGACGCTGATGGTGCGGGCGTCGAGCAGGGTCACGTTGGCCACCTGGCTGATCGGCACCATCGAGCCGTAGTAGTCGACATGGACCTGGTCCAGGATGCCGGGGTGGGCACGGCCGGTGCGAATTTTCTGGATTTCGCTCTTGAACGCTTCGACCGAGCGAGACATCTTCTGCTCGGCGGTCTTCTTGATGTCCGCGATGCTCATGTGAATCAACTCCTCAAACGTGGACGAGTGTGCCCTCGTCCTCTCCCATCACAACGCGCTTGAGCGCGCCGGGCTTGAATATGCTGAAGACCTTGATCGGCAACTTCTGGTCGCGGCACAACGCAAATGCGGTGGCATCCATGACCTGGAGGTTTTTGCTGATCGCTTCATCGAAGGTGATCTGGGCATAGCGCGTCGCATGCGGGTCCTTCTTCGGGTCGGCGCTGTAGACACCGTCGACCTTGGTGGCCTTCAGCACGATCTCGGCTCCGATCTCGGCGCCGCGCAGCGCCGCCGCGGTGTCGGTGGTGAAGAACGGGTTGCCGGTGCCGGCCGCGAAGACGACGATCTTTCCTTCTTCAAGATACTGCAGCGCCTTCGGCCGCACGTAAGGCTCGACCACTTGCTCGATGGCGAGGGCCGACAGGACCCGCGCGACCATGCCCTCCTGGCGCATGGTGTCGGCCAGCGCCAGCGCATTCATCACCGTGGCCAGCATGCCCATGTAGTCGGCGGTGGCGCGGTCCATGCCCACCGAGCCGCCCGCCACGCCGCGAAAGATGTTGCCGCCGCCGATGACGACCGCCACTTCGATGCCCAGCTGCGTCACTTCCTGCACCTCCCGGACCATGCGGACGATGGTGGCGCGGTTGATGCCGTAGGCGTCGTCGCCCATCAGCGCTTCGCCAGACAACTTGAGCAGGATGCGTTTGTACGCCGGCATGCGTGTGGCTCCCAAATGACTTTGTGGCTGCGAAGTCTAGTCTGTCAGCGGCGCGCCGCTGCGGGCGCGCGCCTCGTCGGTCACGGCGATCAGCTGCCTTTGGCCGCAGCCACCTGTGCCGCCACCTCGGCAGCGAAATCGTCGACCTTCTTCTCGATGCCTTCACCGACCACGTACAAGGTGAAGCCCTTGACCTGGGTGGCACGCTCCTTGAGCATTTGTTCGACGCTTTGTTTGTCGTTCTTGACAAACGCCTGGTTGTACAAGCTGACCTCTTTCAGGAACTTCTGAACCGAGCCTTCGATGCGCCGAGCCAGGATCTCGGGCGACTGCGCCGCCTTGCCGTCGGCCTTGGCCTTTTCGGCGTCTTCGGCCGCCTTCATCGAGGCGATGGTGCGCTCTTTCTCGATCAGCGAGGCGGGCACGTCGCTCGACGTCAGTGCCACCGGCTTCATTGCGGCCACATGCATGGCCACGTCTTTGGCGGTGATTTCGTCACCGTCGAATTCGACCAGCACACCGATGCGCGTGCCATGCAGATAACTGGCGAGCCTGCCGCCGCCGGCGTAGCGCTTGAAGCGGCGCACCGCCATGTTCTCGCCGATCTTGCCGATCAGGCCCTTGCGCACATCCTCCAGCGTCGGGCCGAAGCCGTCTTGCGAGTGGGGCAAGGCCGACAGCGCGGCCAGGTCGGCGGGGTTGTTCTTCGCGACCAGGTCGGCGCAGGCCTTCACGAAGGCCAGGAACGAATCGTTCCTGGACACAAAGTCGGTTTCGCAGTTGACTTCGACCAGTGCGCCGGTCGAGCCGTCGACCGACGCCGCCACCACACCTTCGGCGGTGATGCGCGACGCAGCCTTGCCGGCCTTGCTGCCGAGCTTGACGCGCAGCAGTTCCTCGGCGCGCTCCATGTTGCCTTCGGCTTCGGTCAGCGCCTTCTTGCATTCCATCATCGGGGCATCGGTCTTGCCTCGCAGTTCGGCAACCATGCTTGCGGTTATCGCGGCCATTTCAAATCTCCTGTTGACTGAGGCAATTCCAGCAGCGCGCGGAAATCACCGAATCGTATTGCGTTGAAAAAAAGGGGCTGTAACAGCCCCTTTCTGTGCCCGCACCCTGGCGAGTCGGGACGCGTGGCTCTCAAGCGCCTTCGCTGACTTCCACGAACTCATCGCCTTCAGGGGCGGCGGCCTGGACCACGTCGTTCATGGCGTTGGCCTTGCCTTCGAGCACCGCGTCGGCGACGGCGCGCGCGTACAGCGCCACCGCCTTGCTCGAATCGTCGTTGCCCGGAATCACGTAGTCGATGCCCTCGGGCGAATGGTTGGAGTCGACCACGCCGATGATCGGAATGCCGAGCTTCTTGGCTTCCAGAATGGCAATCTTGTGGTAGCCCACGTCGATGACGAACATCGCGTCCGGCAATGCGTTCATGTCCTGAATGCCGCCGATGTCCTTCTCCAGCTTCACGAGATCGCGCTGGAACATCAGCGCTTCCTTCTTGATGCGGATTTCGGTGCCGGCTTCGATCTGCGCCTTCATGTCCTTGAGCTTTTTCAGCGAGCCCTTGACGGTCTTGAAGTTGGTCATCATGCCGCCGAGCCAGCGCTGGTCGACGAACGGCATGCCGGCGCGCTTGGCTTCCAGGGCGATGACTTCGCGCGCCTGGCGCTTGGTGCCGATCATCAGGATGGTTCCGCGCTTGGCGCTGAGCTGGCGGATGAACTTCATCGCGTCGTTGAAGAGCGGCTGCGTCTTCTCGAGGTTGATGATGTGGATCTTGTTGCGATGGCCGTAGATGTACGGGGCCATCTTGGGGTTCCAGAAGCGCGTCTGGTGGCCAAAATGGACACCGGCTTCCAGCATTTCACGCATGGTGACTGTCATGAGGACTCCAAAGGTTGGTTCTAGAATCCGGCCTCAATCGCGTCAGGATGCTTCGTCTCGAAGATTCTGAGCGACACCTTCTGATGGCCGGGTTCGCTATTTGTCCACCGGTTTCGCAAGCGTCGTGCCTGAGGTCCCGGATAAACCCGACGAGTATATAGCACCCAGCATGAGCCAAGACGTCATTGCCACCCGCGCCCGCATCACCCGCCGGCAGCTCAGCGCCGCCGATCTGCTGGGCGCCTGCGTCGAGACGGCAAACGCCCCCGAGAACCGGCACACCTTCACCCAAACCCATTTCGACCAGGCCGCCGCCACTGCCGCCGCCGTCGACGCCACCCTGGCCACCGGCGCCCCGCTCCCACCTCTTGCCGGCCTGTGCGTGAGCGTGAAGGACTTGTTCGACGTGCAGGGCCAGGTCACCACGGCGGGCTCGCGCGCTCTTGGCGACCGGCCCGCCGCGCAAGCGGACTGCCCCGCGGTCGAACGCCTGCGGCGCGCCGGCGCGGCGTTGATGGGGCGGACCAACATGAGTGAGTTCGCCTTTTCGGGGGTGGGCATCAACCCCCACCACGGCACGCCGGCCAATGCGGCAACCCGCCGCATCGATCCGGTCCCGCGCATCCCCGGCGGCTCGACCTCGGGGGGCGCGGTGTCGGTGGCCAGCGGCGCGGCCTGGGCCGCGCTGGGGTCGGACACCGGCGGATCGATCCGCATTCCGGCCGCGCTGCAGGGGCTGGTCGGGTTCAAGAACACGGCGCGATTGACGCCCACCGAAGGTGCTGTTCCGTTGTCGACGACGCTTGACACGGTGTGCGCGATCACGCTGTCGGTGCGCGACGCGGTGCTGTTGCACGAGATTCTTGCCGATCGTCGTGTCAGGGTGGCTGGCCGCCCGGTCAGCGCGCTGCGCCTGGCCGCTCCGACGAGCGTGATGCTGGACGGCCTCGACAGCACGGTGGCGACGGCCTTCGAGCGATCGGTGGCGGTGTTGCGCCAGGCCGGCGCCCGCGTCGATGAACTGGCCTTGCCGGCCTTGGCCGAGATCGGCCCGTTGATGGCCAGCGGCGGCTTCTCGGCCGCCGAAAGCTGGGCCTGGCACCGGCGCCTGCTGGCCACCCGTGAAGCGCAGTACGACCCGCGCGTGGCCCTGCGCATCCGGCGCGGTGAACACTTCAGCGCCGCAGACTACATCGACCTGCACCGGGACCGCGCCGCGTGGATCGCCCGCATGGAGCGCGCGATTCTTGGGTTTGACGCGCTGCTCAGCCCCACCGTGCCGATCGTGGCCCCGCCGATCGCCGCCCTGGTGGCCGACGACGACGCGTTCTTTGCGACCAATGCGCTGCTGCTGCGCAACCCGTCTATCGTCAACCTGCTGGACGGCTGTGCGCTGTCGCTGCCGTGCCACGCGGCTGGCCAGATGCCGGTCGGCCTGATGGTGTGGAGCGGCGCCTTGCGCGACGACGCCGTACTCGACGCGTCGCTGGCCATCGAAGCCGCGCTCGCCGCGCCGGCACGCTGACATGCGCGTGGCAGTTGTCGGCGCCGGCATCGTCGGCGTCACCACGGCCTTTGAACTCGCCAGCGATGGCCATCAGGTCAGCGTCTTCGAGCGCCAGGGCACCGTGGCGGCCGAGACCAGCTTTGCCAACGCCGGTGTGATTGCGCCGGGCTACGTCACGCCCTGGGCCGGGCCCGGCATGCCGTCCAAGGTGCTGGCTCATTTGCTGAGCCGCCACTCGCCGGTGCGGCTGCGGCCGGGAATGGGCGTGGGCAGCGTCGGCTGGCTCTGGAGATGGTGGCGGGCGTGCCGCTTGCGCACCTACCAGGCGAACCGGCTGCGCATGCAACGCCTGGCGTTTTTCAGCCGCGCCCGGCTGCATGCGATCAGCCAATCGCTGCAACTCGACTACGAACGCAGCGAGGGCTGTCTGGTGCTGCTGCGCCGCCCGAAAGACCTGGCGCTGGTGGAGCCGGGCCTGGCGCTGCTGAACCCGTTGACCACCCGCTTCAAGCTGCTCGACGCCGCGCAGTGCCGCGCCGTGGAGCCTGGCCTGAGCGCCGACACGCCGTTGCACGCAGGCATCCACCTGCCCGACGATGAAGTGGGCAACTGCCGGCAGTTCGCTTATTTGCTGCGACTCGAAGCGCAGCAGCTGGGTGCATCGTTTCGCTTCAATTCCGACGTGTCTTCGATCGAGCCGGGGTCTCCGCCCCGGCTGGTGTACGGGCAGGCGCAGGCGCTTCAGCCCGCAGCCCCGGCGAAGGCCTCCAGATCTCACCGGCGCGACGCCGTGGACACCCAGTTTCTGCCCGCCGAACCGGTGACCGAGCCGTTCGACGCCATCGTCGTCTGCGCCGCGCTCGGGGCGAGCGCGCTGCTGCGCCCGTTGGGCGTGAAACTGCCGCTGCTGGCGGTGCACGGCTACTCGGTCACGGCGCCGTTGCGCCACAACGAACACCACCCGCAGGGTCCGCGCTCGGCGGTGATGGACGAACGATTCAAGATTGCGATCAGCCGCCTTGGCAGCCGGGTCCGCGTGGCCGGCAGCGCAGAGATCGGCGGCACCCTGGACCAACACGACCCGCGCGCGCTCGACACGCTGTACAAGGTATTGCACGACTGGTTCCCGGGCGCGGCGATGATGGGTCAGGCGCAGGTATGGAAAGGCGCGCGGCCGATGCTGCCCGACGGCCCGCCGGTGATCGGTGGCAGCGGCAAGGACGGCGTCTGGCTGAATCTGGGCCACGGCTCCAGCGGCTGGGCCCTGGCGTGCGGCTCGGCGCGGCTGCTCGCCGATCTGATGGTGGGCCGCACCCCCGCCATCGACACCGAAGGCCTGGGGCTGGAGCGCCTGCGCGGCTGACCCACGGCGCCGAGCCAGCGCCAGAATGGAGATCGCGATGCGACCCGTCCTCCCTCCCGCACACCGGCTGCCCTTGTTCGGCACGGTGGCCACGCGCGCCATCGAGCAACTCGGCGCTGAAGGCTTGCCAGCCCACGCGCTGATGCGCCGTGCGGGCGGGGCCGTGGCGCGGCTTGCACTCGCACTCGCGCCGCACGCCCGTTGCGTGTGGATTGCCGCCGGGCCGGGCAACAACGGTGGCGACGGATTGGAGGCCGCGGTTCAGTTGCATCGCCACGGCAAGCCGGTTCGTGTCACGCTGGCCGCAGACACCGACCGGCTGCCCGGCGACGCGGCCGATGCGCTGGCGCGCGCTCGGGCGGCGGGGGTCAAGATCGACGCCGCCGGCGCGCCTGACCTGGACCCGGATGACATCGCCATCGATGCGCTGCTCGGCATCGGCGCCAGCCGCGCACCGCAAGGGCGCATTGCGGCGTTGATCGATCGTCTGAACACCTTGGCGTGCCCGGTGCTGGCGATTGACGTGCCCACCGGGCTCAACGTCGACACCGGGCAGGCCCTGGGCCCAGCGGCGATCGTGGCCCGGCACACGCTGGCGCTGTTGACGCTCAAGCCCGGGCTCTTCACCGGCGCGGGCCGCGACCACGCCGGCACCGTGTGGTTCGACGCGCTGGAGGTGGACAGCGCGGCCAGCGCGCCGGATGCCTGGCTTTCGGGCCGGCACGATGGCGCGGCCGCGAATCGGGCCCGGCGGCATGCGCAGCACAAGGGGAGCTTCGGCGATGTCGCCATCGTCGGCGGTGCGCCGGGAATGACCGGCGCGGCGCTGCTGGCCGCGCGCGCTGCGCACGCGGCCGGCGCCGGCCGGGTGTTCGTGAACCTGCTCGACAGCGGCTCGTTGACGCACGACGTGCTGAGACCTGAGCTGATGTTCCGCCCCGAATGGATCAGCGGGCCGGCAACGCTGCTCGCCAACAGCACGGTGGTGTGCGGTTGCGGCGGCGGCGAGGTGGTGCGGGAAGCCTTGCCGCGCCTGCTCAGCCGGGTCGCTCGCCTGGTGCTCGACGCCGATGCCCTGAATGCCGTGGCGGCCGACCCCATGTTGCAGACGCTGCTGAGCGCACGCCGCGATGCCGGCCGCACGACGATCCTCACGCCGCACCCGCTCGAAGCGGCACGCCTGTTGAACCAGACCACCGCGCAGGTTCAATCGGACCGGCTCGCCGCCGCGACGAGGCTGGCCGGGCGCTTCGGTTGCGTGGTGCTGCTCAAGGGCTCGGGCACGGTGCTGGCGGCACCCGATCACACCCCGCACATCAACCCGAGCGGCAGCGCGGCGCTGGCCAGCGCGGGCACCGGCGATGTGTTGGCCGGCTGGCTCGGGGGCCTGCTGGCGCAGTCGACCGGCACCCAAGCGACGCCACCGGGCGCAGCCGGGCCGGATTCAGTGGCGTTCCAGACCGCACTGGCGGCAACGTTCATTCACGGCGACGCCGCCGATCGGGCCCTGCAATCGCCCGTTCGCGCCGCCGACCTGATCGAGCACATGCGCCTGGCCACAGCCGCCTCAGTGTTGCGCGCGTGAGGCCTTGGCCGTCTCCAGGGTGACCTGGGCCATTCCACTTTCGGGCACGCTGTCGCCGCTGCGATCGGACAGCGCGTCCCATGCCTGCGCCAGCTGCTCGGCGGCGTCGTCGGGCAGGCCCACGAACACGCCCTGCGTGAGCGTGATGTGGGCGCGCTCGAACGAGCCCGCACCGGCGCACAGGATCGCCCGCGTGGGCGCGTCGTCGGCCACCAGCGCCAGCAGGCCCGGCGTCACGGCTTGCGGCCGCAGAAGCTGGAGCGCCGCCTCGGGCAACAGCGCCTCGGTCATGCGGGTGGCCGCCGTGGGCGCGAGACAGTTGACGCGGATGTTGTTCCTGGCGCCTTCGAGCGACAGGGTCTGCATCAACCCGACCAGCGCCATCTTCGCAGCGCCGTAGTTGGCCTGGCCGAAGTTGCCGTACAGGCCGGACGACGAGGTCGTCATCACGATCCGGCCGTAGTTCTGCGCCCGCATCACCTCCCACACCGCCTTGCAGCAGTTGACCGCGCCCATCAGGTGAACTTCGACGACGAGGCGAAAGTCGGCCAGCTCCATCTTCGAGAAGCTCTTGTCGCGAAGAATGCCGGCGTTGTTGACCAGGATGTCGACCCGGCCCCAGGCCTGCATCGCCTGCTCGACCATCGCCTGCACTGCCGCGGCGTCGGTCACCGAGGCGCCGTTGGCGATGGCCTGGCCGCCGGCCGCGCGAATTTGCGCCACCACGGCAAGTGCTGCGGCCGGGGCACCGCCGCTGCCGTCGATGGCCGCACCAAGGTCGTTGACCACCACCTTGGCGCCGCGCGCCGCCAGCGCCAGCGCGTGTTCGCGCCCCAGGCCACCGCCGGCGCCGGTGACCACGGCCACGCGGCCGTCGAATCGAATCGTCATGGGAATCCTTGTCGGATGAATCAGGTGGGTGCGGCGTTGCCTTCAGCGCCGGCCGGAGGGCTTGGCGGAGGGGCTGCGCGCCGATGACTTGCGCGCCGGGCCCTTCGCTGCGCGAGGCACGCGCGCCCCCTTGCCGGCCACGGCCTTCGACTTGCCCTTGGTGGCCGCCTTCGTCGCGCGGTCGGCTTCCTTCAGCACCGCCAACTCATGGCCGGCGTGAGCTGCCTGCTTGTCGCGCCGGGCGCGCTGGGCGATGGCCTCCTCTTCGCCTTCGCGCACCATGCGGAAGTCGATCTTGCGACCGTCGAGGTCGACCCGGCTCACCTGCACCCGCACCCGCGAGCCGACGATGTAGCGCACCCCGCTGCGCTCGCCGCGCAGTTCCTGGCGGACCTCGTCAAAACGGTAGTACTCGCCTCCCAGCTCGGTGATGTGCACCAGCCCTTCGACGTACAAGCCATCGAGCTGCACGAACAGGCCGAAGCTGGTGACCGCACTGACGGTGCCGCCGAATTCCTCGCCCAGGTGCTCGCGCATGTAGCGGCACTTGAGCCAGGCTTCGACATCGCGCGATGCTTCATCGGCGCGGCGCTCGTTGGTGCTGCAATGCACGCCGGCCGCCTCCCACTGCTCGGCCTCGTTGTGGGCGCCACGAACCAGCCGGGCCCCCTTGCGAACCACGGGCGCGGCGTCAACCGCGCCGGTGCTCAGGTGATAGCGCTTGCCATGCAACAGCGCCTTGATGACGCGGTGGACCAACAGGTCGGGGTAGCGCCGGATCGGGCTGGTGAAGTGGGTGTAGGCCTCGTAGGCCAGGCCAAAGTGGCCTGCGTTGGTGCCGGTGTAAATGGCCTGCTGCATCGAGCGCAGCAGCATGGTGTGGATCTGCTGCGCGTCCAGCCTGTCCTTGGTCGCCGCGGCAATCGCCTGGTACTCGGCCGGCTTCGGGTCATCGGTCAGACCCAGGCCCAGCCCCAGGCCCTTGAGGTAGCTTTGCAGCAGGGTTCGCTTCTCGGGCGTCGGCCCCTCGTGGACGCGAAACAACGACGCATGCTTGGACCGGTTGATGAAGTCGGCGGCGCAGACGTTGGCCGCCAGCATCGCCTCTTCGATCAGTTTGTGGGCCTCGGTGCGGGTGCGCGGCACGATCTTTTCGATGCGGCCGTTTTCGTCGCAGACGATCTGCGTCTCGGTGGTCTCGAAGTCGATCGCACCGCGCGCGGTGCGCTCCTTCAGCAGGGCCCGGTAGACCTCGTGCAGGTGCAGCAGGTGGGGCACCAGGGCTTGCTGGCGTGCCGCCTCCGGCCCGCGGGTGTTGGCGAGCACAGCCGCCACCTCGGTGTAGGTCAGGCGTGCGTGCGAGCACATCACGGCGGGGTAGAACTGGTAGGCATGAACCTCGCCGGTGGCGCCGACCAGCATGTCGCACACCATCGCCAGGCGATCCTGGTTCGGGTTCAGCGAGCACAGGCCGTTGGACAGCTTTTCCGGCAGCATCGGAATCACCCGGCGCGGGAAGTAGACCGACGTGGCGCGTTCGTAGGCATCGGTGTCGATCGGTTCCCCCGGCTTCACGTAATGGCTGACGTCGGCAATCGCCACGATCAGGCGCCAGCCGTTGTCGGCCTGGGCCCGGCCGGTGCCCTTGCCCACCACGGCCGGCTCGCAGTACACCGCGTCGTCGAAGTCGCGCGCGTCCTCGCCGTCGATGGTCACCAGCGGCACATCGCTCAGGTCGATGCGCTGCCTGCGGTCGACAGCGCGAATCTTCTCGGGCAGGCTCGCCGCCTGAGCCAGGGTCGCGGGCGAGAAGCGATGCGGCACTTCGTACTTGCGAACCGCGATCTCGATCTCCATGCCGGGGTCGTCGATCTCGCCGAGCACCTCGGTCACACGACCGACCGGCTGCGAATACATCGACGGCGGCTCGGTCAACTCGATCGCCACGACCTGCCCGGCGGTGGCGTTGGCGGTGGCGTTTTTCGGGATCAGGATGTCCTGCCCATAGCGCTTGTCTTCCGGCGCCACCAGCCACACGCCGCTCTCGTGCAGCAGCCGCCCGATGATGGGCGACTTCTTGCGCTCCAGGATCTCGAGCACCCGCCCTTCGGGCCGGCCCTTGCGGTCATGGCGGATCACGCGGGCCTTGACGCGGTCATGGTGCAGCACCGCGCGCATTTCCTGTTGCGACAGATAGAGGTCGGCTTGCCGGTCGTCACGAACGACGAAGCCGTGACCGTCGCGGTGGCCTTGCACCGTGCCCTCCACTTCACTCATCAGCTCGGCGCCGATGGCGGTTGAATTTTTCGATTGATTTGTTTTGATGATAATATCCAAGACTTCCTGAAATGCCCAGGTGGCGGAATTGGTAGACGCACTAGTTTCAGGTACTAGCGGGTAACTCCGTGGGGGTTCGAGTCCCTTCCTGGGCACCAACGATCAAGCCAGACAGCGAGGGCCAGCATGAAGATGCTGTCCCTTTTTGTTGCCAACGAAGCATCCGTGCCCGGCCGCTAAATGACGAACTTCTTCGCCAGCCCCTCGGGGCGCAACTCGTCGTACTCCTCGAACGGCTGGTGGATCCAGGGGCTGGTGGGCAGCATCTCGACGAAATAGTCGGGTGTGTAGGTCGACCCCCCCTTGGTCCAGATCACTGCCGAACGCAGCTCACTGATCGAAGGCATGCCGCGCAGGCGCTCGACCACGGCCTTGAGCGTGATGCCCGAATCGGCCAGGTCATCGACCAGCAACACGCGGCCGGCCAGGTCGCCCTTGGGCAGCGTGATGTACTTGGCCATGTCCAGCCGGCCCTGGATGGTGCCGGCCTCGGCTCGGTAGGAACTGGTCGACATGATCGCCAGCGGCCTGTCGAACACCCGTGAAAGAACATCCCCCGGGCGCATGCCGCCTCGCGCGAGACACAAGATCTGGTCGAACGCCCAGCCGGAGGCGTGCACCTTCAGCGCCAGCCGTTCGATCAGCATGTGGTACTCATCCCACGAAACGTAGAGGTGTTTTCCGTCGTCGGTCAGCATTCGGGCTCCTGGTGTTTGGCGATTCGGCGGGCCATCAGGCGGTGTAGGGGTGGCGCAGCAGGATCGTGTGGGCACGGTCCGGGCCGGTGGACACCATGGCGATGGGCGCGCCGATGAAATCCTGCACCCGCTCCAGGTAGCGCCTCGCGTTCAAAGGCAATTCGTCCCACTCGGTGATGCCGAACGTGCTTTCGCTCCAGCCGGCAAAGCTCTCGTACAAAGGCTTGCAGGCCTTGATGTCGTCGGCGTCGAGCGGCAGGATGTCGATGCGTCGGCCGTTCAACTCATAACCAACGCAGACCTTGATGTCGGCCAGCCCGTCGAGCACGTCGAGCTTGGTGATGCACAGGCCCGAAATGCCGTTGATGATCATCGAGCGCTTCAACGCCGCGGCGTCGAGCCAGCCGCAACGCCTGGGCCGCCCTGTCACCGTGCCACGCTCCTGGCCGACGGTGGACAGGTGGTGGCCCACCGTGCCCGGCTCGCTCATGGGCAGCTCGGTCGGGAACGGGCCGCCGCCCACCCGGGTGGTATAGGCCTTGGTGATGCCCAGGATGTAGTGCAACAGGTTCGGCCCGACACCGGCGCCCGCCGCGGCGTTGCCGGCCACGCAGTTGCTGGAGGTCACGTAAGGGTAGGTGCCGTGGTCGATGTCCAGCAGCGTTCCCTGCGCGCCCTCGAACAGGATGTTGGCGCCGTTGCGGTGCGCGTTGTGCAGGATGTAGCCGACGTCGGCCATCATCGGCTTGAGCGCCTCGGCAACCCGCATCGCGTGCTCGTAGATCGGCGCGAACTCCAGCGCTTGCGACTGCAGATAGCCCGCCAGCGCGAAGTTGTGCAGCGTCAGCAACTCGCGCAGCTTGGCGGCAAACCGTTCGGGGTGTTTCAGGTCCTGCACGCGCAACGCGCGGCGCGCCACCTTGTCTTCATAGGCCGGGCCGATGCCCTTGCCGGTGGTGCCGATCTTGCCGGCACCGCTGGATTCGCGCAGCGCTTCACGCGCCTTGTCGACCTCGACGTGAAACGGCAGGATCAGCGGGCACGACTCGCTGATGAACAGGCGCGAGCGAACATCGACGCCAATGGCCTCCAGGCGCTCGATCTCGCCCAGCAGATGGCTGGGGTCGACGACCACGCCATTGCCGATGTAGCACGCCACACCATCGCGCATGATTCCCGAGGGAACGAGCTGCAGGGCCGTCTTGACACCCTTGATGACCAGGGTGTGCCCGGCGTTGTGCCCGCCCTGGAAACGCACCACCGCCTGGGCATGGTCGGTGAGCCAGTCGACCACCTTGCCTTTGCCCTCGTCACCCCATTGCGTGCCAACCACAACGACGTTGTGTCCGGCGGTCTTTTGGTTCGTCTGCTGCATGTCTGAATTTGTCTCTGCTGCTGTTGCTGTCGCTGGGCGCGCGTCAAAGGGCGCGCACGGCCCACTGCCCGTTCAGTGCCACCAGTTCGCGATCGCAGGCGAACTCCTGTCCTTCGTGTTCGTGGCCCGGCAGGACGCACACCACGCATTCACCCTGCAGGCGGAGCCGGCGCACGGCCGCGCGCAAGCCAGGGTCTTCGGCCCAGGGGGCTCGAATCGCCGCCCGCAGCCCGTCGCCGGGAACCAGCCTGGCCAGCTCCTTCAGGTCGACCACACTGAAGCCGACCGCCGGCCGCTTGCGCCCGAACACGGCACCGACCTCGTCATAGCGACCGCCGCGCGCGACCACATCGCTGGAGCCGGCGGCGAACAGCGCAAAGCGGGCCCCGCTGTAGTAGGCGTAGCCGCCCAGGTCGGCCAGGTCGAAGCCGACACGCACCTCCGGGTGCGCCTGCCGGGCATGGTTCGCAAGCCATTCCAGGTCGGCCAAGGCCGCGTCGATCAGGGGGTGCGAAGGCAGCTCCCGCTGAGCCGACGCCAGCACCTCACGCCCGCCGTACATCGTCGCCAGCGCCACCAGGCCACGCCTGACCGCGGCCGGCAAAGGCGCGGCAAGCGTGCGCAGCGCCGCGCTGTCCTTCGCCGCCAACGCGGCATGGACCTCGGCCAAGGCTTGCGGCGCCAACGCCACGCCGGCCAGAACGCCCCGCGCGATGCGGGCGTCGCCCAGGTCAAGCGTGACATTCGTGAGGCCCACCTTGCGCATGCAATCGAGCGCCAGGTCTTGAACCTCCAGGTCGGCCTCCAGCCCGGCGTGGCCGAAGATCTCGGCGCCGAACTGCAGGGGCTCGCGCGTCGATCGGCCGCCGGCGGGCAGCGTGTGCAGCACCGGCCCGCAATAACACAGGCGCGTCACGCCATTGCGGTTGAGCAGATGCGCGTCGATGCGCGCCACCTGCGGCGTGCTGTCCGCGCGCACGCCCAGGGTGCGCCCGCTGAGCTGGTCCACCAGCTTGAAGGTCCGCAGGTCCAGCTCCTGGCCGGTGCCCGACAGCAGCGACTCGATGTGCTCCAACAGTGGCGGCATCACCAATTCGCAGCCATAGCCACGCGCCACATCGAGCAAGCCTCGGCGCAGTTCTTCGATGTGCCTTGCCTGCGCGGGCAGGACATCGGCAATGTGCTCGGGCAGCAGCCAAGCAGAGGACATGGGGAACCGCCGGGGGATTGAAAATGAAATTGTACCGGCCGCCATCACGGCGGCGGGGCGCGGCTCAGTGCCAGAAAACCAGCAGCATGCCCAGGCCACCCAGCATGCTGGCCAGGCCGAGGAAGCGGATCTGGCCATCGCTCATGCGAGTGGCGCGCTCGAACACGCTGCGCCACGTCGGTGGGCTGAAAAAGGGCAGCAGCCCTTCGGCCACGAGCATCAGCGCGAACGCGCCGAGCAGCATTTCCCAGATGCCTGCCGTGGCCAACAACTACTTCCGTGGGGGCGCGGGCGCCGCCGGCGGCGCACTGACGGCTCCGCCAGCGCCGCGCATCGACTTGAAGAAATCGCTGCTCGGGTCGACGACGATCACATCCGACCGGGCACGGAAGCTGGCCCGGTAGGCCTCCAGGCTGCGATAGAACTGGGCGAATTGCGGGTCGCGGCCAAACGCGTCCGCGAAGATCGCCGAGGCCTTGGCGTCGCCCTCACCCTTGACCTTCTGGGCGTCCCGGTACGCTTCGGCGACGATGACTTCACGCTGGCGGTCGGCATCGGCGCGGATCTTTTCACCTTCGGCGGTGCCGGTCGAACGCAACTGGTTGGCGACCTGCAGGCGTTCGGACTTCATGCGGCTGTAGATCGATTCGGTGATGTTGGCGACGAAGTCCACCCGCTTGATTCGAACGTCGAGGATTTCGATGCCGAACGCCTTGGCGTCATCGACCAGGCGGGCGCGCACGTCCTGGACCACCTTGTCGCGCTCGGTCGAGAGCACGCCGCCGACCGTGCGCTTGGTCACTTCTTCGTTGAACGCCGCGTGCACCACCGGGCTGAGCCGGGATTCGAGGTTGCGCATGTCGACGCCGTTGTTGCGGATGAACTGGCGCGGTTCGGCGACCCGCCACTTGACCAGCCAATCAATCACCAGGCTCTTTTTCTCGGCGGTGAAGATCGGGCGCGTCTCGGGGCTGTCCAGGGTTTGAATCCGGCGGTCCAGGAACACCACGTTCTGGAACGGTGGCGGCAGCTTCCACTTGAGCCCGGGCTCCTGCACGACCTCCTTGATTTCACCCAGCGCGTAGATCACGCCCACCTGCCGCTGGTCGACCACGAACAGGGTCGACGCCAGCAACATCAAAGCCAGCAGGGCGCCGGCAACAATCAGACCAATGCGGTTCATCTTTGGGTGCTCCTGGCGATCAACGACCGTCTCGGTCGCGGCCACGCTGGCCGTCGCGCGAACGCACATCGACGGTTCCGGCCGGCGTGGCGGGTTCGACCGCGGCCGGCGCCAACGGAACGGCAGGCGCGGCCGACGCGCCACCGGCTTGCTGCATCAGCTTGTCCAGCGGCAGGTACAGCAGGTTGGAGTTGTTGCGGTTCTCGATCATCACCTTGCTGACGTTGGAGTACACCTGCTGCATGGTTTCGATGTAGAGCCGGTCGCGTGTCACGCCCGGCGCCTTCTGGTACTCGGCCAGCACCCGGTTGAAGCGCTGCGCGTCGCCTTCGGCCTCGGCAATGACGCGCGACTTGTAGCCCTCGGACTGTTCCCGCAGCCGCGCCGCGGAGCCTTGCGCCTTCGGAATCACGTCGCTGGCGTAGGCCAGTCCTTCCTTCTTCAGGCGGTCGCCGTCCTGGCCGGCCTTGAGCGTGTCTTCAAACGACGCCAACACCTGCTCGGGCGGCTGAACGCTCTGCACGTTGACGTTGACCACCACGATGCCGGCCTTGAGGCGGTCGAGTTGCGCCTGGATGGACTTGACCAGATCGGAGGCGATGGCGTCGCGTTGTTCGTAGAGCACCGAATCGATGTTGCTCTTGCCGACGATTTCGCGGACGGCCGACTCGGCGGCGAGCGACACCGCCTCTTCCGGGTCACGGTTCTCGAACAGGAAAGCCCGCGCGTCCTTCAACCGGTACTGCACCGTGAATCGAATGTCGACGATGTTTTCGTCTTGCGTCAGCATCGACGAATCGCGCAAGCCGGTGGCCTGGTTGACCACGTTCTTGCCGACCTCGCGCGAGCGCAACTGCGTCACCCGCACGGTTTCATGGGCCTGGAACGGGTAAGGCAAGCGCCACTTGAAACCGGCATCTTCGGTCCGGCTGAACTTGCCGAACGAGGTGACGACGGCCTGTTCACCTTCCTGCACGATGAAAAAACCGCTGCCGAGCCAGATCAGCGCGACCACGCCGGCGATCAACACCGCGCCGATGCCGGCGCTTTTCATGTCGGGCTGGAAGTTGGGCCCGCCGGGTTTGTCGCCGCCCGCGCCGTTGCCGCGTGGCGCGCCACCCTTGCCGCCGAACAGGCCACCGAGCTTCTTGTTGAGGTCGCGCCAGAGTTCGTCGAGATCGGGCGGGCCGTCACCGCTGGCCAAATGCAGGTCGGCGCCACTCGGGCCCGGGGCCCTGCGCCCAATCATCGCTGCGCGCGCCGCGCGCCGCAGGCCGAGCAGCAAATTGCGGGATGCCAGGCCCAGCGCACTCCATCGTGCGCTGCTGTCCTGAATTGCAAAAGTCTGCTGGCTCATGTGGGTAGATGTGAAAAGGAGATGGGGTCGGGCCGCTCGTCGAGCAGCGCCGGTTCGGCGTGGGTTGCCGGCTCGATCGACAACACGTCGTCAATTGAGGTCGAATCGGCTCGGTTCAAGGTGCCGGTCCGCGCCGAAGCGACGAACTCGGAAATCAGGCCGCGCAACGCGTCCAGCCCGGTGCCATGCTGGGCGCTGACAAAAACCCTTGGCATCTGCATGCCGGCGTCGATCTCCACCGTGTCGCGCAGCGCGCGCGGGTATTGCGCGGCATCCAGCCGGTCGAGCTTGTTGTACACCAGCACCTGCGGGATGGCTTGCGCGCCGATCTCGGCCAGCACGCGTTGAACCTCGGCCATCTGCTCGCCCAGCACCGGGCTGGCGCAGTCGACCACATGCAGCAACAGGTCGGCGTCGGCCGCTTCCTGCAAGGTGGCCTCGAAGGCCTCGACCAGCTTGTGCGGCAAGTCGCGGATGAATCCGACCGTGTCGGACAGCGACACCGAATGGCCCGCATCGTCGAGGTGAAGCTGGCGCGTGGTGGTGTCCAGGGTGGCGAACAACTGGTCCGCAGCGTAGGCCCGCGCGTTCACCATCGCATTGAAGAGCGTCGATTTGCCGGCATTGGTGTAGCCGACCAGCGAAACCCGAAAGGTCTGGTTGCGCTCGCGCGAACGCCGCTGCGTGCTGCGCTGGCGCTTGACGCGGTCGAGCCGCAGCTTGATGCCCTTGATGCGCTCGCCGATGATTCGCTTGTCGAGTTCGAGCTGCGCCTCGCCCGGGCCGCCGCGGTTGCCGATGCCGCCGCGTTGGCGCTCCAGGTGGCTCCAGCGCCGCACCAGCCGGGTCGACAAGTACTGCAGCCGCGCCAGTTCGACCTGCAGCTTGCCTTCATGGCTCTGGGCGCGTTCGCCGAAAATTTCAAGGATCAGCATCGTGCGGTCTGCAACGGCCACCCCGAGATGGCGTTCCAGGTTGCGCTGCTGGGCCGGCGACAAAGCCTGGTCGAACAGCACCGCCTCGGCCTGGTGCGCCAATACGAGGGCCTTGATTTCATCGGCCTTGCCCGACCCCACGAACAGCGCCGGGTCGGGCGCCTTGCGCCGCGCGATCAGGCGAGCCACGGCGACGTCGCCGGCCGATTCGGCCAGCAGCGCCAGTTCATCCAGCGTGGCGTCGAAGGCGCGCGAGCGACCGAAGTCCACGCCCACCAGAATGGCGCGCGCCGGACCCTCGGGCAGCGTTGGAGAGGTCGACTGCGCTGAACTCAAGGTGCGCGCCGCCCGGGGCAGAACGTTGCCGCAGGCATCAAGGCTGCTCTGGGGTTTCGGCAGCCTGGAAGTTCACCGCGCGCCCGGGAACCACGGTCGAAATGGCGTGCTTGTAGACCATCTGGGTCACGGTGTTTCGAAGCAGCACGACGTACTGGTCAAACGACTCGATGTGGCCCTGCAGCTTGATGCCGTTCACGAGGTAGATCGACACCGGAACATGCTCCTTGCGAAGCAGGTTCAGAAACGGGTCTTGTAGGAGTTGCCCTTTGTTGCTCACGATATTCTCCGTGATGAAAGTTCCGAAGTCGGGCACATTAACACAGGCCCCCCGGAGGCCAAGTCGATTGGCCTTAATGCCCTCAAGACCCTTTGTCGTCGAACGGGTTTCGTGACGATCGCAGCTCGATTCGCAGCGGCGTCCCGGTCAGCTTGAAGTGCGCGCGAATGCGCCCTTCCAGGAAGCGCTTGTAGGCATCGGTCACGTGCTCCAGCGAGTTGCCGTGGATCACGATGATCGGCGGATTCATGCCGCCCTGGTGGGCATAGCGCAGCTTCGGCCTGAACGCGCCGGCCCGCTTGGGCGCCTGGTGCTCGACGGCGTCCTGCAGCAGCCGCGTCAGCACCGGGGTGGACATTTTCCGCGTGGCCGACGCGTGCGCATCGGCGATGGACTTCCACACCGGCCCCAGGCCCTGCCGCTTGATGGCCGACATGTGCAGCACCGGCGCGAACTTGAGGAACGCCAGCCGCATCTCGATCGAGCGCTGCAGGGTCTGTTTCTGGTAGTCGTCGACCGCGTCCCACTTGTTCACCGCCAAGACCACGGCGCGGCCGCTCTCCAGGATGTAGCCGGCGATGTGGGCGTCCTGGTCGGTCACGCCCTGGGTCGCGTCCAGCAGCAGCAACACCACGTTGGCGCCGGCAATGGCCTGCAGCGTCTTGACGACCGAGAACTTCTCGATCGCCTCGAACACCTTGCCCTTGCGCCGCAGCCCGGCGGTATCGATCAGCTCGAACTTCTGGCCGTTGCGCTCGAACGGCACCGTGATCGCGTCGCGCGTGGTGCCGGGCTGGTCGAACGCCACCAGGCGCTCTTCTCCAAGCCAGGTGTTGATCAGCGTGGACTTGCCGACATTCGGGCGGCCCGCGACCGCGAGGCGGATCGGCGCGCCCTCTTGCGGTTCGGCTGCCTCTGCGTCGAACTCGAAGCCGTCCAACGCCGCGTCGGTGAGGCTGCGCACGCCCTCGCCGTGCGCCGAGGACACGGGGTGGGGCGGGCCCAGCCCCAACTCGAAAAATTCCGCCAGCAGCGGCGACTCGGACATGCCCTCGGCCTTGTTGGCCGCCAGCACCACCTTCTTGCCGGTGGCGCGCAGGTAGCGCGCGATATCGTGGTCCTGGCCCGCCACACCGGCGCGCACGTCGACGACGAAGATCACCGCATCGGCCTCGGCCACCGCCTGGCGCGTCTGCTTGGCCATCTCCTTGACGATGCCGGTGGTGCTGTCGGGCTCGAACCCGCCGGTGTCGACGACGATGAACTGGTGCTCGCCGCTGCGGCCATCACCATAGTGGCGATCGCGCGTGAGGCCGGAAAAGTCCGCGACGATCGCGTCGCGGCTCTTGGTCATGCGGTTGAACAGCGTGGATTTGCCCACGTTGGGCCGGCCGACGATGGCCAGGACGGGTTTCATGCCACCAGCTTCACGACAAGTCGAGCGCGCCGGGGCCGCACTTATTCGGGCCGAAAGGCAAACACACCGCCCGCGCGCGTGACCACCAGCATGGTCGAGCCCGACACCACCGGCGCGCCCATCACGGGGCTGCCATCGGTGGTGAGCCGCAGCAGCGGCTCGCCCTTGTCGCGCGACAACCAGTGCAACCGGCCCTCGGCGTCGCCGAACACCAGTGTCTTGCCCACGCTCAACGGGGCACCCAGGCCACGGTAGAGCAAGGTCTCGTTGGTCCACGCGACTTCACCGTTCAGGATGCGCCAGGCCGTCATCCGGTCGGAAGCGTCGGCACCGAACACATATTCGTCGTCGCCGGCCACCGCGTCGGTGCCGCCAGTGTTCTTGGTCCAGACCAGCGTGCCGCGCTCGGCATTCACACAGCCCACCGCCGACTGAAAGGCACGCGCGCACAGGACATTGCCGAAGCGTGCCGCGGGGCCCACCAAGTCGGCAAGCCGTTCGACCTCGTTCGCGCCGCGCGGCGTGGCCACCGGCACTTCCCAGCGCACCGCGCCGCGCAACGGGTCGAGGCCCGCCAGGCGCGGCCCCTGGCCGACCACGAGCGTGTCCTTGAACGCCACCAGCACGCCCGCCTGCGACAAGGTCAACGGGTCGCCCGGGCGCTGCACGGTCCACAGCTTGCGGCCATCGAGCGCATCGAAAGCACTGACGCTGCGGTCCACGCCCAGCACGAACACGCGCTCGCCGGCCACCAGCGGAGCGGTGGTCACGCGCGACCCCAGCGCCTTGCGCCACTTCACCCGGCCTGCCTCCAGCGTGACCAACTCTCCGTCGCGGGTCACGACTGCGGCAAAGCGGCCATCGGTTCCGACGCCGGCACTGAGTTTGCCGCCTGCGGAGGCGCGCCAGACTTCGCGCCCGGTATCGGCCTGCAGCGCCATCACGGTGCCATCGTTGCCGGCCAGCGTGAACACCCCTTCGTTGACGGCCACCGCGAGCGGGAATCCGACCCCGTCGAGGCGCTGCTGCCAGACCACCTTGCCGACGATCTGGGGCGCGAACTCAAGCAGCGGTTTTGGCTTGGGTTTGTCGGGGCCGAGCGCACAGCCGGCCAACAGCGCGCCGGCGCACAGCAGCAGCACCAGCCATGAGCGCCCCCAGGCCGACGACGTACGTCGTCCGCCCCCCGAGGGGGTCAAGCAAAGTGGCAGAGCCACATTTGCTTGAGAGCGCTTGCGGACCCGCGTCATTGGGCCGGGCTGCCGGTCTGCGCCTTGTCGGCGGGCGGCGCGGCGCCCAGCGCGGTGAGCTTGGCCTCGACCAGGCGGCGGTACTCGACCGTGGCATCCATCGCCTGCCAGGCCTTGGTGTACGCCGCCTTCGCATCATCGGTCTTGCCCTGCGCCAGCAACACATCACCACGCCGATCCGCCACCAGCGCGTCGAACTCCTTGGCGCTGCCGGCATCGAGCGCCTTCAGCGCTTCGTCGTACTTTTTCTGGTCGAGCAGCAAGCCGGCCAGGCGCAAGCGCGCCGCAGTCTGATATTCGGCCTCGGCCGCGTTGTCGCTGACCCATTTCAAGGTGACGGCGGCGGCATCGGCCTGGCCCTTGTCGAATTGCACCTTGGCGGCCAGCAACGCACCTTGCTGGGTGAACGTGGTGCGCGCAAAGCGCTCTTTCATGTCGGCGAACACGCCGGCCGCCTTGGCGGCGTCGCCGGCCTGCGCGGCCCGCTCCAGCTCGTCGTACATGGCGCTGGCCTTGCCGGATTGATCCCGCTGCCACCAGTGCCAGCCGTTCCAGCCCGCAAATGCCGCGAGCACGGCGATCAGCGCCCAGGTGATGAGGTTGCCGTACTGCTTCCAGAATGCCTTCACCTGGTCCAGCTGTTCTTGTTCTTCGAGGTCGAGATGGGTGGCCATGAGATGCGTCTTGATGCGTATCGAGTGAGTCGGGGATTATGCGGTGAGCAGTTCGGCCGCCCACTGGCCCGCCTGCGCCAGCGCCAGTTGGCGCTGCGGGAGTGCGGCGTCGCGCAGCGACTTGAGGGCGACCATGCCCTGGGCGAGTTCGTCATCGCCGAAGATCAGCGCGAAGCGTGCGCCGCTGGCATCGGCGCGCTTGAATTGCGATTTCATGCTGCCCCAGCCATCGCGCCCGGCGGCATGCATCTGCACCGCCACACCGGCGCTGCGCAGCGCTTCGCAGGTGGCCATCGCCAGGCCCAGAGCGGCGGCGGTGGGCACCACGGCATAGACCTGCGGCGCCGGCGCGGGCGGCGCGATGCCCACCGCGTCGAGCAGCAACAGCATGCGCTCGATGCCCATGCCCCAGCCCACCGCCGGGGTGGGCTTGCCACCCAGTTGCTCGAACAAACCGTCGTAGCGACCACCACCGCAGACCGTGCCCTGCGAGCCGAGCTTGTCGGTGATCCACTCGAACACCGTCAGGTTGTAGTAGTCCAGGCCGCGCACCAGGCGCGGGTTGACGCGGTAGGCGATGCCCGCCGCGTCGAGCACCGCGCGCACGCCGTCGAAGTGCGCCAGCGAATCGGCACCGAGGAAGTCCATCAGCTTCGGCGCCGCTTCGGCCACGGCCTGCATCAAAGGGTTCTTGCTGTCGAGGATGCGCAGCGGGTTGCTGTGCAGCCGGCGCTTCGCGTCGTCATCGAGCACTCCGGCATGCGCCTCGAGGTGCGCGACAAGCGCAGCGCGGTGCGCGAGCCGCTCGGCCGGTTGGCCGAGGCTGTTGAGTTCGAGGCGCACGTCGGCCTCGGTCAGACCCAGATCGAGCAGCAACGCGCGACACATCAGGATCTGCTCGGCATCGACATCGGGGCCATTGAACCCGAGCGCCTCGACGTCGATCTGGTGGAACTGCCGATAGCGCCCCTTCTGCGGCCGTTCGTGCCGAAACACCGAGACCTGCGACCACAGCCGCATCGGCCCGTTGTACAGCGCGTTGTGCTCGATCATCGCGCGCACGATGCCGGCGGTGGCTTCCGGGCGCAGCGTGAGCTTGTCGCCGTTCAGCGCGTCGGCGAACGAGTACATCTCCTTCTCGACGATGTCGGTCACCTCGCCCAGCCCGCGCACGAACAGCGCGGTCGGCTCGACGATGGGTGTGCGCACATTGGCGTAGGCGTAGCGCGCCATCAAGGCGCGCACCTTGCCTTCGAACCACTCCCAGCGCGCCGAATCGGGCGGCAGGATGTCGTTCATGCCTTTGACGGCCTTGAGTGGTTCTTCCATGGTGGGCGTTTGAAGCAAATGGTTTGGCGGCGCGCCGGCGCGTGGCGCCGCCGGGCGGCCTGCCGCCGACGCTCAGGCGGGTTCGGTGGATCGAGGCGCGGAGGCCGCGCCAAAGCGCTTTTCGATGTAGTCCTCGACCAGCACCTGAAACTGCTGCGGAATGCCTTCGCCGCGCAGCGTCAGCGCCTTCGCGCCGTCGATGAACACCGGCGCGGCCGGCGCTTCACCGGTGCCCGGCAGGCTGATGCCGATGTCGGCATGTTTGCTTTCGCCCGGGCCATTGACGATGCAGCCCATCACCGCGACCTTCATGTTCTCAACCCCCGGATAACGCAGCTTCCACACCGGCATCTGGGCGCGCAGGTAATCGTCGATCTGCTTGGCCAGTTCCTGGAACGTGGTGCTGGTGGTGCGGCCGCAGCCCGGGCATGCGGTGACGCTGGGATTGAAGGCGCGCAGGCCCAGCGACTGCAGGATTTCCAGCGCAACCACCACCTCCTGGGTGCGCGCTTCGCCGGGCTGCGGTGTCAGCGACACCCGAATCGTGTCGCCGATGCCTTCCTGCAGCAGCACCGACAAGGCCGCCGCCGATGCGACCGTGCCCTTGGTGCCCATGCCGGCTTCGGTCAGGCCCAGGTGCAGCGCGTAGTCGCAGCGCCGCGCCAGCGCGCGGTAGACACTGATCAGGTCCTGCACGCCCGACATCTTGCAGGACAGGATGATCTGGTCGGCACGCAGGCCGATCTGCTCGGCCTTGCGGGCCGAGCGCACCGCCGAGGTGATGATGGCGCGGTACATCACCTGCTGCGGCTCGAAGGGCTCGGCCAGCTTCGCGTTGTCGTCCATCATCTGGGTGAGCAGTTCCTGGTCCAGGCTGCCCCAGTTGACGCCGATGCGCACCACCTTGTCGTACTTCGCGGCGGCTTCGATCATCAGGGCAAACTGGCGGTCGTGCTTTTCACCCTTGCCGACATTGCCGGGGTTGATGCGGTACTTGCTCAGCGCCTGGGCGCAGTCCGGATGGTCGGTCAGCAAGCGATGGCCGTTGTAGTGGAAGTCGCCGATCAGCGGCACGTCGATGCCCATCCGGTCGAGCTGCTCGCGGATGTGGGGCACGGCCTGCGCCGCCTCGGGCGTGTTGACGGTGATGCGCACCAACTCCGAGCCCGCGATGGCCAGTTCCTTGACCTGGATCGCGGTTCCGATCGCATCGACCGTGTCGGTGTTGGTCATTGATTGCACGCGCACGGGCGCGCCGCCACCCACGGTCACGACACGCGAACCCCAGCGCACCGGCACCTGGTGCGAATGGCGCTGCGCCGGCCGGGCGGGGGGCACAAAATCGTCGAGGGCGCTGGGTTGGTCGTTCATGATGTGGCGGTGTGGGTCACTTCAATTCAAGCCTGGCGACGTTTTCGCGGGTGAAGGGGCTCAGCTCCACCAGTTCGCCCCTGAACAGCACTTGAGTGCCTGCCGAGTTGCCGATTTTCACCTTCAGCGGCAACGGGCCGTCGAGCCCGACGGTTTCGCCCGGCTGGATCATGCGCGACAGCAGCATCTGCCCGCGCGCGTCGAGCACCTCCACCCAGGACAGCGCGGTCGTGCGCAACTGCAGCACACCGCTGACCATGGCGATCAGCGGCGCGGAGGCGCTTGCCGGTTCGGGTTGCGGCGGCGCGGAGTAGACGGTTTCAACCACCGCTGACAGCGGCGCGCTCGCGGCTGCCGCCGAGGCGCCGGGCGCCGCCGCGCCGCGCGCGACGGTCTTGCCGGGCGACAGCAGATCGGACGGGAGCAGGTACAACAACGCGGCGGCCAGCACGATCAAGGCCGGTCCCCAGATGACCGGCTTGGCAAGCCCCGACCAGTCTTTGTCGAGCAGGCCGGCGGGCCGATCCCGAAACGGCGTGTTGAGTCCCTGGTTGAGCTGGTCCAGCCGCATCGCCGGCGACGGGGGCAGCAGGGCCATGACCGGAGCGGCGTCGATTCGCAGGCTGCGGCACACGGTTTGCGCCAACGCGCGCGCGAAGGTGGCGTCGTGCAACTCGTCGAAACGGTCGGCCTCGAGCAGTTCAAGCTTGCGCGCCGGAACCTTGATGGAGGCCGCCAGGGACTCGACGGCCAAGCCCTGGGCCATGCGCGCCTGGCGCAAAAGCGTGCCGGCGGACAGGCCGACCGTGCCCGTGTCGCCCTCACTCATTGAACTGTCCATTGTCAAACATCAGCGTCTCGCGCGAATCGGGGAACTTGCCACGCAGCCGCCTGCCCAGTTCCTCCAGCCCAGCCTGATTGCCCATGCGCTTTTCAATTCGGGCGGCCAGCCACAGTGTTTGCGCGCTGGCCACGTCGTTCAGGTTGTTGACTCGGCGAATGAAGCTGCGCGCTCTTTCGAACTCGCCCATTCGGTACAGCACTTCCGACAGGTTCACCGCGGTCGCCGGATTGCCCGGATCGGTTTCATACGAACGCACCAGGCTGCGCTCGGCCTCCGGCAGGTTGCCGGCGTAGGCGTGGCACACGCCCTGCGTCAGCAGGGTGCGCGCGCCATCTCGGTACTGGGGCACGGTCAGGGCCTGGTTGAACTGCTGGTTGGCCTCGGCATAGCGCTTTTGCTGGCACAGGTACCAGCCGAAGTTCTGCATCGTGTCGGCGTCGCGCGAGTTGATCTGCAGCGCACGCCGAAAACTGCCCTCAGCCAGTTGACCGTCGCCCAGGCTGGCGTAGATCAGGCCGCGCAGGTTGTAGGCCTCGCCCAGGTTTGGGTCGGCGACGATCGCAAGCTTGATCTGGTCCAGCGCGGTCTCCATCTGGCCGCGGCCGAAGTAGGCCGCTGCGAGTTCCATTCGAACCCGCGCCCGCTTGCTGGCCTCACTTTCATCCGAAGCGGTGATGCGGTCGCGGCTCTCGGCGGCAGGCGCCGGCGCCGGTGCCGGCAAACCCGCGCAGGCCGACAGCAGCGCGGCCAACAGCAAGCCCGCCGCCGTTGAAGCACGGCGCGTCGGGGCGGTCACGCCGCGCTCCCCTGCGGGGCCGGGGCGGCGGCTGTCGCGGCATCGGCTTGTGGCGCGGCGCGGCGGTGCAGGGTGATCGGCGCTCGCGTCATGCGCCGCTCGACATGGGTGCGGTCCTGCACCTCGCCTGCCAATTGGCCACACGCGGCGGCAATGTCATCGCCGCGCGTCTTGCGCACGGTGGTCACGAGGCCGGCGTCCTGCAGCACCCGCGCGAACGCCAGCACCCGCTCGGGGGACGAGCGTTTCAGCCCCGACTGCGGGAAGGGATTGAACGGAATCAGGTTGATCTTGCAGGGCAACGCATGCGGCCCACCGGCCCGCGGGTTGACCAGCGCCACCAGTTCCTGCGCGTGCCCGGTTGTGTCGTTCACGCCGTCGAGCATGCAGTACTCGAAGGTGATGAAGTCGCGCGGCGCCTTGTCAAGGTAACGCCGGCACGCCGCCAGCAGTTCAGCGATCGGGTATTTGCGATTGAGCGGCACCAGGTCGCTGCGCAGCGGGTCGTTCGGCGCGTGCAGCGACACGGCCAGCGCGACCGGGCAATCGTCGCGCAAGCGGTCGATCATCGGCACCACGCCCGAGGTGGACACCGTGACGCGCCGGCGCGACAGCCCATAGGCATGGTCGTCCAGCATCACCCGCAGCGCCGGCACCAGGGCGGCATAGTTCTGCAGCGGCTCGCCCATGCCCATCATCACCACATTGGTGATGACGCGCGAGCCTTCCGGCGTGTTCCGGCGCCGGCGCAGCACGTGCTCGGCGTACCAGAGCTGGGCGACGATCTCGCCGCCGCTGAGATTGCGGCTGAAGCCCTGGTGCCCGGTGGAACAGAATCGGCAGCCAACGGCGCATCCGGCTTGCGACGAAATGCACAGCGTTCCCCGGTCGTCCTCCGGGATGAAAACGGTTTCGACGGCGTTGCCGCCGCCCACGTCGAACAACCATTTGACCGTGCCGTCGGCGGCCACCTGCTCGCTGACCAGCGCCAGCGGCTGAATCAGCGCCAGCCCGTGGAGCTTGTCGCGCAAAGACTTGGCCAGGTCGGACATCTGGTCGAACCCGCTCGCCCCGCGCTGATGGATCCAGCGGAACAACTGGGTCGCGCGGAAGCGCTTTTCGCCCAAGCCTTCGCAGAACGAAGCCAGTGCCTCCCGATCGAATTCCAGCAGGTTGACGACGTTCATGTGGGGCCGCTGTCGCCGAGGCGCGTGTTGCGCTTCAGCGGCTGTAGATGTTCATGCCGGGAAAGAAAAACGCCATCTCGACCGCCGCGGTCTCGGGCGCGTCAGAGCCGTGCACCGAATTGGCATCGATGCTGTCGGCGAAATCGGCCCGGATGGTGCCCTTGTCGGCCTTCTTCGGGTCGGTGGCGCCCATCAGCTCGCGGTTCTTGGCGATGGCGTTGTCGCCTTCCAGCACCTGAATCATCACCGGGCCCGAAATCATGAAAGACACCAGGTCCTTGAAAAAGGGGCGGGCCTTGTGGACCGCGTAAAAGGCTTCGGCCTCGCCGCGCGACAGGTGCGCCATCTTCGCCGCCACGACCTTGAGTCCGGCGCCTTCAAAGCGGGCGTAGATTTGCCCGATCACATTATTGGCCACCGCGTCGGGTTTGATGATCGAAAGCGTGCGCTCGATGGTCATGTTGACTCTCCTGATTCAGGCATTGGGCAAAGCCCTGGATTCTAGCCGGTGGTGAAGGGTCGCCTTCGCAGCGCAAGCTGGCGGCGCAGACATCAGCGTCCTCGCCGCCCACCGCCGCCACCACCGCCACCAAATCCGCCTCCGCCGCCACCGCCCCGGTTGCCGCCCCGCCCACCACCACCACCACCTCCTCCGCCGCCACTGCGGCCCTTGCGATGGAATGCATCGGCGCCGATGAATCCCAAAGAAGTTTGCAAAGGATCGGGTTGACTCGGGCCGGGGCCCTTTTTCGGGCCCGGGCTGGGGGCGCTG
>JANORB010000250.1:0-5793 GCA_031415135.1 Methylibium sp.
CGCCCACGGCCAGATGCCGGAACGCGAACTCGAACATGTGATGCGCGATTTCGTGGCCCAGCGCCACAACCTTCTGCTGTGCTCGACCATCATCGAGACCGGCATCGACGTTCCCACCGCCAACACCATCGTGATGAGCCGGGCCGACAAGTTCGGCCTGGCGCAGTTGCACCAGTTGCGCGGGCGGGTCGGCCGCAGCCACCACCAGGCCTATGCCTACCTGATGGTGCCCGACGTCGAAGCGCTCACGACGCAGGCCGCGATGCGGCTCGAGGCGATCCAGCAGATGGAGGAACTGGGCTCGGGCTTCTACCTGGCCATGCACGACCTCGAGATTCGCGGCGCCGGCGAGGTGCTGGGCGAAAACCAGAGCGGCAACATGATGGAAGTCGGCTTCCAGCTCTACAACGAAATGCTCGGCGAGGCGGTGCGTTCGTTGAAGGCGGGCAAAGAACCCGACCTGTTGTCGCCGTTGAACGCCACCACCGAGATCAACCTGCACGCCCCCGCGCTGCTGCCCACCGACTACTGCGGCGACGTGCACACCCGCCTGAACCTGTACAAGCGCCTGGCCACGGCGGCCAAACCGGAACAGATCGACGCGCTGCTGGAGGAGATCACCGACCGCTTCGGCAAACTGCCCGCCCAGGGTCAAACACTGTTCGACGTGCACCGCCTGCGCGTGCTGGCCAAGCCCTATGGCGTGACCAAGATCGACGCGGCACCGAAGCTGATGGTCGTCAGCTTCCGCCCCAACCCGCCGGTGGACGCGCTGAAGATCATCGAGCTGGTGCAGAAGAACCGCCACATCAAACTGGCCGGCAACGACAAGCTGCGCATCGAGCGCGACACGCCCGACCCCAAGGACCGGGCGCAGCTGATTCGCGATGTGCTGCGGTCGCTGGGCGTACCCAAACAGGCTGAGACCAACGCAATAAGCTGAACAACATGGCCCTTCATCCGCAGCTTCCTCGCTCCCCCTACGCGGCGCTGGACCCAGCGCACCGCTGGTTCCCTGCCGACGAAGCACTGCGCGCATCGTCGTACGAGCGGCTGCTGCCGCCGCTGGTCGCCCGCATCCGCGCCGAAGTCACGGCCTGGCGTGACGCGGGCTACGCTGGCGCATCCGAAACGTCTCGCGCCTTGTTGCGCTGGTGGTTCGAGGCCGACCATGTCGTCCAGCGCGCGGACGAAAGCATCGAATCATTCCGCTGGTATTTCGCGCAGCGTGAGGCAGTTGAGTCGGTGATCTGGCTGTACGACGTACGCCAGGCCCGCGACAAATTCGACCTGATGCGCTTCGATGCGTCCGGCGCCGTCTCGGCTGGCATGTTTCCTGAAGACTGGCCGCGCTATGTGGTGAAGATGGCCACCGGCGCCGGCAAGACCAAGGTGCTGTCGCTGCTGATCGCCTGGAGCTTCTTTCACCGCCTGTACGAGCCCGGCTCCGCGCTGTCGCGCAACTTCCTGTTGATTGCGCCCAACATCATCGTGCTCGACCGATTGCGTGCGGACTTCGACGGCCTGCGCATCTTTTTCCAAGATCCAGTGCTGCCCGACAACGGCGTGGCGGGCCGCAACTGGCGCGACGATTTCCAGATCACGCTGCACCTGCAGGACGACGTGCGCATCGGCCGCGAGGTCGGCAACATCTTCCTCACCAACATCCACCGCGTCTACCTGGGTGAGGTGCACGAGCCCACGCTCGAAGACGACGACCTGCGCGACTACTTTCTGCGGCCCTTTGGCCCCAAACCCACCGGCAAAACGACTGACAGCAAAACCGACCTCGGCGAATTGGTGCGCGAGATCAACGAACTCGCTGTCTTCAACGACGAAGCGCACCACATCCACGACGAGCGCATGGCCTGGTTTGGCAGCATTCGCGACATCCACCACCGCATGCTGCAGAAGGACCGCCGCCTGGCGCTGCAGATCGACGTCACCGCCACACCGCGCCACAACGACGGCGCCATCTTTGTGCAAACGGTCAGCGACTACCCGCTGGTGGAGGCCATTCACCAAGGCGTGGTCAAGCACCCGGTGCTCCCCGACGCTGCCAGCCAGGCGCGACTGCAGCCGCAGCCGAGCGCCATCTTTCACGAGAAGTTCGCCGACTACCTGGCGCTGGGCGTGGAGGAGTGGAAGAAGAGCTTTGAAGACCACCAACGCCTGGGCAAGAAGGCCGTCTTGTTTGTGATGGTGGACGACACCCGCAACTGCGACGACGTGGGCGCGCACCTGGAGCGCGTTTGCCCCGAGCTTCAAGGCGCCGTGCTGGTGATCCACACCAAAAAGAACGGCGAGATTGCCGAAAGCGCCACCGGCAAAGACAAACAAGAACTCGAACTGCTGCGCCGCCAGGCCAACCAGATCGACAGCTGGGACAGCCCGTTCAAAGCCATCGTCTCGGTGCTGATGCTGAAGGAAGGCTGGGACGTGCGCAACGTGACCACCATCGTGGGCCTGCGCGCTTACGCGGCGCCGAGCAACATCCTGCCTGAGCAGACGCTCGGTCGCGGTCTGCGCCGCATGTATTTCGGCACCGACACGCCCGAGACCGTCTCGGTGATGGGCACGCCCGCGTTCATGGAGTTCGTCGAAAGTATCCAGAGTGAGGGCGTGGAGCTGGAACACGTGCCGATGGGTGGCGGCGCGCGGCGTGAAGATTCATTGGTGGTCGAGATCGAGACTGGCAATCCCGACAAGAACGTCGACGCGCTCGACATTGCCCTGCCCCGCCTGTCCCGCCGTTTTCAGCGCGAGTACAAAAACCTCGATGCCCTCGACGCCGCCACCTTGCACGCTGAACGCCTGCCGCTGAAACCCTTCACGCCCGAAGAAACACGCGAGATCGTTTTCAAGACCATGCTCGACGGCGAAGCCCACCACACCGTGGCGCTCGACGGCGCGGGCATTGGCGACGGCCGCAGCGTGATCGCCTTCTTCGCCCGCCAGTTGCTGAAGGAGCTTCGCCTGGTGGGTGGCTATGAGCTGCTGTACGGCCAGGTCAAGGCCTTCGTGCGCGAGCGCCTGTTTGAAGGCGAGCCGGTCGATATCGACAACCCCGTCGTGCTGCGCAACCTCAGCGAAAGCGCCGCCGCCAAACGGGTGTTCGACACGTTCAAGGCGGCCATCAACGCGCTCACCGTCCAAGACAGCGGCAGTTCACGCATCGAAGATTTCATTCGCCTGCGCGACGTGCGGCCCTTCCGCACCCAATACCGCGAGTGGTTGCCGGCCCGGCGCTCGCTGTTCAACCGCATCGTCGGAGAGCCGAACGCGGGCGGCTTCGAGCTGCGCTTTGCCCGCTTTCTGGACGAAGCGCCCGGCGTGGCCGCCTTCGCCAAGAACTACCTGGCAGTCGGATTCAAGCTCGACTACGTGAAGACCGACGGCGACCTGTCCAGCTACACGCCCGACTTCATCGTCAAGGCCGAGGACGGCAGCATCACCCTCATCGAGACCAAGGGCCGCGAAGAACTGGACCTGCCGCGCAAGATGCAGCGTCTGGCTCTGTGGTGCGAAGACGCCACGGCCGCCAGCCTGGCGCAGGGCGGGCCGGCCTACCGCTTTGCCTACGTCGATCAGGCCGGCTTCGACCGCCACCCGCCCACTGGCCTGCCCGAACTGGCGACGATGTTCCGCGAGTACCAGCCGTGAGCTTGAGCTTGACCATCCGCGCAAAACCGTAAATACTGCCGGCATGAAAACCACCTTCGATCTGCCCGAGCCACTGTTGCGCCGCGCCAAGGCCGCAGCCGCCCATCAGGGCCGGCCGCTGCGCGATCTTGTGGCCGAGGCCATCGACGCGAAGCTTGCGGCCGACGGCGCACTCAGCGGCGCGGCCACGTCCAAGCCCGCCTTGCCAGACCACGGGTGGAAAGCCTTTTCCGCCAGATTGGTGAAGCAAGATGATGGCACCTGGGTCAATCCCGACGGCATTGACGACGAGCGCTTTTTCCAGGCACTGGAAGACATACGCGCCGAGAGCCGCCGTGCGCCGTTTCGCGACCCGTTCGCAGACTTCCTGCCGGAAGACCTTGCGCCGACAGACGCTGCGCCTGCGAAGGCACACGCAGCGGCCGGGCCTGAAAAGCCGGCGGCCCGTCCCCGCAAGGCAGCCGCAGCGGCAGCGCGCAAGAGTCGCCCGCGTTGATCGGGGCGCGAACTCCTTGTACCTCTTCGACACCAACGTCCTGAGCGAAATCGTCCGCAAGGCACCGAACCTGCGTGTCACGCACCGCGTGCTGGCTGTGGAACCCGCGCAGCGCTTCGCTTCAGAAATCACGCGGCTGGAGTTGCGCGGCGGCGCCCTGCGCGTGGCCGACGGCGGGGCGCTGTGGCAGCGCATCGAGGCGCTGATCCTGCCCGAGATGCAATGGCTGGGCATCGACAAGGCCGTTGCCACGGCAGCTGCCGACGTCTCGTACGCCCTGCGGCTGCAGGGCCGCCCCATCGACATGCCCGACCTGCTGCTGGCCGCCACCGCGTTGGCCCATGACCTGACGATGGTCACGCGCAACGTTCGCCACTTCGACCGCGTACCGGGGCTGCAGGTCGAAAACTGGTTCGATCCAGCATGAGCGGCCCCACCATCGACCTCACCGATGCCGAGAAGCGCGACCTGGTCGCCCTCATCCAGGCCGGCAAGCCGCTGCCCGAGAAGTACCGCTTCACGCTGTTCGAAGACAAGCGCGAGGTCGAGCTGGTGTGGAACGGCAAGACACGCGACGTGTGCACCACGGTGCTGCCGTTCCAGACGCTGGAGCATGTGGACGAACCGCGCACCGAATCGAAAACCTCGCCGCAAGCCGAGCTGTTCGACCCGCGCGGCCGGCAGGTGCGCGGCTGGACCAACAAGCTGATCTGGGGCGACAACAAGCTGATTTTGAGTTCGCTCAAGAGCGGCCCGCTGCGCGAGCAGATCGAAGAAGCGGGTGGGCTGAAGCTGATCTACATCGACCCGCCGTTCGACGTGTGGGCGGACTTCTCGATGGACATCGAGATCGGCGGCGAAACCTTCCACAAGGAGCCGAACATCCTGGAGCAGATCGCCTACCGCGACACCTGGGGGCGCGGGGCGGACAGCTTCATCGCGATGATCTACGAGCGGCTGATCCTGATGCGGGATTTGCTGGCGGAGGATGGGTCGGTGTATGTGCACTGCGACTACCGGGTCAGTTCGCTGATCCGGCAGTCACTTGACGAGGTGTTTGGCAGGGAGAACATCCGCAACCACATCCTTTGGCTGTACAGCGGCGGCGGCGTGCCGAAAACCGAGATGCCAAAAAAGCACGACGACATCTTTTGGTACTCAAGGGGCGAGCGCTGGGCATACAACCCGATCTACCGGGAGTACTCGGAAGGCACGCAACAACGCGGACGTACGGCGGTCAAGGGGCCTGGCGCCGAACTTCGAGCCGAGGGGACACCGATAAACAACTGGTGGCCCGACATCAAGAAGATCACAAGCCCTACCGACCCTGAGAAGCTGTATTACCCCACGCAAAAGTCAGAAGACCTACTCGAACGAATCATTCGGCTCTCCAGCAACGAAGGCGATCTCGTCGCCGACTTCTTCTGCGGCTCCGGCACCACCGCCGCCGTCGCTGAAAAACTCGGCCGCAAGTGGCTCGCCACCGACCTGGTCGCCGTACACACCACGCGCAAACGCCTGATCGGCGTGCAGCGACAGCAGCAATCCGAAGGCAAGCCCTTCCGCGCCTTCGAGGTGCTGAACCTCGGACGCTACGAAAGGCAGGCCTTCCTGCACATCGGCGGGCGGCTGAA
>JANORB010000251.1:0-3536 GCA_031415135.1 Methylibium sp.
TGCCGAGGGCCGGGTCTTGCGCGACAACGTGTGGGGCCCGCAGATCGAAGACGCCGCGCGGCGCGACTTCACCGTCAACGCGATGTACTACGACCCGGTGCGCGAGATCGTGGTCGACTACCACGGCGGCATCAAGGACGCGAAGAAGAAGCTGCTGCGCATGATCGGCGACCCGGTGGCGCGCTACCGCGAAGACCCGGTGCGCATCATCCGCGCGGTGCGCTTCGCGGCCAAGCTGGGCTTCGAGATCGAGGCCAAGACCCGCGCGCCGATCAACGCGATGGTCGGGCTGCTCGACAACGTGCCGCAGTCGCGCACCTTCGACGAAATGATCAAGCTGCTGCAGACCGGCCACGCGCTGGCCAGCATCGAAGAGCTGCGCAAGCAGGGCCTGCACCGCGGTGTGTTCCCGGTGCTGGACGTTGCGCTTGACGAAGCGCACCGGCACGATGGCCGCGAAAAGTTCGTGCAAATGGCGCTGGCCGACACCGACCGGCGCGTCTCCGAAGGCAAGCCGGTGGCGCCGAGCTTCATGCTGGCGTGCATGCTGTGGCACGACGTGCTCGACCGCTGGCAAAAGCTCAAGGCCGAGGGTGAGCCTTCGTTCCCCGCGCTGCAGCAAGCCGTCGATGCCGTTTTCGACGCCCGCATCGGCGACATTTCCGGGCGCGGCAAGCTGGCCGCCGACATGCGCGAGATCTGGTTGATGCAGCCGCGCTTCGATCGCCGGGCCGGCAACACCGCCCACACGCTGATCGAGCAGCCGCGCTTCCGTGCCGGGTTCGACTTCCTGCGCCTTCGAGGCGACGCGGGAGAGGTCGAGGCGGACCTGGCGACCTGGTGGGAAGACTTCTCGCTGGCCGAGCCGACCGAGCGCGGCCTGCTCATCGACGCGGTGCGCGAGCAAGGCTCCACGCCTCGCCTGGGCGCTGCGGCGGTCGAAGGCGGCGAGCCGGCCCGCAAGCGCAGGCGGCGGCGGCGCAAACCGGCGGCCGGCGGCGATGGCCCGGCCGTGGCGCCTTCGTCGGACCATGAATGACGGCGGCGTCGACGCCTTCGTCGGCCTTGGCGCCAACCTGGGCGACACGCGCGCCGCCCTGCAGGCGGCTTTGTCCGCGCTCGCCGGGCTGCCGCAATCCCGGCTGCTGAAGCGCTCGTCGTTTTACCGCAGCGCGCCGGTCGACTCCAGCGGGCCTGACTACCTCAACGCGGTGGCCCAGCTCAAGACCCGGCTCGCCCCGCACGACTTGCTGGCGCGCCTGCAGGCGATCGAAGCCCGGCATGGGCGCGAACGCCCCTACCGGAATGCCCCGCGCACGCTCGACCTGGATCTGCTGCTGTACGGTGACGAGGTGGTGGACACCCCGGCGTTGACGCTGCCGCACCCGCGCCTGCACACGCGCGCGTTCGTGCTGCTGCCGCTGGCGGAAATCGCCCCCGATGTCCACCTGCCTGGCCTGGCCGACATGGCGGCGCTGCTTCGGGGCGTGGCCGGTCAACGTGTGGACCGGCTGAAGGACAGGCTGACACCATGAGGGCGCTTCCCGTTCCGTTGCCGACGGTCTTGCCGCTGGCGGCGCTGCGCTGGCGCGGGTGCGCCGAGCGGCCAGTCGTCACTGCGCTGAGGGCTACACTCCCGGCGCTGAGTTTTGACGCGATTTTTCCGACCCGAATTCCGGCGCGCCGATGCAGCGCACCGATGCGACCACCCTGGAGATGCTCATGTTGTTCGGCAAGCTGCTGCCGCGTGAAGGCAATTTTTTCGAGCTGTTCAACCAGCACGGTGGCTTCATCGTCGAAGGCGCGCGTGCGTTCATCCTGATGATCCAGAACTCCGACGACCTGGGTCAGCGCGAAAAGTACGCCAACGATGTCATCAACGCCGAGCGCTCGGCCGACCGCATCACCGCCGAAGTGAACCGGCTGCTGCACAAGACCTTCATCACGCCGATCGATCGCGAGCAGATTCACGGGCTGATCAACGCCATGGACGACATCGTCGATCTGCTGCAAGACGCCACCGAAACCATGTCGCTCTACGACGTGCGCAAGATGACCGAGGAGGTGCTGCGCCTGGGCGACATCAGCGCCAAGTGCTGCGAGCGGGTGCAGCACGCGGTGTCGCTGCTGCCCAGGATCAACCACGCCGATGCGGCCGAAGCCGCGATCAAGACCTGCGAAGAAATCGACAAGCTCGAAAGCGACGCCGACCGCGTGATGCGCTCGGCCATGTCCAAGCTGTTCCGCGAAGAACCCGACGTGCGTGAGCTGATCAAGCTGAAGACCATCTACGAGCTGCTGGAATCGATCTCGGACCGCTGCGAGGACGTGGCGAACCTGATCGAGGGCGTGGTCCTCGAAAATTCCTGAGCGCCGGGCCGGGCCATGAATTCCATCCAGACCGGCTTCTGGGTCGTTGCGATGCTGGTCGCGCTGGCGCTGGCGTTCGACTTCATGAACGGCTTCCACGACGCCGCCAACTCGATTGCCACCGTGGTGTCCACCGGGGTCCTGAAGCCGCAGCAAGCGGTCTTGTTCGCGGCCTTCTTCAATGTCCTGGCCATTGCGGTGTTCCAGCTGAAGGTGGCCGCCACGGTCGGCAAGGGCATCGCCTTGCCGGAAGTGGTGGATCACCACGTGGTGTTCGGCGCGCTGATCGGCGCGATGTTCTGGAACATCGTCACGTGGTTCTACGGCATTCCGTCGAGTTCGTCGCATGCGCTGATCGGCGGCATCGTCGGCGCGGTGATTGCCAAGACCGGCGTCGACGGGTTGATCGCCGCCGGCGTGTGGCGCACGGTGATGTTCATCTTCGTGTCGCCGGTTTTGGGCTTTGTGCTGGCCTCGGTGCTGATGGTGATCGTGGCCCACCTGTTCCGCCGCGCATCGCCATTGCGGGTGGACAACTGGTTCCGGCGCCTGCAACTGGTGTCGGCCGGCCTGTACAGCCTGGGCCACGGCGGCAACGACGCGCAAAAGACGATCGGCATCATCTGGATGTTGTTGATCGCCACCGGCTACGTCTCGGCGGGCGACAAGCTGCCTCCCGCATGGGTCATCTGGTCCTGCTACATCGCCATCGGCATGGGCACCCTGTTCGGTGGCTGGCGCATTGTCAAGACCATGGGCCAGCGGATCACCAAGCTCAAGCCCGTTGGCGGTTTTTGTGCCGAAACGGGTGGTGCGATCACGCTGTTTCTCGCCACCTCGCTGGGCATTCCGGTGTCAACAACCCACACCATCACCGGCGCCATCGTCGGTGTCGGATCGGTGCGGCGCGCATCGGCCGTGCGCTGGGGGGTGGCGGGCAACATCGTGTGGGCCTGGATCTTCACCATTCCGGCGTCGGCCTTCGTTGCCGGGCTGTTCTACTGGATCAGCCTGCGCTTGTTCGACTGAGAGGCTGAGAGTCTTTCAATCATGCCCGCTCATCACACCAGAAGACGCCCGCTCGTCGTTGCAAATGCTCGCCATAGCCCGAGCTATGCCTGCGCTTTGCGCCTGGATCGGCCGCCTTCTGGCGCGCTGCTCGGACA
>JANORB010000252.1:0-12831 GCA_031415135.1 Methylibium sp.
AAAATCTCCGAAGGCTTCAGCGAATAGGTGGGGTCGGTCGTCACCACATCATGAGCGACTGCGTAGCGATAGATCGCGCGCAGCCGCTGAAATACCCTGCCCGCTGTCTCCCCAGCCCCGCGCGCCTCGATGCCCTTCACCAGTTCCCGAATGTCGGCGGGTTGAATGTCGGCAATCGGCCGCTTGCCCATCGTGGGGAACACATCGTTTTCGAGTGAGCGCAGGATCATCGTGCGGGTGGCTGGCACCCACGCTTCGGCACGGTGGGCAAGCCAGGCCAGCGCCGTCGCTTCAACGGTGTTCAAGGTCGCCATTTGCCGGGCCTTGCGTTCCGCCTTGCGGTGCGCGCTCGGGTCGATGCCTTCTGCCAGTTGCTTGCGCGCTTTGTCGCGCCGTTCACGCGCGTCTTTCAAGCCGGTGTCGGGGTAGATGCCGAGACTCAGCCGTTTCTCTTTGCCGTCGTGCCTGAACTTGAGGCGCCACCACTTGCCGCCGCTCGGTGCGACTTCGAGGTACAGGCCGCCGCCGTCGAACAGGCGCAGCGGTTTGGCGGTGGGCTTTGCCTTGCGAATGGCGGTCTCGGTGAGTGGCATTGGGGGCAACTTTTCGCGCTGGGGGCAACAAGGCCCCGATGTTGCCCCCAGTTGCCCCCGGCTTCAAGCGGTACCCCCCGGAACAGGTGGGAATGAAAAAAGGCCCCTAGCCTATGAGAAGCTTGGGGCCTTCGGTCTTACTGGGATCGTTCTGGCCAATTTGCTGGTGGCCCCGACAGGAATCGAACCTGTATCTGCCCCTTAGGAGGGGGCTGTTCTGTCCATTGAACCACGGAGCCGGCGGCGCGATTTTGCCCGAACGGGCCGCTGTCAAGGTGAATATTGACGCCCTTGCGGAACGCGGCGGTGGCATCATTTTTCGGCGCCAGGGTGACAGGCATCGGTGGCCGCGTCGGGCGAACGGGCATGGTGATTCGACAACGCAGTGGCAAGGGCAAGCCGGCCAAGGTGGTCTGGCGCATTTCAGCGGCGGCACCGCTGGGCGAGTACGTGCGCGCGCCGGCCGAGCAAGCCGCGGAACTCAAGCCCGAACCGATGCCCCAGGAAGCGCAGCCGACCGTCACCGACCGTGGCTGGCACGACTCCACCCATGAACTGGTGCATGGCCTGGACGTCCACGAAGAACCGCTGGACACGCTGCCCGACGAGTTGTGGATCGCGTTTTTCCGAAAATGATCGGGCTACCGCGCGGCGGCCTCAGGACGAATGCAAGGCGCCTGGCCGCATCGCCCGCGACAGCAGCATCACCGGCAGCAGGCCCACCAGCACGATCGCCAGCGACGGCAGCGCCGCTTCGCCGAGGCGTTCGTCGCGCGCCAGCTGGTAGGCCACCACGGCCAGCGTGTCGCTGTTGAAGGGGCGCAGCACCAGCGTGGCCGGAAGCTCCTTCATCACGTCGACAAACACCAGCAGCAGCGCCGCCAGCGACGCGCGTTTGAGCAAAGGCGCATGCAGCCGCAAAAACAGGCGCTGCCTGGATGTGCCCAGCATGCGCGCGGTTTCGTCGATCGAGGCCGGCACGCGCGCGTAGCCGGCTTCGACCGATTGCAAGGCCACCGCAGAAAACCGCACCAGGTACGCGTACACCAGCCCGAACAGCGTGCCGGTCATCAGCGCGCTGGCGCCCAACTGCGGAAAGCGCCACTGCAGCCAGCCCACGGGCAGCAGGATTCCCACGGCAATCACCGCACCGGGAACGGCGTAGCCCAGCGACACGACCCGGGCGGCCCAGCGCAGCGGCCGGCTGGTCTGGGTGCGGATGGCAAACCCCAGGCCCAGCGCGATCGCCACCGCCAGCGCAGCCGCCAGGCCGGCGAGCTTGAAACTGGTCCAGGCCCACTGCGCAAAGCGGGCCAGCGGCAGGCCGAGCGCGCTGCCTTGGGTCTCTTGCCACAGCAAGCGCAGCAGCACCGCCACCGGCAGCACGAAGCCCAGCAGCACCGGCAAGGCGCAGGCCAGCAGCGCCAGCACCGCGGGCGCGCCGCTGAGCCGCAACGGGCGCGCTTCGCCGGCGCTGACCGCGGCCTGGCGCGCCACCGCGAAACGCAGGCGCCGCTGGGCCCGGCGCTCCAGCCACAAGACCGCCGCCACCACCAGCAGCAACAGCGACGCGAGCTGGGCTGCGGCCGTGTGGTCGTTCATCACGAGCCAGGCCTTGTAGATGCCGGTCGTGAAGGTCTGCAGGCCGAAGTAGGAGGTGACGCCGTAATCGGCCAGGGTTTCCATCAGCGCCAGCGCCACGCCGGCGGCGATGGCCGGCCGGGCCAGCGGCAAGGCGACCTCGCGCACCCGCCGGCCGGCGCCGGCGCCCAGCAAGCGCGCCACCTCCATCAGCTGGGCGCCGCGTTCACTGAGCGCCGTGCGCGTGAGCACGTACACGTACGGGTAAAGGCAGAGCACGAACAGCACGGCCGCGCCGCCCAGGCTGCGCACGTCGGGCCACAACGCGCCTTGCGCGCCGGTGAGGGCGCGCAGGCCGCTCTGCAACGGCCCGCTGAACTGCAGAAAATCGGTGGCCGCATAGGCCAGCACATAAGCCGGCATCGCCAGCGGCAACAGCAGGGCCCATTCAAAGCTGCGCCGCAGCGGGAAGTCGAACAGCGTCACCAGCGCGGCCGTTGCACCCCCCACCACGGCCACCCCCAGGCCGACGATCAGCACCAGCCAGAACGAATTGGCCGCATAGGCGGGCAGCACGGTCTGGGCCTGGTGGCGCAGCACCGCCATGGCGCCCGCGTCGAGCGCCAGCCACGAGGCCAGCACACCGAGCACGGGCACGGCCAGCAACAGACAGGCAAAGGTCAGGACTCGGAGCATGGGAACAACGACTTCGAATGAAAGCCCTGGAACTCGGCAGGGCACGAATACGAACGATTTTTGTTTATCGTTGCGCCGATATCATAGGGGCATGTTTTTGCAGCTCGATCAGGTCTCGGTGCGGTATGGCGCAAGGCATGACGCGCGCGCGGCGGTCGAGTCGGTTTCGCTCTCGTTGACGACCGGCCAGATCGGGGTGCTGATCGGCCCGTCGGGCTGCGGCAAGACCTCGCTGCTGCGGGCGATCGCGGGCCTGGAGCGCATCAGCACCGGCCGCATCGCGATCCAGGGCGAGGTGCTCAGCGAGCCCCAGGCCGATGTCCACCTCACGCCCGAGGCGCGCCGCATCGGCATGGTGTTTCAGGACTACGCGCTGTTTCCGCACCTCAGCGTGGCCAGCAACGTCGCGTTCGGCATCCACCACCTGCCCAAAGCGGAGCGGCGCGCCCGCACCGAGGCGGTGCTGGACCTGGTCGGACTGGGGCACGCCGCCCAGCGCGCGCCGCACCAGCTCTCGGGCGGTCAGCAGCAGCGCATCGCGCTGGCCCGCGCGCTGGCGCCCAAGCCGCGGTTGCTGCTGCTGGACGAGCCGTTTTCCAGCCTCGACGTGGACTTGCGCGAGCGCCTGGCCCAGGAGGTGCGCGCGATCCTGAAAACCAGCGCAACGACCGCGCTGTTCGTCACCCACGACCAGCTCGAGGCGTTTGCCGTCGGCGATGTCATCGGCGTCATGAACAAGGGCGCGCTGGAACAGTGGGACGACGCCTACACGCTGTACCACCGGCCGGCCACCCGTTTCGTGGCCGACTTCATCGGCCATGGCGTGTTCGCGCCGGCGCAAATCGTTGCCGCGCCGGGGCCGGCCACCCACGTTCTGCGCACGCCGCTGGGTGACCTGGCAGGCCTCGACGCGTGCTTGCTGCCCGCGGCCTACCCGGACGGTCAATGCGATGTGCTGCTGCGGGCCGACGACATCGTGCACGACGACGCGGCCGCGGTGAAGGCGCGCATCGAGCGCAAGGCGTTCCGGGGCTCGGAGTTTCTTTACACACTTCGGCTGGCCAGCGGCGAGCAGGTGATGGCGCATGTGCCGTCGCACCACGACCACCAGGTGGGCGAATGGATCGGCATTCGCGCCGAGGTGGACCATGTGGTGACATTTGCCCGGCTTCCCCGCAGCGTGACGTAGCCGCCCAAGCCCGGGAATAGCTTGCAACCACCTGCAACTTCTCAGCGCTGGCGAGGCTCCAAAGCCGGTCGCAGGAATATACTGAGGTGTCAATCTTGTCCCAATTTCAGGCAGATCACGGTAAGCGCAGGGGGTTGTTGATGGGTACCAAACTCAAGGTGGCGGGTTGGCTGGCGGTCGGTGCCGTCGCAGGTGCGCTGGCCACCATGCAATTGCAGGCCATCGCCCGCAGTTCGGTGTCGCAACTCCCGCTCGAAGAACTGCAGCAACTCGCTGCGGTGTTCGGCATGGTCAAGACCGACTATGTGGAACCGGTCGACGAGAAGAAGCTGATCACCGACGCCATCAGCGGCATGGTCTCCGGCCTGGACCCGCATTCGCAATATTTCGACAAGAAGACCTTCAAGGAATTCCGCGAAGGCACGACCGGCAAGTTCGTCGGCGTGGGCATCGAGATCGGCATGGAAGACGGGCTGGTCAAGGTGGTCTCGCCGATCGAAGGATCACCGGCGTTTCGGGCCGGCATCAAGAGCGGCGACCTGATCACCAAGATCGACGACACCGTCGTCAAGGGCCTGACGATGGACCAGGCCGTCAAGCGCATGCGCGGCGAGCCCAACACCAAGGTGGTGCTGACGCTGTTCCGCAAGTCGGAGACGCGCAGCTTCCCGGTCACCATCGTGCGCGAAGAAATCCGCCAGCAAAGCGTGCGCTCCAAGGTCATCGAGCCCGGTTATGCCTGGTTGCGCGTGAGCCAGTTCCAGGACCGCACGGTCGACGATTTCGCGCGCAAGCTCGAAGAAATCTAACGCAGGAGCCCAACCTGAAGGGCTTGGTTCTGGACCTGCGCAACGACCCCGGCGGCCTGCTCGAAGCGTCGGTGGCGATCTCTTCGGCGTTCTTGCCCTCCGACGTGGTGGTGGTGTCCACGAACGGGCAGATCGCCGATTCGAAGTCGGTCTTCAAGGCCTCGCCCGAGTACTACCTGCGCCGTGGCGGCAGCGACCCGTTGCGCAAGCTGCCCGAGGCCATCAAGCGCGTGCCCCTGATCGTGCTGGTGAACGAAGGCTCGGCCTCGGCCAGCGAGATCGTTGCCGGCGCGCTGCAGGACCACAAGCGCGCCACCATCATGGGCGCGCAGACCTTCGGCAAGGGTTCGGTGCAGACCGTGCGCCAGTTGTCGCCCGACACCGCGCTGAAGATCACGACCGCGCGCTACTACACGCCCAGCGGAGCGTCCATCCAGGCCAAGGGCATCGTGCCCGACGTGATGCTGGACGAAACCGCCGAAGGCAACCTGTTCGCTTCGTTGCGGGTGCGCGAGGCCGACCTCGAAAAACACTTGCAAAGTGGCCAGGGCGCCGAGCTGAAGGACATGGCGCGCGAAAAGGCGCGCGAAGAAGCGCGCAAGAAGCTCGAGGATGAAAACACCGAAAAGAAAGCGGCTGTGCCACCGAAGCCGCTGCCCGAATTCGGCAGCGCCGAGGACTTCCAGCTCGCCCAGGCGCTCAACCGCCTGAAAGGCAAGACGGTGCTGGTGAGCAAGACGGCCGTGGAACGCAAGGCCGAGGCCAACACCAACTGACCGGCGCCGGTTGCCCCTTCCGGAACGCCCGCCGCTCGCGGGCGTTTTTGTTTGTATGCTGCGCGCATGAACGACGACCAACTGCTGCGCTATTCGCGCCACATCCTGCTCGACGAACTGGGCATCGAGGGGCAGCAGCGCCTGCTGCAATCACACGCCCTGGTCATCGGCGCGGGCGGCTTGGGGTCGCCGGTGCTGATGTACCTGGGCACCGCGGGGGTGGGCAAGATCACCGTGATCGACCACGACACCGTCGACATGACCAACCTGCAGCGCCAGATCGCACACACCATGGCGCGCGTCGGCACACCGAAGGCCACTTCGGCAGCGCAGACCATTGCGGCCATCAACCCCGAGGTCGAGGTGGTCGCGTTGCAGCAACGTGCCGATGCGCAGAATCTGGACCGGCTCGTCGCCAGCGCCGACCTGGTGCTCGATTGCAGCGACAACTTCGCCACCCGCCACGCCGTCAACGCGGCCTGCGTGAAACACCGCAAGCCTCTGGTGTCGGGGGCGGCGATCGGTTTCGACGGGCAGATCTCGGTGTACGACACGCGCGACGAGACCCAGCCGTGTTACGCCTGCATCTTCCCGCCCGAGGCAGCCTTCGAAGAAACGCTGTGCGCCACGATGGGCGTGTTCGCGCCGTTGGTGGGCATCATCGGCACGATGCAAGCGGCCGAGGCGCTCAAGCTGCTGGCGGGTGTGGGTTCATCGCTGGCCGGGCGGCTGCAGATGCTGGACGCCCGCGCGATGGAATGGACCGAGATTCGCATGCCGCGCCAGGCCGGCTGCACGGTGTGCGGGCCACGCCAACGTCAAGCCGCGTGATGTGGCAGGCGGCCATCAGCAACAGTTCACGTCGCTGTATTGGGTCTTCCGTTCAGGGCGCGCCACGCGGCGAGCAACGCGTCGGCCACCTCAATGCCGTTCTGTTCGGCCGCGCGGCGCAATTGTTCGCGCCGCGCACCCGGCAGGCGAACACCCTCGTCCTTCAACATCTCCAGCACCAGCACTTCGAGCCGGTCGGCAAACGCCTCGCGCCCGGCCAGCGCACCCGGGTCGATGACGATGAAGAGCTGGCCCAGGCGCGGGCGGTTGCCCTCGTCGACAAAAAAGCTCGACGCCTCGAAGCCGAAATTCGCGCCGACGAGCGCCGTGACCAGCAGCTCGACCACCAGCGCCAGCATCGCGCCCTTGGGGCTGCTGACGGCGCCCGAGCCGCTCGCGGCCCCCGTGCCGAATGGCAACATCGACCCCTCCATGCCGGCCTGCGGGTCGGTGGTCGGCTGGCCATTCGCATCGAGCGCCCAGCCGAGCGGAATGGGCTGGCCGTTCTTGGCCGCGACCATCAGCTTGCCGCGCGCGACTTCACTCAGGCTCAGGTCGATCAGCAACGGGTCGCGCGCGCCCGCGCTCCAATTCTGCCGGCGCGGAAACACCGCTGCCACCGGGTTGGTGCCGAAGATCGGGTGCTTGCCGCCCGCTGCCGGCATCGCCGCCGGCGAGTTGGCGAAGCCCAGGCCCACCATGCCGGCCTCGGCCACGGCGCGCAGGTGATCGACGATCACACCGGCATGGTGGCTGTGGGTGACACCGACCACGCTGACGCCGAATTCCTGCGCGCGCCGAATCGCCTCGGCCACCGCCAGATCGCAGGCCGCGAAAGCCAGGCCCTCTTGCGCATCGACGCGTGCCGCGCCGCCGCGCCCGGCCAGCACGACCGGCATCGCCGCACCGTTGACGCGGCCGTTGCGCAACTGCGTGCTGTACTGCCCCACCCGGCTCAGGCCGTGCGAGCCCAGGCCCTGCGCTTCGGCCAGCACCAGCGCGCGCGCGGTGGCATCGGCCATCACCGCATTCGCGCCCGCGGCCCGCAGCGCTGCGGCCACCAGCGTGCGCGCCTCAAGCAACGTGATCCGCGCCATCAGGCCAGGCCCTCCAGAACCTTCTCGGCAATCATGAACGAGACCCGCTCGTTCGACTCGGCCGACACCCCGGCGATGTGCGGCGTCAGCACCAGGTTCGGGCAGCCGGCGAAGGCGGCCGTTGCCGGCAGCGGCTCGGCGTCGAACACATCGAGCGCTGCGCCTCCGAGCTGCCCGCTCCGGAGCGCGGCGGCGAGCGCGGCCTCATCGACGATGCCACCGCGCGAGGTGTTGACCAGCACCGCGCCGCGTTTCATCGCCGCGATGCGCTCGGCGTTGAACAGCTTGCGCGTGGAGTCGACCAGCGGCACATGCAGGCTGAGCACATCGGCACCCGCGATCACCTCGGCCAGCCCGGCGCCGCGCACGCCGTTCTGCGCGAACACCGGGTGGTCAGCGCCCATCATCGCGTCGAACGCGATCACCCGCATGCCCAGCCCCTGCGCCAGGCGCGCGGTCAGCTGGCCGATGAAACCGAAGCCGACCAGCCCCAGCGTCTTGCCGCCGATCTCGCGCCCGTTGCTCAGCGGATTGCGCGGCCATTGGCCCGCCGCCACCGCGCCGGTGGACAGGTAGGCGCCGCGCAGCAGCAGCATGCTGGTGGCGATCACGTACTCGGCCACGCTCAACGCGTTGGCGCCGCTGGCCGGGATCACGCGCATGCCTTGGGCCTCGCAGCCCGGCACGTCGATGTTGTCCAGCCCCACGCCGAGCCGGCCGACGATGCGGCAGCGCTGCAACGCGGCGAGCAACTCACCGCGCACCTGCGTGCGGTTGCGCACGATGAGCGCGTCGGCGCTGGCTGCCTCGCGTTTCAGGCGCGCCGCATCGTCCACCAGCGTGGCGTCGTAAAGAACTTCATGCTTCGCGGCGAGTTGAGCGACGGCGCGCTCGTCCATGAACTCGGTGATGACGATCTTCGAACGGCGTTCCATGGTGCCCGGCCTGCTCAGGCGCTTTCGAACAGGCGAGTCAGCACGAACTCGCGGTGGCCCAGCGCCTCGGCGGCGGTGAAGCGGCCGTTGGCGGTGCGCAGCATGCATTCGAGCAACTGGTCACCGGCCTGGTCGAGCGTGATCTCGCGCTGCAACAGGCCCGAGGTGTCCACGTCCACATGCTCGCTCATCAGCCGCACGGTGCGCGGGTTGGCGCAGATCTTGATGACCGGCACGATGGCGTTGCCGATCACGTTGCCCTGCCCCGTGGGGAACAAGTGCACCGCGTAGCCGGACGCCGCGCACAGGGTCACCATCTCGGCCGCAGCACTGCTCGAATCCATGAACCACAGGCCCGGGTGCGTGGGCACTTCGGCCTTGTCGATCACACCGTCGACGGTGCACTTCTTGCCGATCTTCTGGATGTTGCCGAGCGCCTTTTCCTCGATCGTCGTCAGGCCGCCGGCGATGTTGCCCTTGGTCGGCTGGCTGTCGGACAGGTCACTGGTCTTGTGGCGGTTGATCATGTCCTGGTAGCGGTTGAACATGAACATGAACTGGTCGCGCACCTGGGGTGTGGCGCAGCGCTCGGCGACGATTTTTTCGCCGCCGGTGATTTCCGAGGTTTCGCCGAAGCACAGGTAGTTGCCCAACGGGTGCAGCTTGTCGAACGCATTGCCCACCGTCGGGTTGGCGCCGCAACCGCTGGTGGTGTCGCTCTCGCCGCACTTGGTGGAGACCCACAGTTCGTGGATCGGGCAGGCCTCGCGCTGCTTCTCGCTGGCCGATTGCACGAAGTCGCGCGCGGCCTTGCTGGCGCGCAGGATGGTGTCGTGGTCGCCATGGCCTTCGATGCCGAAGCCGACCACCGGCTTGCCGGTGCTCTTGATGCCGTCGACCACCTTCTGGGTCCAGCCGTCTTCGATGCCGATGACAACCACCGCCGCGACGTTGGGGTTGCAGCCCGCGCCGATCAGGGTGCGGAAATGCAGGTCCAGGTCGGCGCCGAACTGCAGCCGGCCGTACGGGTGCGGGATCGCCATCGCGCCCTTGATGTTGTGCGCCACGGCTTCGGCCGCCGCGTTGGACAGGTCGTCCAGCGGCAGGATGATCACGTGGTTGCGGATGCCGACACGGTTGTTTTCACGCCGGTAGCCGAGGAAGGTGGTTTGTTTGGAGACGATGGGCATGTTGAATTCCTGTTGACGTTGCTTAGCGGCTCTTCGAGCCGCGAGCCGATGCGGGCTGCGATCCCCACTGCGTGGGGCCCCTCTTTCGCCCTTCTCGGCTCACCACCTTTTGGTTTTGATGTTCTGAACATGGGCGTGTTCGCCCGCCTTGATCGGGGCGACCACCTTGCCCATGTCGATGCCGTACTTCAGCACGGTGTCGCCGACCGCCATGTCCTTGAGCGCGACCTTGTGGCCGATCGGAATGTCCTGGCGGGCCTGGACGGTGATGGTCTTGTCCTCGTCCATGATCCAGCCGGTCATGGAGGCGCCGGCTTTCACGCCTTCGACCACCACCACGGCCACGGTGTCGCGGGCGTCGTGCAATACAAAATGAATCATCGGCAACTCTCCTTCGGGCGGGCTTGAATGGAAGGTGTGGATTCTTGGCGCGGCGCGGGGCACTGTCAAACCAGTCATCCAGATGACCTGGATGACATTGCCGGCCCGCGGCTACACTGATCCGCCATGCCTGCTGTTGCCGCCCGCGCCCCCCAGTTCGGCGCCATCGCCCCGGAAGCGGCGGGCATGCCGCTGTACCGCGCGGTCAAGCGCGCCTTGCTGCAGGCCATCGAGACCGGCGCGTGCGCACCCGGGCGCACGCTGCCCAGCGAGACCGAACTCGCGGGTGCGTTCGGCGTCTCCATCGGCACGATCCGCAAGGCCGTCGATGAGCTGGTGGCCGAACATGTGCTGGTGCGCCGGCAGGGCCGGGGCACGTTCGTCGCCACCCACAGCACCGATCGGTTCCTGTTCCAGTTTTTTCATGTCGAGCGCAGCGACGGGCGGCGCGACGCCCCGGCGCTGGAACTGCTGTCGTTCGAGCGCGTGCGCGCCGACGACGAGCAGGCCGCGGCACTCCAGTTGCGCCCCGGCGACCCGGTGATCGAGGCCGAAAACCGGCTCCGGCTGCAGGGCGCGGCCGTGATTCACGACCGCCTGACGCTTCCGACCACGCTGTTCAAGGGTTTGACCGAAAAGCGCTTCCGCGATCGGCCCGGAACGATTTACCAGCTCTACCAGGTCGAGTTCGGCATCACGGTGCTGCGCGCCATCGAGCGCGCCCGGGCCGTGGTGGCCGAACGCAGCAGTTCGCGCATCCTCGGTGTGGCGCTCGGCGCGCCGCTGATGCAGGTGCACCGCACCGCGCTGACCTTCGGCGACCGGCCGGTGGAATACCGCGTGTCGACCATCAACACAGCGCGGCATGACTACGTGAACCTGCTGTCGCGCCCGGCAGGCAAGCCGGAGTGAAGCGGCGCGCCAGGGATTAAGCTGTGAACATGGACAAACGCACCGAACTCACCGCCCGCAATTTCCCCACCGCCCAGGAGGACGCCGACGCGGCGGCCGCGCCTTCGCGCTACGAGGGGCCGGAGAGCGCCTACCGGCTCGCCTTCACCGACACCGAGTTCCTGCTGCGCGAAGAACTGCGCCCGGTGCGCATGCAGCTGGAGCTGCTGAAGCCGGAAATGGTGCAAAGCGAGCACGGCATCGAATCCACCATCGTGATCTTCGGCAGCGCGCGCATCCTGCCGCCCGAGGTGGCCGCGCAGCGGCTGGCGCAGGCCCGCGCGGCGGCCGAGCCGGCGGCGTTGAAGCGCGCCGAGATGCACCTGCACATGTCGCGCTACTACAACGAGGCGCGCCTGTTCGCCGAGCTGGTCACGGTGCGCTCGCGCCGCCACGAGACGCCGATCTACGTGGTCACCGGCGGCGGCCCCGGCATCATGGAAGCGGGCAATCGCGGTGCGTTCGAGGCCGACGGCAAGAGCATCGGCCTGAACATCGTGCTGCCGCACGAACAGGCGCCCAACCCGTACATCACGCCGGAGCTGTGTTTCCAGTTCCACTACTTCGCGCTGCGCAAGATGCACTTCCTGATGCGCTCGATCGCGCTGGTGTGCTTCCCCGGCGGCTTCGGCACGCTGGACGAATTGTTCGAGACCATGACGCTGATCCAGACCGGCAAGTGCCGGCGCCGCCCGATCCTGCTGTTCGGCCGCGACTTCTGGACCCGGCTGATCAACTTCGAGCTGCTGATCGAGACCGGCATGATCGGCGCCGACGACGTGAACCTGTTCCACTTCGTCGAGACCGCCGAAGAAGCCTGGGCCCAGCTGGAGGCCGAATACGGCTTCGATCTGCCGCAGACGCAGACCGGCGATTTTGCGGTCGACATCTGAGCCCCAAAGCATGAACAAGCTCATCAGCCTGATCGGCGCGCCCACCGACATCGGCGCCGGCAGCCGCGGTGCCAGCATGGGGCCCGAAGCATTGCGCGTGGCCGGCATCGTGCCGGTGCTGCAAGGCCACGGCCTCGAAGTGCGCGACCGCGGCAACCTCAGCGGCCCGGCCAACCCGTGGCTGCCGCCGGTCGACGGCTACCGCCACCTCGACGAAGTGGTGGCCTGGAACCTGGCCGTGCACCAGGCCGTGCATGCGGAGCTGGCCCTGGGCCGCCTGCCGATCCTGCTGGGCGGCGACCATTGCCTGGGCATCGGCTCCATCAGCGCGGTGGCCAGGCACTGCCGCGAAACGGCCAAGAAACTGCGCGTGCTGTGGCTCGATGCGCACGCCGACTTCAACACCAACACCCTCACGCCCAGTGGCAACATCCACGGCATGCCGGTGGCCTGCCTGTGCGGCCACGGCCCGCGGGCGCTGATCGAGATCGGCGGCGTGGTGCCGGCCATCAACCCCAAGGTGCTGCGCCAGATCGGCATTCGCAGCGTCGACGCCGGCGAGAAGCGGCTGGTGCACGAGGTCGACCTGGACGTGTTCGACATGCGCTACATCGACGAGATGGGCATGCGCCACACGATGGAGCTGGCGCTGGCCACCATCGACGCCAACACCCACCTGCACGTGAGTTTCGATGTCGACTTTCTGGATGCCGACTTCGCCCCCGGTGTGGGCACCACCGTCAAGGGCGGCCCGACCTACCGTGAAGCGCAGCTGTGCATGGAGATGATTGCCGACACCGGCATGCTCGCCTCACTCGACGTGATGGAACTCAACCCCGCGCTCGATGTGCGCAACCGCACCGCCGAGGTCGCGGTCGACCTGATCGAAAGCCTGTTCGGCAAGAGCAC
>JANORB010000253.1:0-4884 GCA_031415135.1 Methylibium sp.
GATTCGGCCTACGCCGAATACAACGCTTTCCAGTCCGGCATCGAGCGCTACTGGACCCTGCGGCACCTGGCGCAAAACGAGGTGCGCGAGCTGAACGCCACGGTCATGAAGGACGGCCTGGTGCGCGCCGACACGTTGCCGCTGGTGTTTCGGGCCGTCGGCGCCGACGGGCTGCCGCGTGGCGCCGCGGTGCGGGTGCGTGTGGGCAGCACCGACTTGCTGACGCTGGACATCCAGGCCAGCGTGGTGGCCCGCCTGGACGACCCCTCGACCACGGCCGACGATGCGGTGCTGAGCGACACCGATCTCGACGAAGCGGCCGACAGCGCCGGCCCGTTGACCCTGGCCATCGACGTGCGGGCCGATGGAACCGAGAGCGACACGAGTGCGACAGCGGATATCGTCCCGGCGGCCTGAAACCCGCCCAGCGAAGAAGCTCTCCACGCTGCAGGTGGCGTTGCTGGTCTCATTGGCCGTGCACGCGGTGTTGTTGACGGTGCGCTTTGTCGACCCGGACCGCTTCAACCGCATGTTCCAGGACTCGCCGCTGGAGGTGATCCTGGTCAATTCGCGCTCGGGCGAACGGCCGGACAAGGCCCAGGCCATCGCGCAGGCCAACCTGGCCGGTGGCGGCGAGGCCGACAAGGGCCGTGCGATGTCGCCGCTGCCGCCCTCGGCGATGGTCGAGCTGGGCGACTCCAACGAAGAGGCGCGCAAGCAGATCGAGCAGCTGCAGCAGTCGCAGCAACAACTGCTGACCCACATGCGGCGCGAACTGGCGCTGCTGCCGCCACCTGACCCGCGGCGCGACCAGGGCACCCCCGACGAACGCGCGATGGAGGAAAAGCGGCGCCAGCTGATCCAGCTGCTGGCCGAGATCGAAAAGCGCATCAACGAAGAAAACGCGCGCCCGAAAAAGCGCTACATCAGCCCGGCCACGCGCGAGGAGGTGTACGCGATCTACTACGACCAGATGCGGCGCAAGATCGAGGAGCGCGGCACGCGCAACTTCCCCGAATACCAGGGTCGCAAGCTGTATGGCGAGCTGACGATGAACGTGACCGTCGACACCGAAGGCCGGGTGGTCGAAACCGAAGTCGTGCGCGGCTCGAACTCCAAGGTGCTGGACCTGCGGGCGGTGGCCATCGTCAAGGCTGCGGCGCCGTTCGGCTCGTTCACCAAGGCGATGCGCAAGGCCGACCAGATCGTCATCACCTCGCGCTTCAAGTTCACCCGCGACGAGGGGCTGGAGACGACCCAGCTCGGCGGGGCCCAGTAACCACAGCGGGCGCGCCCAGCATGGATCGTTATGCGGTGGCCGGCAATCCGGTCGAACACAGCCAGTCGCCCTTCATCCACGCCGAGTTCGCCTGTGCGACCGGGCAGGCGCTGCACTACGGCCGGCTGCTGTGCCCGCTGGACGGTTTTGCCGCCGCGGTCGCGGCGTTTGCCGGCTCCGGCGAGGGCGGCAGGGCGGGCGGCTGCAACGTCACGGTGCCGTTCAAGTTCGAGGCGTTCGGGCTGGCGCCGCACCACACCGAACGGGCCGCCCTGGCGCAGGCCGCCAACACGCTGCGCTTCGACGAAACAGGCTGGCTTGCCGACAACACCGACGGGGTCGGGCTGGTGCGCGACATCGAACACAACGCGGGCGTCTCGCTGCGCGGCAAGCGGCTGCTGCTGATCGGCGCCGGCGGTGCGGCGGCCGGTGTGCTGGGCCCGTTGCTCAGCGCGGGCCCGGCCCACGTGGTGGTGGCCAACCGCACGCCGGACAAGTCGCACGCCCTGGTGGCGCGCCACCAGGGCGCGGCGGGCCACTCGCGCCTGCAAGCCCTGCCACTGGACGGCTGCGGCGCGGCCTTCGATGTGGTCATCAACGCCAGCGCGAGCAGTCTGCAAGGCGCCGGCATTCCGGTGGCGGCCGCCACGCTGGGCCGCGGCGCGCTGGTGGTCGACCTGATGTACGGCCCGGCCGCCCAGGCGTTCCTGGAATGGGCCGCGTCGCACGGCGCGGTGCCGCGCGACGGCCTGGGCATGCTGGTGGAACAGGCGGCCGAAAGCTTTGTGCTGTGGCGCGGCGTGCGGCCGGACACCGCGCCGGTGCTGGCGGCGCTGCGCCGGCGCATGGCGGCGTCGACGTGAAAGCGGCGCTGGCCACACTGGCGCGCCTGCTGGCGCTGGTGCTGCTGTGCGCACTGGCCTTGCAACTCTACTTTCTGGCGCGCGTGGCGCTGATGGTGTGGGTCGACCCGCAATCGACCACCTTCCAGCGCTCCGAAGCCTGGCGCCTGCTGACCAAAACGCAGCAACCGCGCTGGAGCCAGCAGTGGGTGGGCTACGGCGCGATCAGCGATTCGCTCAAGCGCGCTGTGATCGCGTCGGAAGACGCCGGCTTTTCCGATCACAGCGGGGTGGAATGGGACGCGCTTGAAAAAGCCTGGGAACGCAACCAGAGCGCCGAAGCGCGCGCCGACCGGGCCAACGAACAGCGCCGCGCCGGCAAGGGCTCCTCCGCCCGGCCGCCCGCCAGCGCCAGGCTCGTCGGCGGCTCGACCATCACGCAGCAACTGGCCAAGAACCTGTTCCTCGGCGGCGAGCGCAGCCTGGCGCGCAAGGCGCAGGAGTTCGTCATCACGCTGATGCTGGAGGCGCTGCTGAGCAAGCAGCGCATTCTGGAGATCTACCTCAACAGCGTTGAATGGGGCGAAGGCCTGTTCGGTGCCGAGGCGGCGGCGCAGTACTACTTTCGCGTCAGCGCGGCCCGGCTGGGCCCGCTGCAGGCGGCCCAGCTGGCGGTGATGCTGCCGGCGCCCAAGCGCTTTGAAAAGCGCCCCGGTTCGCCCTACGTGATGGGCCGGGCCGCCCAGGTGATGGCACGCATGGGCGCGCTGGAAGCGCCTTGAGGACGGGCTTCTAGAATCCGGCCATGTCCAGCGCGCTTTCGGAACAGATCGCCGCCACCGCCGCCCGGCTGGTGGTGGAAGAAGGGCTGGACTACGGCCCGGCCAAGCGGCGTGCCGTCCAGGTGCTGGGCGTCAATGCACGTGCCGCCGCGCTGCCCGGCAACCACCAGGTCGAAGACGAAGTGCGCGACTACCTGGCGCTGTTTTGCGCCGACACGCAGCCGGCCGAGCTGGCGGCGCTGCGCGCCGTGGCGCTGGACTGGATGCAGCGCCTCGCCGCGTTCCGGCCGCACCTGAGCGGCGCGGTGTGGCGCGGCACCGCGACCCGGCTGAACAATGTGCACCTGCAGCTTTATTGCGACGACTCGAAGCAGGCCGAGCTGGGACTGATCGACCTTGGTGTGGACTACGACGTGGGCAGCACCGTCGGGCCGCGCGGTGAGGCGATCGACGTGCTCAGCGTGGCCAGCCGCAGCGCCGCCCTCGGCGAACACGTGACGGTGCACCTGACCGTGCTGGACCACGACGACCTGCGCGGCGCCCTCAAACCCGACCTGAAAGGCCGCACGCAACGCGGTGACCTGGCCGCGCTGCGCCGGCTGATGGAGTCGGCGCCATGAACCGGCGCCGCCGTGGTCTCATCGGCGGGGTTGCGCTGGCCGCCGGCGCCGCGGGCGTTGGCGGCGCCTGGTGGCGTTCCGGGCGCAACGCTGAAACCAGTGAGGCACAAGCGCCGGTCATTGACCTGTGGACGCTGCGCTTCGAGCAGCCGGGGGGCGCCGAACTGGTGTTCGCCAAGCTGCGCGGAAAGCCGTTGCTGCTCAACTTCTGGGCCACCTGGTGCCCGCCCTGCGTGACCGAGATGCCGCTGCTGGACCGTTTTCACCGCGAGCAGCGGGGCCGCGGCTGGCAGGTGGTCGGCCTGGCGGTGGACAGCCCGGCACCGGTGCGTGAGTTCCTGGCGCGGCAGCCGATGAGCTTTGCCATTGGCCTGGCGGCTTTGAACGGTTTGGAACTGGGCCGAAGTCTTGGCAACTCCAACGGGGCGCTGCCGTTCACCGTGCTGTTCAACCGTGCCGGCAAGGCGATTCGAACCCGGCTGGGGAGCTTGACGGAACAGGAACTGACCGCTTGGGCCAGCGCGCCGGCGTGATCGGCGGGTCACTGCGGCAAGCGTCGCGGGTGCGTGATCGGCAGATTAGATTCTTGCCAAATGGCGCCAACGGCGCCAACGGCGCCTAAAGCGCGTAAAGTGCGCTCCACTTTGAATTTTGGAAGCGGGTCTTCCAGCCTGAACCGCTGGGCCCATTTTTGGAAGATCAACGACGATCTGAATCAGTTGGCCGCAGAAGCCGCAGTCGCAACGAACGACGCTCCGCAAGACGATCCCCACCCAAAAGCAGCCGCTGGAGACAACCGATGGACCTTCGCAAGCTCAAGACCCTGATCGACCTGGTGTCGGAGTCCAACATTTCCGAGCTGGAAATCACCGAGGCGGATGGCAAGGTGCGCATCGTCAAGGCCGACCCGACGCTCGTTGCGCAGCCCAGCCACGCCTACGCGGGCGCGCTGGCCGCACCGCCGCTGGCCGCGGCCATGCCGGCTGCCGTGGCGGCGCCGGCCGCCGAAGTGGCGCCGCCGCCGGCCGGCCACGCGGTCAAGTCGCCGATGGTGGGCACCTTCTACCGAACCGCCAACCCCGGCGCCAAGGCGTTTGTCGAGCTCGGCTCGGTGGTGAAGGAGGGCGAGCCGATCTGCATCATCGAGGCGATGAAGATCATGAACGAGATCGAGGCCGACAAGTCCGGCACGGTCACGCGCATCCTGTGCGAAAACGGCCAGCCGGTGGAGTATGGACAGCCCCTGTTCATCATCGAATAGGGTGGGCCATGTTCAAAAAAATACTGATCGCAAATCGGGGGGAGATCGCCCTGCGCATCCAGCGCGCCTGCCGCGAACTCGGCATCAAGTCGGTGGTGGT
>JANORB010000254.1:0-23259 GCA_031415135.1 Methylibium sp.
TTCCTGTACGGCCCGATGGCGACGCAGCCGCTGGGCTGGTTCAAGAAGCCCATCACCAAGGCCGAGGATTTCAAGGGCCTCAAGTTCCGCACCAATGGCCTGGCCATCGACCTCTTTACCGCGATGGGCGCGGCCGTGAACGCGCTGCCGGGCGGCGAGATCGTGCCGGCGATGGACCGCGGCCTGCTCGACGGCGCCGAGTTCAACAACGCCACCTCCGACCGCCTGCTCGGCTTCCCCGACGTGTCCAAGGTGTGCATGCTGCAGAGCTACCACCAGAGCGCCGAGACCTTCGAGATCACGTTCAACAAGACCAAGTACGACGCCTTGCCGCCGAAGATGAAATCGATCATCGCCTATGCCGTCGAAGCGGCGTCGGCCGACATGTCCTGGAAAGCGATCGACCGCTATTCCAAGGACTACATCGAGTTGCAGACCAAGGACAAGGTCAAGTTCTACAAGACCCCCGATGCGATCCTGCAGACCCAGCTCAAGCTGTGGGACGAAATCATCGAAAGGAAGTCGGCCGAGAACCCGCTGTTCAAGGAAATCGCCGCGTCGCAAAAGGCCTTCGCCGAGCGTGCCGTGAAATGGGACCAGGACACCTACGTCAGCCGGCGCATGGCCGTGAGCCATTTCTTCGGAGCCAAGTAGGTTGAGGCTCAGGAAACCCTGAGTTCTCCGTTTCCTTCGTCGGCCACCCGGGCGAAAACCGGGTGGCTGATTTTTTCCAGCGGGCCAAGACATGCAGCAATTGCTCCTGACGATCGACAAGATCAGCACCTTCGTCGGCCAGGCGTTTTCCTGGTTGATCGTCGCGCTCACGCTGACGATCTCGTGGGAGGTGTTCTCGCGCTATGTGCTGGACCAGCCGCACTCCTGGGCCTTCGACGTCATGATCATCATGTACGGCACGCTGTTCATGATGGCCGGCGCCTACACGCTGGCCAAGGCCGGCCATGTGCGCGGTGACGTGCTGTACGGGTTCTTCGAGCCGCGCACCCAGGCCACGATCGACCTGATCCTGTACATCCTGTTCTTCGTGCCCGGCGTGTTCGCGCTGACCTATGCCGGTTATTACTTCGCGGCCGAGTCCTGGGCCGTCAACGAGCACTCCAGCATCACCGCCAGTGGCCCGCCGATCTATCCGTTCAAGACGATATTGCCGCTGGCCGGCGCGTTCCTGCTGCTGCAGGGCATCGTCGAAATCATCCGCTGCGTGATCTGCATCCAGCAGGGCGCGTGGCCCTCGCGCGAACACGACGTCGAGGAGGTCGACGTCGACAAGCTCAAGGAAATGGTGCACGTGAAGGACGAAGACATCGCCAGGCTCGACCAGTTCGTCGTGCGCCAAGGGAGCACGAAATGAGGATCCGCAAGGAACTGTGGTTCGGTTTTTCGCTGATGGCGATCATTCTCGCGGCGGTTGTGACCTTCACGCCGTGGGCCGGTTTCGCCGACGGCCACCTGAGCCGCGACGATCTCGGCGCCCTCGGGCTGCTGATGCTGGGGCTGATCGTCGTGGCCATCATGCTGGGCTTTCCGACCGCGTTCACGCTGATGGGCATGGGCGTGTTCTTCGGCTGGATCGCCTACCGCAGCGTGAACCCGGCGCTGGCCGGCCAGCAGATCCTCGACCTGATGGTGCAGCGCGCCTATTCGGTCATGTCCAACGACGTGCTGATCGCGATTCCGCTGTTCGTCTTCATGGGCTACCTGGTCGAGCGCGCCAACCTGATCGAAAAGCTCTTCAAGAGCCTGCACCTGTCGCTGGCGCGTGTGCCCGGGGCGCTGGCCGTCGCCACCATCGTCACCTGCGCAATCTTCGCCACCGCCACCGGCATCGTCGGCGCGGTGGTCACGCTGATGGGGCTGCTGGCGCTGCCGGCGATGCTGCGCGCCGGCTACGACATCAAGCTGGCGGCCGGCGCGATCACCGCAGGCGGCTGCCTGGGCATCCTGATTCCGCCGTCGGTGCTGTTGATCGTCTATGGCGCCACCGCAGGGGTCTCGGTCGTCAAGCTCTACGCCGGCGCGTTCTTCCCCGGGATCATGCTGGCCGGCTTGTACGTCGGCTACGTCATCATCGTCGCCAAATGGAAGCCGCATCTCGCGCCGCCGCTGGCGGAAAGTGAACGCCGGGTGCCGTTGCCGCCGCTGGCGCAGACCTTGAGCGCGCGCGGCAGCAATGCGCTGAGCGGCCTGTTCGGCGGCCTCAGCGTTCCTTCGTTGCCCAAGCGGCTGGTGGCGACGCAGTTGTTCGTCTCGTTGCTGCCGGCCATTTCCATCATCGCGCTGCTGCTGCTCATGTACAGCGCCACCACCTCGCCCAAGGCCGTTGTCGACACCACCGGTCTGGTTCAATCGGGCGGCTCGTTTGCCGCCAGCGACGACAAGCCTGCGGAAACCTCGGGGCTGCAGGAACCACCCAAGGAATCGGGCGGGTTGCAGGAGCCTCCCAAGGAAGGCGCCGACCTCAAGGAGCCGGTCGCCGCAGGAACCCCGGCGTCCAGCCAGGCGGCGCCCGCAGCGGCCACGGCAAAGCCCGCGGCGGCTGAGGCCGCAGCGCCGGCCCAGCGCGTCCCGGCACCCACCTGGTACTGGATCGTGTTCGGCCTGGGGCTGGCCGGCCTGCTGCTGGTCAGCCGGCTGATGACCTGGCAGCGGCTGGAAATCTTCAAGATGCTGCTGGCGTCGTTTTTCCCGCTGGCGGTGATGATCATCGCCGTGCTCGGCTCGATCGTGTTCGGCCTGGCCACACCGACCGAGGCGGCCGCCGTGGGGGCGTTCGGCGGCCTGCTGCTCGCCGGGGCCTATCGGTACGTCGCGGCCAAGCAGGCCAAGAGCGACAATGCGGTGGTCAAGACCTTGGTGGACCTGGGCGGCATCGTCAAGGAGTCGTCGTTCCTGACCGCCAAGACCAGCGCCATGGTGTGCTGGCTGTTCGTCGGCTCGTCGATCTTCTCGGCCTCCTTCGCGCTGCTGGGCGGGCAGGACATCATCGAGCGCTGGGTGCTGTCGCTCGGGCTGAGCACGCTGCAGTTCATGCTGCTGAGCCAGTTCATCATCTTCATCCTGGGCTGGCCGCTGGAGTGGACCGAGATCATCGTCATCTTCATGCCGATCTTCATTCCGCTGCTGGCCAAGTTCAACGTCGACCCGCTGTTCTTCGGCCTGCTGGTGGCGCTGAATTTGCAGACCGCCTTCCTGTCGCCGCCGGTGGCGATGGCGGCGTTCTACCTGAAGGGCGTGTCACCCAAGCATGTGACCTTGAACCAGATCTTCGCCGGCATGATGCCGTTCATGGGCATCCAGGTGATTGCGCTGGCCTTGCTCTACATCTGGCCGCAGATCGGGCTGTGGCTGCCGCAACTGCTGTACAAGTGACCGCACGCGCATGCCGAGCGCTGCACCGTTCGCCGGCCCGCAGGCGCTGCCTGGCCTGACCGTCCTGGAGCGCGGCTGGCTGTCGTCGAACAACATCGTGCTGCACGGTGGGCCGGGCGAGGGCGCCACGCTGGTGGACAGCGGGCACAGCGTGCATGCCGAGCAGACGCTCGCGCTGTTGCGCCATGCGCTGCGGGGCGAGCCACTGGCGCGCATCGTCAACACCCACCTGCACTCCGACCATTGCGGTGGCAACGCCGCGTTGCAACGGGCGTTCGACGTGCCGGTCACGGTGCCGGCCGGTGTCTGGTCCGATGTGCAGGGCTGGGACGAAGACGCACTGAGCTACCAGGCGACCGGCCAGCGCTGTGAGCGTTTCAGCGCGCAGGTGATGCTCGCCGCGGGCGACACGCTGCAAGTCGGCGCGCGCCGCTGGCAGGCGCTGGCCGCACCTGGCCACGATCCCGACTCGCTGGTGCTGTTCGACCCCGCCGATGGCGTGCTGATCTCGGCCGACGCGCTGTGGGAAAACGGCTTCGGTGTGGTGTTTCCCGAACTCGAAGGCATCGCCGCATTCGACGAGGTGGCGGCCACGCTCGACCTGATCGAGCGTTTGCCGGTGCGGGTGGTCATTCCCGGCCACGGCGCGCCGTTCAGCGATGTGGCGGGGGCGCTGCGGCGGGCCCGAACCCGGCTGGCCGGGCAGCGCGCCAACCCCGCGCGGCATGCCCACCACGGCGCCAAGGTGCTGATCAAATACCACCTGATGGAAGAGGGCTCGTTGGCCTGGCCCGCCTTGTTGCGCTGGGCCAGTGACACGCCCTTGTTCGTTGCGGTCTGGCGCCGCTTCGGCCCGCGCGATGCGGCGACGGCCGCAGACTGGTGCGACGCCTTGGTGGCCGAACTGGCGGGCAGTGGCGCGCTGAACGTGCGCGATGGCGTGGTGCATGACGCCTGAGCCGCCGGGCCGTTCCCAAGGCGAATACCGTAGTGCGCAGCACGGAGGTTGCCTGATGAGCCGCGCGGCCACGCCACGCCGCGCACGACAAAGCACAATCCCGCCATGATCCCCGCAACACCCTCCCGCGCGCGCCTGAGTTCGCTGATCGACACGCTCGAAGCCGGCCTGCTGGAGCGCAGCGCCGCAGTTCGGCTGGCGCTGTTGGGTGCGCTGGCCGGTGAACATGTGCTGCTGATCGGCCCGCCCGGCACGGCCAAGAGCGAACTGGCGCGGCGGCTGCACCGCGCGTTCGACGGGGCGCGCTATTTCGAGCGGCTGCTCACGCGCTTCTCGACGCCGGAAGAGCTGTTCGGCCCGCTGTCCTTGAAGGCGCTCGAACAAGACCGCTACGAGCGCCTGACCGACGGCTACCTGCCGACCGCCAGCATCGCCTTTCTCGACGAGGTGTTCAAGGCCAACTCGGCAATCCTGAACGCGCTGCTGACCTTGCTCAACGAGCGCGAGTTCGACAACGGTTCGGCGCGCACCCGCACGCCGCTGATCAGCGTCATCGGCGCCACCAACGAGGTGCCGCAGGACGAATCGCTGATGGCCTTCTACGACCGCTTCCTGGTGCGCGTGCCGGTGGCGGCGGTGAGCGACGCTTCATTCGCCCAGTTGCTTGCCTTGGCGCCGGCCCGCGCCAGCGCGGCGCCCATGGCCGCGCAGGCCATCACGCGCGAGGAACTGGGCCAATGGCTGTCCGGGCGCGACGCGGTGCCGCTGGCGCCCGAGGTGGTGCCGCATCTGCAGGCGCTGCGCGCCTTGTGCGCCAGCCTGCCGCTCGGTGTTTCCGATCGGCGCTGGCGCCAGTTGATCGGGCTGCTGCGCAGCGCCGCGCTGACCGAAGGCCGGGCCGAGGTCGATGGGCTCGATCTGTGGCTGGTGCCGTACCTGCTGGCCACCGAGCCGGCGCAGCTGGCCGGCCTGCAAGACTGGTTTGCGCGCGAGGTGGCGCAAGCGGCACCTCAAGACGCACCGTGGCTGGCGCGTGCTGCCGACGCGTTCGAGAAACAGCTGGAGATCGAGAGCCGCGCGCCATCGCAAGAAGGTGACGCCAGCGCCGGCAAGCTGGCGCTGGCGCGCTCCATCGGCGGCGGTGCCGAAGGCGGTGAGGGCGAGATGCTGCGCATGATGACGGCCTCGCTGGAGGCGCATCTGCGCAAGCACTACAGCAGCGCCCATGTGGCCGCGCGCGTGGCCCAGGTGGACGAGGTGCTGGCCACGGCGCGCCAGCACCAGGCCCAGATCGAGGCCCAGGCCGCCGCGCTGGCCCGGGCGCTGCGCGACCGGCTGTGGTTGCCGCCCGACCTGGCCGCGCAGTTGTTGCGCAACAGGCGCCAGACGCTGGCCATGCTGGCGGCTCGGGTGGCGCAACTGCAGGGCACACGCGCCGGTTTCGCCGCGTTGCCCGTCGATCCGCGGCAGGCCGCAAGCCGGCCCGAGCCGATCGCGCTCAGCGCCTGATCGGGCGCGTGGCCGCGCAGGCGATGGGCTGACTGCGATGGACTCCGCAATGCTCGACCTCGACGCGCCGTACGACCGCCTGCAAGCCTTGCCGCAGTCGCTGTGGATGCCCGCAGTCATCACGGCGGCGGGCGGCAGTGCGCGGCGCCTGGCCGATCTCGAACCCTGGCTGGCCGCGTTGGAGGCCGGTGAACTGCCGTCACAAGACCTCGATTTTGCCGACCCGCAAGCGCTGCGCCCGATGCTGGAGGCGATCAGCGCGCTGCGCCTGCCCAGTCTGAGCCACGGCGCGCCGCCGCTGGCGCAGCAGATTGTGCGCACGCTGCTGTGGCACCTGGACCGCATCAACGACCACCGCCCGGCGTTGAGCCGCGCCGATGCGATCGCGCTGGAGGCGCAGGGCTTTCGAGACGAGTGGGAGCTGCAACAGAGCGGCTGGGAAGAAGTGCTCGCGTTGATGCAGGGCCTGGGGGACCTGGCGCACCTGAGCTGGGACCAGCTGCGCGGCCTGCTGCGTTCGCGCGAATGGCGCGAGGCGCAGCGCATCAGCGCGCTGCTGGCGCATCTGCAGCCGCTGGTCGAATTGATCCGCGCGCTCGGCCGCGCGCAACACCACCCGCAGCGGCCGCCGGCCACGAGCGCCGCGCCGCACAGCCGCCTTGATCCGATGCCGCAGCGCGAGCGCGAAACGCGGCTGCCCGATGCGCCGGGCGAACTCAAAGGCATCCGCCACTCGGATCGGCTCGAACGCATGCTGGGCAGCGAAGCGCTGCAGATTCGCCACCCCGTGCTGCGCAAGCTGTGGCGCGCGCGGCTGGCCGAAAGCCGCCTGCTCACCTACGAGAGCGAAGCTGTGCTGATGGAGCGGGTGCCCGACCCCGGCGCGCGCCGGCGCCGCGACGCCGCCCCGGCGCCCGAAGCGCTGGAGCGCGGGCCGATGATCCTGTGCGTCGACACCTCGGGCTCGATGAAGGGCGGGCCCGAGAACATCGCCAAGGCGGTGGTGCTGGAGGCCATGCGCACCGCGCAGCGCGAAGGGCGGCGCTGCCGGCTGATCGCGTTCGGCGGGCCGGGCGAATTGATCGAGCGTGAACTCGACCTCAGCCAGGACGGCTTGCGCGGCCTGCTCGACATGCTGGGCCAGGGCTTCGACGGCGGCACCGATGTGCAAACGCCGATCGAGCGCGCGCTGCAGCAGGTGCACACCGAGGGCTGGCGCAGCGCCGATGTGTTGATCGTCAGCGACGGCGAGTTCGGCTGCACCGGCGCCACCCTGGCGCGGCTGGACAGCGCGCGCGCCGACCTGGGGCTGCGGGTGCAGGGCATCCTGGTGGGCGACCGCGAGACCATGGGCCTGCTGGAAGTCTGCGACCACATCTTCTGGCTGCGCGACTGGCGCCGCTTCGACGCCGACACACCGCAGCGCGCCGGTTTCGTGCCGGTGCACACCGCCAGCCTGACGGCGCTGTACTTTCCGAACGCGCTCAGCCCGCGCGCGGCGCGGCACCGCCCGGCGTGACGGCCTGTAAGGGCGATTGCAAGCGGTAGGCGCAGGCCCGGGCGCGCCAGCGCCAAATTTCCCGGCCTCGTGGGTGTCGACCCGGTGAACGACGGGGACACGAGGCGCGGCACGCCCGGGTCGGAGGCGCTACACGCGCTCACAAACGCCACCCGCGCCGCAGCGCCGCCACGGCGCCAGCGCTTATGGTCGCGACGTTGCCGAATTCCAAAGAGTCCGAATGCCCACGATCCCTGATTCAGTTGCCGCCGCCTGGCTGCGCTATCGCGCTTTGACGGGCCCGCTGCTGGCAGCGACCCTGGTGGCGTGCGGTGGCGCCGGTTCGCCCGGCGAGTCGGCGGCGCCAATCGCCGACGCATCAATTTCACCCGAAGAGTCCGCCGAACAGGCCAGACGGCGCAAGCCTCCCCCCGCACCTGCACCTGCACCCGCACCTGCACCTCCCCCCGCACCTGCACCCGCACCCGCACCTGCACCTGCACCTGCACCTGCACCTGCACCTGCACCTGCACCTGCACCTGCACCTGCACCCGCACCTGCACCGGCACCCGCACCCGCTCCCGTGACCCAGTTCGACGCCGTCAGCCTGGCCACGCAGGCCTCGTTCGGCCCGACCGAAACGCTGGTGGCCGACATCAAGGCCCAGGGCACCGCGCCCTGGCTGGTGGCCCAGATGGCCTTGACCAACACCCGCTACACCAGTGGCAACGGCGACGCCATTCACAAGAGCAGCAGCGCCACCTTCTTCTGCGACCAGGCCGCGTATGCCGGCCCCAACTGCTGGCGCGACTGGTTCTCGTCGCAGCCGCTGGTGTGGGACTTCTACCGCGGCGCGCTGACCCAGCCCGACCAGTTGCGCCAGCGCGTGGCGTTCGCACTGCAGCAGATCGTGGTGATCTCCGGCACCTCGGTCGAAGGCACCTACGGCATGCGCAACTACCACAACATGCTGCTCGACAACGCCTTCGGCAACTACCGCCAGGTGTTGAAGAAGGTGGTGCTGTCGCCGGTGATGGGCGATTTTTTGAACAACGCCAACAACGACAAGGCCGCGCCGAACGAGAACTTCGCGCGCGAGTTGCTGCAGTTGTTTTCGATCGGCACCTGCCAGCTCAATGCCGATGGCAGCCTGAAGGGCGGTGTGTGCAGCGCCACCTACACCAACGACGTGGTGCGCAACTACGCCTACGCGTTGACCGGCTGGACCCACCCGGCCGGCGGCACCACCGGCTATGGCTGTTATCCGGCCGGCGCCAACTGCCGCTACCACGGCGGCGACATGGTGCCGGCGGCGGCCTACCACGACACCACCGAGCGGCCCTTGCTGTCCGGCCTGAAGGTGGCCGCCAACAGCAGCGCCGCCAGCGCGCTGGAGACCGTGCTCGACAGCCTGATGGCGCACCCCAACACGGCACCCTTCATCGCCCGCCAGATGATCCAGCACCTGGTCACGAGCAACCCGTCGCCCGCCTATGTTCAGCGCGTGGTGGGCGCATTCACCAGCGGCCGCTTCAGCAGCGGCGGCCGGACCTTCGGCGCGGGCGCCAACGGCGACCTGGCGGCCACCGTGGCCGCCGTGCTGCTCGACGCCGATGCGCGATCGGCCACCCGCGGCGCCAGCGCCGGCCAGTTGCGCGCACCGGTGCTGGTGTTCACCGGCGTGCTGCGCGCGCTGAACGGCAGGACCGACGGCGAATCGCTGGGCTGGTGGTGGGGCGAAAGCATGAGCCAGCACATGTTCCGTCCGCCGTCCGTGTTCAGTTTCTACCCGAGTGACTACCCGGTCGCCGGCACGCCGCTGGTGGGCCCGGCCTTCGGCATCCACAACGCCAACGGCGCGCTCGAGCGGCTCAACTTTCTGACCTACCTGCTCGACTGGGACGGCTCCGCCGCCGACGCGAACGTGCCTTCGGCGATCGGCACCAAGGTCGACCTGAGCGCCTTCAGCGCCGATGCGGCCGACGCCACCAGGCTGGTCGACCGGCTCTCGAACCTGGCGCTCGGCCAGGCGCTGCCGGCCACGCCGCGCGCCGAGGTCATCAAGGCCGTGGCGTGGTGGACCGCCTCCACCGATGCGGCCAACTGGCAGCGCAACCGGGTGCGGGCCGCGGCCTACCTGGTGTTCGCCTCGCCCAACTACCAGGTCCAGCGCTGAGGACACCATGATGAACAAGACGACCCTGAACCAGAGCCCGGCCCGCACCACCGACCTGCAACGCCGCCACTGGCTCAAGACCTCCGGCGCCACGCTGGCCGGCGCGCTCGGCGCGGCCAGCCTGGGCAATCTGATGCTCGGTGCCAGGCCGGCCTACGCCGCCGATTACAAGGCGCTGGTGTGCGTGTTCCTGTACGGCGGCAACGACGGGCTGAACACCATCGTGCCCACCGACACCGCCCGCCATGCGCAGTACAGCGGTGTGCGCGCCGGCCTGGCGCTGCCCAAGGCTTCGTTGCTGAGCCTGGCCGGCAGCGACTACGGCCTGCACCCGGCGCTGTCGGCGCTGGGCTCGGTGTGGACCGAAGGCAAGCTTGCGCCGGTGTTCAACGTCGGCCCCTTGTTCGCGCCACTGACCAAGGCGCAGTTCCGCGCCGCGCCGGACAGCAGCGACCTGGTGCCCGACAGCCTGTTCTCGCACTCCGACCAGCAGGTGCTGTGGGAAACCGGCAGCACCGACGCGCTGACGCGCACCGGCTGGGGCGGGCGTGGCAGCCAGGTGCTGGCCACCGTCAACCCGGTGATCTCGCTCGGTGGCAACGGCCGCTTCGGGCTGGAGGCGCTGCGCGCGCCGCTGGTGCTGCCCGGCCCGGGGTCGACCTTCGGCGCCCACGGCACCTTGCCCGCCGACCTGGCGTGGGCGCCGAACCAGTTGCGCAAGGCGGCGCTCGATTCGCTCTACGCGCAGCCGCAGGAACTGACGCTGGCCACCGCGCAGACCCAGATGCAGCGCGACGCGTTCGGCATCTCGCAGCGGCTCGCGGCGGTCGTCAAGACGCAGCCCGGCGACGCCGCCGCGTCGGCGCAGATCAACGCCGGCTTCGCTCCGCTGATTGCCAATGGCAAGGTCACCACCGGCCTGGGCCGCCAGCTCTACCAGGTGGCCAAGCTGGTGGCCGCCAACGCCACCGTGCTGGGCAACCGGCAGATGTTCTTCACCGAGCTGGGCGGCTTTGACACCCACAGCGGCCAACTGGTCACCGGCAGCCCCACCGAAGGTGACCACGCCCGGCTGCTGAAGGAGCTGGGCGATGCGCTCGGCGCGTTCCACAACGCCATGAAAAACCTCGGCCTGGCCGACGCCGTGACCACCTTCACGCAAAGCGATTTCGGCCGCACCTTCAAGCCCAACAACAGCACAGGCACCGACCATGCGTGGGGCAACCAGCACCTGGTGCTCGGCGGCGCCGTGAGGGGCGGCGCGACCTACGGCAGCTACCCCGAACTGGTGCTTGGCGGGGCCAGCGACGTCGGCGTGGAGGCGTGGGAATTGCAGGGCCGCTGGCTGCCCACCACCTCGGTGGACCAGTACGCCGCCACCTTGCTCGGCTGGTTCGGCGCCAGCGACACGCAGCTCGACAGCGTGCTGCCGAACCTGAAGAACTTCGGCAGCGCGCGGCGCCTGGCTTTCTTGTAGCGGGCCGGCACCGGCGGCACGGCCGGTCCCGTGCCGCCGCACCTTGTCGTGCCGCGCTGGTGGTCCGTCGCATGCGGCTTGGCGCGGCCCGCGTGCCGCTCGTACATTCGGTGCCATCGCCACTGGGCCGCACCGAACCGCACCATGTCCGCACCCGCTTCCCCGACCCCCGCCGCCTCGGCGTGGCAGCGATTCACCGCCGCCGCGGTGCGCGGGTTCCACGCCTACGCCACCTGGCTGGTCAGCATCAGCTGGAAGCGTTTTTTTGTGCTGGCGTTGCTGCTGCTCGTGGGCACCGCCATCCTGAGCGAGCTGCCGCCGTTCACGTGGGTGATCAGCGAAACCGTGACGATGCTGCCGCGCGCGCAGCCCAAGGCAGCCAAGCCCGCCAGCCCATCGGCATCAAAACCCGGCGCGTCCAGGGCCGAGCCGGCGATCAGGATCGAACGGCCCGAACAGGGCGACATCGAAATCTCGATCGGCGAACACGGCGTGCGCATCAAGAAGGGCAACACGGCCGCACAGTCGGCCGCGCGGGCCGCGGCGTCGGCGGCGTCCGCGGCCGCCGAGGTGAAGAATCTCGCCGCCTCGGCCGCCGAGCACGGCGTGCTCATCAAGTTGGCGCCGGGCGCCACACCCGAAGCGGTGAAGGCGGCGGTGGAAGCGGCGCGGCGCGAGATCATGGGCGCCATCGACAAGGCCAGCCAGGAGGCGCAGGACGCCGCCGACGAGGCCCGGCGCGACGCCGAGCAGGCCCAGGCCGACGTGGCCGCAACGCCCAGGACGCGGGTGCGCAAGGTCACGCTGGGCGACCACCTGCCGACTTTGGCGATGTTGTGGATCATCGCGTCGATCATCACCAAGATCGCCTACAAGGGCCGCCTGCAGGCCGAGGTGAAGGCGGCGCAGGCGACCGAGACGGCCGAGTCCGAATCGCTCAAGCGCCAGGTCGTCGAAGCGCGCATGGCCGCGATGCAGGCGCAGGTGGAGCCGCATTTCCTGTTCAACACGCTGGCCAGCATCGACCACCTGATCGAGACCGACCCGCCGCGGGCCAGCACGATGCAGAAGAACCTGATCGCGCTGCTGCGCGCCAGCATGCCGACGCTGCGCGAGGCCCAGCCCAGCGCGCACAACCTGGGGCGCGAAATGGCGGTCATCCGGCCGTACCTGGAGATCCTGAAGGTGCGCATGGAAGAGCGCCTGCAGACCGAGGTGAACGTGCCCGACGGGTTGCTGTCGGCCGAGTTCCCGGCCATGATGATCCAGTCGCTGGTCGAAAACGCCGTCAAGCATGGCCTGGAACCCAAGCCCGAAGGCGGCACGCTGTCGGTGCGGGCCGAGGTGAAGCACGGCAAGCTGGCCGTCACTGTGGCCGACACCGGCCTGGGCTTCGGCAAGGCCGAAACCCAAGGCACGGGCGTGGGCCTGAACAATATTCGCGAGCGCCTGAAACTGCTGTACGGCAACAAGGCCTCGATCACGCTGACCGGGAACGCGCCCACCGGCACCGTGGTGACACTGAGCGTGCCTTACCTGGCGCAGGCGCGTGACGGAGAGGCCTCTGAAGGAACGATGGCATGAACCCGACCCCCGCCCTGGCCGTGCGCGCGCTGATTGCCGATGACGAACGGCTGATGCGCGAGCAGTTGCGCGCGCGCCTGGCCGAGGTCTGGCCCGAACTGGACATCGTGGCCGAGGCCAGGCACGGACACGAGGCGGTGCAACTCACCGAACAGCACCACCCCGACCTGGTGTTCCTGGACATCCGCATGCCCGGCATGACCGGCGTGGAAGCGGCGCGCGCGATCGCGCAATTGCCGACATTCGAAGACGCACCGGACGGCTGGCCCGGCTGCGAGCTGGTGTTCATAACCGCCTACGACCAGTACGCGATCGAAGCCTTCGAGCACGGCGCGGTCGACTACGTGCTCAAGCCGGCCGAGCGCGAGCGCTTGCGGGTGACCGTGCAGCGCGTGCGGAAGCGGCTGGCCCAGCGGGATGGCGGCGCCTCGAACACGGCCGCCAACATGCAGCAACTGCTGCAGCACCTGGCGCGCCAGATGAACCCCGGCGCCGCGCCGCCGCTGCGCTGGATCCAGGCGACGGTGGGCCAGAGCATCCAGATGATCCCGATCGAAGACGTGCTGTTTTTCATCTCCGACGAAAAGTACACCCGCGTGCAGACCACCACGCTGGAAGCGCTGATCCGCAAGCCGATCAAGGAGCTGGTCGACGAGCTCGATGCCGATGTGTTCTGGCAGATCCACCGCTCCACCCTCGTCAACACCCGCGCCATCGCCGGCGTGAGCCGCGACCTGCGCGGCCGCCAGTTGGTGAGCGTGAAAGGCCACCCCGAGAAGCTCGAAGTAAGCCGCGGCTTCGCCGGACTGTTCAAGGGGATGTAGAACGCAAAGCGAAGGGCGAGGGGCCCCCGCAGGGGGATCGACCAGCGTCGCGTTCGGCGAGCGACACGGGCGGGGTGCCCGTGTTGCGAGAAACCCGGTGCGCCGACGCGAGGGAAACCGCAAAGCGAAGGGCGAGGGGCTCCCGCGAGGATCAAGGAAGGTGGCAAAGCCACATTTCCTTGTGAGGGCATCAAGGGGTGTCGATCGCCCTCAACCACGCCACCGTGGCCGAAGCGGACAAAGTCTTCGCCGCGTTGTCCGCCGGCGGCCAGGTGACGATGCCGATGCAGCCGGCCTTCTGGGCCAAGCGCTGGGGCATGCTGGTCGACAAGTTCGGCACGCCGTGGATCGTCAACGGGGAGTTGTTGCCGTTCTGAGCAGCCGATCTTCGAAGGCCGGCGCCGGCCGATTTCGGGCTTGTATGAATCCCTCTGGAAGTTGTGGGGCTGGCGCAGCGAACAGGCAGTCGCGTGCCGCCAAGTGCCCGATGGGCAAGCACAGCAATCGGAATACAGTCGCAGGTGCGAGAACGAGTCACCTCGTTGAGTGATTTCTTGATGCAAGGCCATGGGCAAGCCGGACGAACCCTTTGCCAGTCTTTTCTGTTTCGAAGACTTCAGCCTCGATGCGTCGCGCCGCACGCTCCACCGTGCCGGCGCCGTGGTGGACTTGCGGCCAAAGTGCTTTGACTTCCTGACCTGCCTGGTGCGGGCGGCGGGCCGCGTCGTCACCAAAGATGAATTGATCGAGGCCGTGTGGCCGAAGCTCGTTGTCACAGACGAGTCGCTGACCCGCTGCGTCAGCGACATCCGCCAGGCACTTGGCGATACGGATCAGCGCATCGTCAAGACGGTGCCCCGGCGCGGGTATGTGCTTGTGGCGCCTGTTTCGATCGGCGCGCCGAGGCCCCTGTCGCCCGCAACCCAGCCCGAACTGATGCCACAGGACTCGGCGGTCACCGATCCGGCAGCGGCGGCGCCCGTCGATGCCGCCTCTGGGCGGCCAAGCCGGCGCCACTGGAAGCGGCAGTGGCTTGCATTCGGCGCACTGGGAGCGCTTGTGGCCGTCGGCGCAGCGTGGGTCGTGGCCACACGAACCGCGGCCCCGGGCGCTGGTTCTTCGACCATGGTTGCGCGGCCGCCACTGTCGATCGTCGTATTGCCGCTGGTCAACAACAACGGCGACCCCGAGCAGAGCTACTTCGCAGAAGGCCTGACCGAGGACCTGACGACCGACCTGTCGCGCATCCCGGACAGTTTTGTCATCGCCCGGAGTTCGGCCAATACGTACAAGGACAGGGTCGTCGACGTGCGCCAGATCGGCCGCGAACTCGGCGTGCGCTACGTGCTGGAAGGCAGCGTGCAGCGCCTGGGCGACCAGGTGCGGCTGAACCTGCGCCTGATCGATGCCGAAAACGGCCAGCAGGTCTGGGCCGACAGGCTGGATGGCGCCCGGCGCGACCTCGCCACGATGCAATCGCAGGTGACGGGAATCGTGGCCAACGCCTTGCACCAGCAGCTGATCGAATCCGAGTCGCAGCGCAGCCAGCGTTTGCGCCCCATCAATCCTGACGCGCAGGACCTGGCGTGGCAGGCCTACTCGGCCCTCGAACGCCGGACACCCGACAAAAACGCGGCGGCGCGCGAACTGGCACAGCGCGCAGTGACGCTGGACCCGACGTCGGTACAGGGCTGGAGCGTGCTCGGCCTGACCTACACAGCCGATGTGATGGCCCGATGGATCAACCTGCGCGGCGCGACTCGCGAAGAGTGGGTTCGCCGCGCCGGCGAGGCGAGCGCCAAGGCCTACACGATCGACCCGAACAACCTTTACGCGGTGCAGCTTCGCGCCGAATTGCTGGCGATGCAGGGCAAGCCCGAGGAGAGCCTGGCGCTGCGTCAGCGCGCGGTCGCGATCAACCGCAATGCAGGGCCCGCCTGGGGCGGACTCAGTTACGCCTATGCCACCATGGGCCAGCCGGAGGAATCGATAGCGGCCGGCCTCGAAGCACTGCGGCTCAGCCCGCGCGACGGCCGCCTGCACGGCTTTCTGGTCGTGATCGCCGCAGCGCACCTGTACGCCGGCCGCGACGCCGAGGCGCTGAGCTGGGCCAGGCGCGCGGTCGACGCCAGGCCCGAGTACAGCATCCCGCATGCGTGGGTTGCGGCGGCGGCGGCCAACCTGGGCGACATGGCCACCGCGCGCGCGGAAATAGCGGAGTTCCGTCGCTTGCAGCCGGACTACAGCCTCGCCAGCTTCAAGGCGGAACGCTACTCCGTCAGCCCCGAATTCTTGCGCCAGCGCGAACGCTTCTACCAGGGTTTGCGCAAGGCCGGGCTGGCCGACTGAGCCTGCTGCAGGCGCTGCGCGCCTGCCCCGCCGCTTCGCTGATGGCATTGGCTTGCCTCGGCAACGGCGGCGCGAACCCGATGTTCAGGAATCCTCAGGCTTGCTCACGCGGAGCGTGGTCGATTTTCAGGACATTGCCTGTCTTCACAGGCGCAATGGCTGGCGAGGGGCGCGTCGATTGCCGGTTGGCGGCGGCATGCCCCGACGTCCAGGCGAGTGGCCGCCCCGCAGCGGCGGCCCACGTCACGCGCGCAACCGAAAGGGCCACCATGTGCATGTCTCAAGCCACGCCTCTGGCGTTCGTCATGCTCGCGGTCACCGCCCAGGCAGAGCCCAGCCACCTGCCTGTGCAGACCGTCAATCAACTGAAGATTGCCTATCTCGACTGCGACCGGCGAGCATCCGCCGCGCTGTTCGACTTCGGCGACGCGGCCGACTGTTCAATGGTTCATGAACAACTCAAGCAGCGCGGCTTCGGCGGTGACTGGAATCGCATGTTCGCTTGGTGGAATTCAGAACGGGTTGCCGCCGAGAAAGCGCGTCGGCGCGATGCCGATCTGTCCCCGCACGGCGCCGCAAGCCTGGAAGCGCAAGTTCACCGCCGATGAATGTGCTGCCGCAGCGCCTCCAGGTCCAGCACCCGCACGCCCCCGTACTCGATGCGGATCAACTCCAGCGCCTGCAGCGAATGCAGCGCCTCGTTGACCCGCTGGCGCGACAACCCGACCAGATACCCCAATTCCTGCTGCGTGATGCGCAGCAGCGTGCCCACGCCGGGGTACAGCAGCGGGTGGAACAGCGCCGCCAGGCTGCGCGCCACGCGCGCGTCGGGGTCGTTCATGCGGTCGATCTCGCGCGCGCCGATGAACTGGCCCAGGCGTTCGTTGAGCTGCCGCATCACGAAGCGGTTGAAGGGGATGCTGCGGTCCAGCAGCCAGTGGAAGGTGGCCACGCTCAGGCCCGCCACGCGGCTCTTGCGCAGGGCCTGGATGTTGTAGCGGTAGGCCTCGCGCTTGATCACCGTGCCTTCGCCGAACCAGCCGCCGGGTGGCACGCCGGTGAAGGTGATCGGGATGCCCATCGCGGTGTCGTTGCTCATCTTCAGCAGGCCGTCGATCACGCCGAACCAGTAAGTGGCGGGCCGGCCGACGCGGCACAGCAACTCGCCGGTGCTGACCTGCACGGCCTTGAGGTCGGCGACCGCGCGCTCGCGCTCGTCGCGCTGCAAGGCGGTGAGCCACGGGATGCCCGCCAGCTCCGATTCGTCGAGCGCGCGCGCCCGTTCGAGCAAGGGCGCTTTGGGAGTCGCGCTGGTGGTGGGCATGGGTGGTCGCTCAGGGAAAACACGGGGAGAAGAGACACCCGGATTGTCGTCATAACGACAACATGGCGTCAAACTTTTGCCTACAGTCCGGCACCTGGACAGCCCCGTCCATTTGACACTGGAGCACGCGGTGCAGACGACATTCCCTCGCCTGATGCTTGGCCATGCGGCGCAGCGCCCGCTGGCCGCCGCGTTGCGCGAGAAGGAATACGGCATCTGGCAAAGCCTGAGCTGGTCCGCGCTGGCTCAGCTGGTGAGCGAGCTGGCCTGCGGCCTGGCGCAGGCCGGCCTGAAGCGCGGCGAGCACATCGTGGTGGTGGGCGAAAACCGGCCGCGTCTGTACGCCACGATGCTGGCGGCGCAGTCGCTCGGCGCCATCCCGGTGCCGCTGTACCAGGATGCGGCGGGGCAGGAGTTCGTCTTCCCGATCAACAACGCCGGCATCGCCTTCGCGGTGGTCGAAGACCAGGAACAGGTCGACAAGGTGCTGGAGCTGCGCGAGGCCTGCCCGCAACTTGCCCGCATCTGGTTCGACGACCCGCGCGGCCTGCGCCACTACGATGAGGCGGGCCTGGCCTCGCTCGATTCGCTGATCGAGGCCGGCCGCGCCGTGCAGGCCGCGCAGCCGCACTTCTTTCGCAGCGAAGTCGACAAGGGCCAGCCCGGCGACGTGGCGGCGATGTTCTTCACCTCCGGTACCACCGGCAACCCCAAGGGTGTGGTGCACACCCACCACACGCTGATCGACCGCGCCAAGGCCGGTGCCGATTTCGACAAGCTGCGCCCCGACGACGAAGTGCTGGCCTACATGCCACCGGCGTGGATCGGCCAGAACATCTTTTCGTACGCGCAGTGGCTGGTGTGCGGTTATGTCGTGAACTGCCCCGAGTCCGGCAGCACCGTGACGATCGACCTGAAGGAGATCGGGCCGACCTACTACTTCGCGCCGCCACGGGTGTTCGAGGCCCTGCTGACCAGCGTGATGATCCGGATGGAAGACGCCGGCGGCATCAAGAAATGGCTGTTCCAGCACTTCATGGCGCTGGCGCGCCGTGTCGGCCCGGCGCGCATGGACGGCAAGCCGGTCTCCGCGCTCGACAGTCTGCACTACGCCTTGGGCAACCTGTGCATCTACGGCCCGCTGCGCAACACCCTGGGGCTGTCGCGCGTGCGCGTGGCCTACACGGCGGGCGAGGCGATCGGGCCCGACCTGTTCACGTTCTACCGCTCCATCGGCATCAACCTGAAGCAGCTCTACGGCTCGACCGAGACCGCCGTGTTCGTGTGCCTGCAGCCCGACCACGAAGCGCGCGCCGACACCGTCGGCGTGCCGATCGCCGGCGTGCAGATCCGGCTTTCCGACAGCGGCGAGATCCTGGTCAAGTCGCCGGGCCTGCTGAAGGAGTACTACAAGAACCCGGCCGCCACCGCCGAGGTGTTGACGGCCGACGGCTGGTACCACACCGGTGACGCCGGCTTTCTGGACGCCAGCGGGCACCTGAGGATCATCGACCGCGCAAAAGACGTGGGCCAGTTGAAGGGTGGCGCGTTCGATGCCGCGATGTTCGCGCCCAAGTATGTGGAGAACAAGCTCAAGTTCTTTCCGTACATCAAGGAGGCGGTGGCGTTCGGCGACCAGCGCGAGAAGGTCTGCGCCTTCATCAACATCGACATGGACGCGGTGGGCAACTGGGCCGAAAAGCGCAACCTGCCCTACGGCGGCTACACCGACCTGGCGCAAAAGCCCGAGGTCTACGAGTTGCTGCGCGACTGCGTGGAAAAGGTCAACGCCGACCTGGCTGCGGACCCGATGCTGGCCGGCAGCCAGGTCAGCCGATTCCTGGTGCTGCACAAGGAACTCGATGCCGACGACGGCGAGCTGACACGCACGCGCAAGGTCAAGCGCGGCACCATCGGCGAGCGCTACCAGGTGCTGGTCGATGCGCTGTACGGCGGCAAGGCCAACCAGTACATCGAGACCCGCGTGACCTTCGAGGACGGGCGCAGCGGCATGGTGTCGGCCGACCTGAAGATCATGGACGCGAAGACCTTTCCCGCCATGAAGAAAGCCGCCTGATGGCCGCGCGCAAATCGGGCGACGTCATTCTGGATGTGCGCAACATCAGCCTCGCCTTTGGCGGCGTGAAGGCGCTCACCGACATCAGCTTCAATGTGCGCGAGCACGAGGTGCGCGCCATCATCGGCCCGAACGGCGCGGGCAAGAGTTCGATGCTGAACTGCATCAACGGCGTGTACCAGCCCCAGCAGGGCTCGATCACGTTTCGCGGCCAGACCTTCGAGCACATGAACTCGCGCCAGGTGGCCGAGATGGGCGTGGGCCGCACCTTCCAGAGCCTGGCGCTGTTCAAGGGCATGAGCGTGCTCGACAACATCATGACCGGGCGCAACCTGAAGATGAAGAGCAACCTCTTCCAGCAGGCGATCCACTTCGGCGCCGCGGCGCGCGAAGAGGCCGAGCAGCGGCTGCATGTCGAACGCATCATCGACTTTCTGGAGATCCAGCCGTACCGCAAAACGCCGGTCGGCAAGATGCCCTACGGCTTGCAAAAGCGTGTCGACCTGGGCCGCGCGCTGGCGATGGACCCGCAGGTGCTGCTGCTGGACGAGCCGATGGCCGGCATGAACGTCGAGGAGAAGCAGGACATGAGCCGCTTCATCCTCGACGTGAACGACGAGTTCGGCACCACCATCGTGCTGATCGAGCACGACATGAGCGTGGTGATGGACATCAGCGACCGGGTGGTCGTGCTCGACTACGGCAAGAAGATCGGCGACGGCACCCCGGCCGAGGTGCGCGCCAACCCGGATGTGATCAGCGCCTACCTCGGCACGACTCACTGAACCACTTCGACCCACCATGGCATTCTTCCTTGAAGTCCTGATCGGCGGCCTGATGGCCGGCATGCTGTATTCGCTGATCGCACTCGGCTTTGTGCTGATCTACAAGGCCTCGGGCGTGTTCAACTTCGCGCAAGGCGCGATGGTGCTGTTTGCGGCGCTGGCGATGGCGCGCTTCTCGGAGTGGATTCCCAAAGGCCTGGGTATCGAGAGCAAGGTGCTGGGCAATGTGCTCGGCTTCATCGCGGCGATGGCGGTGATGATCGCGCTGGCCTGGCTGATCGAGCGGCTGGTGCTGAGCAAGCTGGTGAACCAGGAAGGCATCACCTTGCTGATGGCCACGCTGGGCATCACCTACTTCCTCGACGGCTTCGGCCAGACGATTTTCGGCAGCGACATCTACAAGATCGACGTCGGCATGCCCAAGGACCCGGTGTTCCTGCTGGAGAGCGTGTTCCAGGGCGGCGTGCTGATCAACAAGGAAGACGTGGTCGCCGCCGGCATTGCCGCCGCGCTCGTTGCGGTGCTGGCGCTGTTTTTCCAGAAGACCGCCACCGGCCGCGCGTTGCGCGCGGTGGCCGACGACCACCAGGCGGCCAACTCGATCGGCATCCCGCTCAACCACATCTGGGTCATCGTCTGGAGCGTGGCCGGCTTTGCGGCGCTGGTGGCCGGCGTGATCTGGGGCAGCAAGCTGGGGGTGCAGTTTTCACTTTCGCAGATTGCGCTGAAGGCGCTGCCGGTGGTGATCCTGGGCGGGCTGACCTCGGTGCCGGGCGCCATCATCGGCGGGCTGATCATCGGCGTCGGCGAAAAGCTGTCGGAGGTGTACATCGGCCCGTTCATGGGCGGCGGCATCGAGATCTGGTTCGCGTATGTGCTGGCCTTGCTGTTCCTGCTGGTGCGGCCGCAGGGGCTGTTCGGCGAAAAGATCATTGATCGCGTATGAAATACGAGATCAATGATCTTTCGGTGCAGGCTAACTTGGCGAATGCCAAGTTAAGCGCAGCGGGCCGTAGCCAAAAGATCATCGATCGCGTGTAGGCACGAAAGAGAACAAGAATGCTTTACCGCGAAAACGGCCAGTTCAAGACTTCCTACGCCGCTGACCAGCAGATCTTCCCGATCCTGCAAGACCGCGTCGTCATCGGCTTGTTGCTGGTGTTCGCCTTCATCGTCGTTCCGCTGGTGGCGCAGGAGTACACCTTCCGCGCCATCCTGATCCCGTTCCTGATCCTGTCGCTGGCGGCCATCGGCCTGAATATTCTGGTGGGCTATTGCGGGCAGATCTCGCTCGGCACCGGCGCCTTCATGGCAGTGGGCGCGTACGCGGCCTACAACTTCCAGGTCCGCATCGACGGCATGCCGCTGATCGCCTCGCTGCTGCTGGGCGGTTTGTGCGCCACCGTCGTGGGGGTGGTGTTCGGCATTCCGTCGCTGCGCATCAAGGGGCTGTACCTGGCGGTGGCCACGCTGGCGGCGCAGTTCTTCGTCGACTGGGCGTTTCTGCGCATCAAGTGGTTCACCAACGATTCGGCGTCGGGCTCGGTGTCGGTGTCGAACCTGCAGGTGCTGGGCCTGCCGATCGAGACGCCGGTGCAGAAGTACCTGTTCTGCCTGAGCTTCGTGGTGGTGTTCGCGTTGATGGCCAAGAACCTGGTGCGCAGCCACATCGGCCGCGAGTGGATGGCCATTCGCGACATGGACGTGGCGGCGGCGGTCATCGGCATCCGCCCGGTGTATGCCAAGTTGACGGCGTTCGCGGTCAGCTCGTTCATCGTCGGCGTGGCCGGCGGGCTGTGGGGCTTTGTGAACCTGGGCGCGTGGGAGCCGGCGGCGTTTTCGATCGACCGTTCGTTCCAGCTGCTGTTCATGGTGATCATCGGCGGGCTGGGCTCGATCATGGGCAGCTTCTTCGGCGCGGCCTTCATCGTGATCCTGCCGCTGCTGCTGAACCAGGCGCCGGCGTGGCTGGGCATCCCGATCTCCACCGCGCTGGCCTCGCACCTCGAATTCATGATCTTCGGCGCGTTGATCGTGTTCTTCCTGATCGTCGAGCCGCACGGGCTGGCACGGCTGTGGTCGATCGCCAAGGACAAGCTGCGGCTGTGGCCGTTTCCGCATTGATGGCGGAAAACCACTACGAACCAACAGCCCGTCCAAACGTTCTCTACACCACGTTCCACCCCGTTTTCATCACGCACTGACGAGTGCTCTTTTCACCCCTCTGGAGGCAGACATGAAGTTGAAGTCCCTTGCAACCGCCGCCGCGATCGCGGCGACCGGGTTGGCCGGCCTGGCCAGCGCGCCGGCTGCGTTCGCGCAAGCGAAAGAACAGTTCTTTCCATCCCTGGTGTACCGCACCGGCGCCTACGCGCCGAACGGTGTGCCGTTCGCCAACGGCATGGCCGACTACATGAAGCTGGTGAACGCGCAAGGTGGCATCAACGGCGTGAAGACGCTGGTCGAAGAATGCGAAACCGGCTACGCCACCGACCGCGGCGTGGAGTGCTACGAGCGCCTGAAAGGCAAGAACGGCGGCGCCACGGTGTTCCAGCCGCTGTCCACCGGCATCACGTTTGCGCTGACCGAAAAGGCGCCGGGCGACAAGATCCCGCTCATCACCTCGGGCTACGGCCGCAGCGAAAGCGCCGACGGCGGCGTGTTCAAGTGGAACTTCCCGCTGGTGGGCACCTACTGGGTGGCGGCCGACATCCTGCTGCAGCACGTGGGCAAGAAGGAAGGCGGCATGGACAATCTCAAGGGCAAGAAGATTGCCCTGGTCTACCACGACAGCCCGTACGGCAAGGAGCCGATTCCGCTGCTGCAGGAGCGCGCCAAGATGCACGGCTACGAGCTGAGCACCATTCCGGTCACGCACCCCGGCGTGGAGCAAAAGGCGGCGTGGCTGCAGATCCGCCAGAGCAAGCCCGACTACGTGTTCCTGTGGGGCTGGGGCGTGATGAACTCCACCGCGTTGAAGGAGGCCGTGGCCACCGGCTACCCGCGCGACAAGATGTACGGCGTGTGGTGGGCCGGTGCCGAACCCGATGTGAAGGACGTCGGCGATGGCGCCAAGGGCTACAACGCACTGGCGCTGCAGCATGGCGCCGAACCCAATGCCAAGGTCACCAAGGACGTCCTGGCCCTGGTGCACGCCAAGGGCCAGGGCACGGGCCCGAAGGAAGAAGTCGGCCAGGTGCTGTACATGCGCGGCCTGTCGGCGGCGATGCTGGCGGTCGAAGGCGTTCGGCGTGCGCAAGAGCGCTTCGGCAAGGGCAAGGTCATGACCGGCGAGCAGGCGCGCTGGGGCT
>JANORB010000255.1:0-3957 GCA_031415135.1 Methylibium sp.
GCCGCCAACCACACACGCAAGGGCGTGCGGGTCTTGTCGAAAATGGTACCGGCGGTGACGGTGCTCTGGCGCCCGCAGCTGCGGCACATCAGCCGCGCCCGGTTGGAGCGATAGGGCTCCTGCGCAACGCCGCACCCCGGGCAGACGAAGCCGCTCGGCCAGCGCAGCTTCTCCAGATACCCCAGGCAAGTCTCTTCGCTGGCGAACCAGTCGAGAAACTCGTTCCAGTTGCGGGGGTAGTCACGGCCCGCTTCTGGCGCTACGATAGGCTGGGTATTCATCCAGTGATAGTAGCGTCACTGGAGCTAAGTGGATACCCCTTATATTCGTACAGTCTATTCCATTCGACGACCCACGGCATGCCTTCGAGAATCCCGCTCCAACCGCTGGCCGACCTGCCCCGGCCCGGCGCGCTCAAAGGGCGCGGCACCGCCTGGGCCATCGAGCACCGGTTCAGCACCCGGGCCACCGAAGCTTGGGACGACGGCTGGGGCACGCTGGACCAGATCGCCAGCGAAGAGCGGCTCGCACCCACCACGCAAATCATCGAAGAGCGGGCCAAGTCCATCCTGTCCAGCAACGACTCGCCCGACATCTCGTTCGACCTGTCCATCAACCCCTACCGCGGTTGTGAACACGGCTGCGTGTACTGCTTTGCGCGGCCGACCCACAGCTACCTGAACCTGTCGCCCGGGCTCGACTTCGAGACCCGCATCATCGCCAAGGTCAACGCCGCCCAGCGCTTGCGCGAGGCCTTTGCGGCCAAAGCCTACGAGCCGCTGCTGCTCAACATCGGCTCGGCGACCGATGCCTACCAGCCGGCCGAACGCAAGCTCGGCATCACGCGCTCGGTGATCGAGGTGATGGCCGAATGCAGCCACCCGTTTTCACTCGTCACCAAGTCGTCCGGCATCGAGCGCGACCTGGACCTGATCGCGCCGATGGCGGCGCGGCGGCTGGCCGCCGTGTACGTGTCGGTCACGTCGCTCGACGCGGCACTGGCGCGCATCCTGGAGCCGCGCGCCGCCGCTCCGCAGCGGCGCCTGAAAACCATCGCCGCGCTGGCCCGGGCCGGCGTGCCGGTGGGCGTGAGCGTCTCGCCCATCATCCCGTTCATCAACGAGCCGGAGCTGGAACGGATTCTCGAAGCGGCTGCGGATGCCGGCGCGACTTCGGCCTTCAGCGTGGTGCTGCGCCTGCCCTGGGAGGTGAACCCGCTGTTTCAGCAGTGGCTGGACCAGCACTTCCCCGAGCGCGCCGCGCGCGTGATGGCGCGGGTGCGCGAGATGCGCGGCGGGCGCGACAACGACCCCCGCTTCGGCTCGCGCATGCGCGGCGAAGGTGTGTGGGCGCAGTTGCTGTCACAGCGCTTCCACAAGGCCGCAGCGCGCCTGGGGCTGAACCGCGAGCGGGTCGAGCTGGACTTGACCTTGTTTCGCAAGCCGCGCCCGCTGGCCTCGGACGGCCAGGGCGAGTTGTTCGATTGATCCGGCGCCGCCGCAGTGCGCGCCGTCAGCGCCCCAGATCCTTGGCCGTCTGCCCGGCAATGCCCCAGTTCATCTTCGGCACGTCTTGAATCCAGACGCGGATCGTTTCTTTCGGCGCGCCGACCGCTTCTTGCAGCGCTTGCGTAACCTTCTCGATCACCGCGCGCTTCTGGTCTTCGGTGCGGCCTTCGAGCATGTAGATTTGTGCGAATGGCATGCTGGGTTCTCCGGTCAGACAAGGTCAAACAAAACGCAGCGACACGCTGCCCAGGTGCTGCATGCGCAGCGTGATGTGGTCGCCGGCTTGCACTGCCACGGCCTCCGTGATGCCGCCCGACAGCACTAGGCTACCGGCCGGCAGCGACTGGCCGCGCCGGCCCAGGTGGTTGACGAGCATCGCCACCGCCGCAGCCGGGTGGCCCAGCACTGCGGCGCCGGCGCCGAAGGCCACCGGCTCGCCGTTTTTCTCGAACACGATGCCCAGCGTGCGCAGATCGAGATCGCGCGCCGGCGCGATGCGCCCGCCGACCACGAAACGCGAGGCCGAGGTGTTGTCGGCCACCACGCTCTTCAGGTCGAACTTGAAATCGCGGTAGCGGCTGTCGATCACTTCGATGCCCGGCAGCACGAAGTCGCAGGCCGCGAGCACCGCGCCGATGTGGCAGCCCGGGCCGCGCAGTTCGCTGCGCGTGACGAAGCAGATCTCGGGCTCGACCTTGGGGTGGATCAGCTCGCTGGTCTTGACCTCGCCGCCTTCGGGCACCACGAACTCGTCGACCAGGAAGCCGAACACCGGCGTGTCCACGCCCATCTGCTTCATCTTGGCGTGCGATGTGAGCCCGGCCTTGTAGCCCACCATCCGCCCGCCGCGGGCCAGCTTGCGGCGCAGGATCTCGTCTTGCACCGCGTAGGCATCGTCCCAGTCCATGCCCGGGTGATCGTCGGTGATCTTGGTGGTGTCGCGCGCTTGTAGCTGGCAGTTTTCAAGCTGCTCGGCGAGGCCGGCGATGGTGTTTTTGTCGAGTGCCATCGGGTGCCCCTCAGGCGGCCCGGCGCTGGGCCGCCGCGTCACGCGCTTTCACGACAGAGGCTGCTTGATCACGCTCGCGGGCGAGCGTGAGCGCCGTGTCCTCGATCATGTCTTCCTGGCCGCCCACCATGCCGCGCCGGCCGAGCTCGACCAGGATGTCGCGCGCCGAAATGCCGTACTTCTTTTCGGCCCGTTTGGCGAACAGCAGGAAGCTGGAATACACGCCGGCGTAGCCCAGCGTCAGTGAGTCGCGGTCGATGCGGATCACGTGGTCCATGATCGGCACGACCAGGTCTTCGGCCACGTCCTGGATCTTGAACACGTCGACACCGGTCTCGATTCCCATGCGCGCGCAGACCGCGATGAACACTTCCATCGGCGTGTTGCCGGCGCCTGCGCCGAGGCCGGCGGCGGCGGCGTCGATGCGGTTCGCGCCGCACTCAACAGCGGCCAGAGAGTTGGCAATGCCCATCGCCAGGTTGTGGTGGCCGTGAAAGCCGAGTTCGGTTTCGGGCTTCAACGCGGCGCGCACCGGCGCCAGGCGTTCCTTCACATCGTCGGGCAGCATGTAGCCGGCCGAATCGGTGATGTAGATGCAGTTGGCGCCATAACTTTCCATCAGCTTGGCCTGCTGGACCAGGCCCTCGGGGCTGTTGCGGTGCGCCATCATCAAGAAGCCCACGGTGTCCATGCCGAGCCTGCGCGCCATCGCGATGTGTTGTTCGCTGACGTCGGCTTCGGTGCAGTGGGTCGCCACGCGGATCGTGTGCACGCCGAGCTGATGCGCCATCTGCAAGTGGTCGACGGTGCCGATGCCGGGGATCAGCAGCGCCGACACCTTGGCGCGTTTCATCAGCGGGATCACCGCGCCGAGATAGGCCTCGTCGGTGTGCGCCGGGAAGCCGTAGTTCACCGAACTGCCGCCCAGGCCGTCGCCGTGCGTCACTTCGATCAGCGGCACACCGGCGTCGTCGAGCCCCTGCGCGATGGTCTTCATCTGGGCTAGCGTGATCTGGTGCCGCTTGGGGTGCATGCCGTCGCGCAGCGTCATGTCGTGGACCAGAATCTTCTTGCCTTTGAGTGTTGTCATGCTGCGTTGCTCCTTCAAGCCGCCACCGGCTCGAGCGTGAGCGAGCCGGCCAAAATTTCTTCGGCGAACATTTCGGCGGTGCGCGCGGCGGCCGCGGTCATGATGTCCAGGTTGCCGGCGTACTTGGGCAGGTAGTCGCCCAGGCCTTCGACTTCGAGGAAGATCGACACCCGATTGCCGTCGAACACCGGGCCGTTGATCAGCCGATAACCCGGCACGTATTTCTGCACCTCCTTGATCATCGCCAACACCGAGGCCTCGATCTCCGCGGCCTTCGGCGTGCCTTCGGTCAGGCAGTGCACCGTGTCGCGCATCACCAGCGGCGGGTCGGCCGGGTTGATGACGATGAT